>NZ_JBWKXC010000001.1:385300-728710 GCF_059422605.1 Clavibacter sp. GW821-FHT01D01
CCCCCCCCCTTTCTTTTTTTTTCCCCCCCCCCCCCCCCCACCCCTCCCACACGCGCGAGAGAAGGACCGATGACGACCACCCTGCGCCCGCCGGCGCCACCCCGATCCCGCGTGCAGCCGCCGCGGGAACCCGACGCCCCCACCTGGCGCCAGCGCCTCAGCACCTGGGACTTCCGCTACTCGCCGTACCTCTACGTCGCGCCGTTCTTCGTGCTCTTCGCCCTGGTGGGCCTCTTCCCGCTCGTGTACACGTTCGTCGTGTCGCTCAACGACTGGAACCTGCTCACGGGCGCCGGCGACTGGATCGGCTTCGAGAACTACGCGGTCGAGCTCGCGGACCCGCTGTTCTGGAACTCCGTCTACAACACCTTCAGCATCTTCCTGCTGTCCACGGTGCCGCAGCTCGCGGTCGCGGCCGCCATCGCGGCCATCCTCGACCAGAACCTCCGCGCGAAGACGTTCTGGCGGATGAGCGTGATCCTCCCGTACATCGTCACGCCGGTCGCCGTGGCGATCATCTTCAGCAGCATGTTCGGCGAGAAGTACGGCCTGGTGAACAACCTGCTCACCGAGATCGGGCTCGACCCGGTCATGTGGAAGACCGAGACGCTGCCCTCGCACCTCGCCATCGCGACGATGGTGAACTGGCGCTGGACCGGCTACAACGCGCTCATCCTCCTCGCCGCCATGCAGGCGGTGCCGCGGGACGTGCACGAGTCCGCCGCGCTCGACGGCGCCGGATCCGTGCGGCGCTTCTTCTCCATCACCGTGCCGAGCATCCGCCCGACCCTCGTGTTCGTGATCATCACGGCGACCATCGGCGGGCTCCAGATCTTCACCGAGCCGAAGCTGTTCAACGCGGCGAGCTCGACGCCGGGCGGGCCGCAGCGGCAGTACCAGACGACCGTGCTGTACCTGTGGGACCTCGCCTTCAACCGGCAGGACTTCGGCAAGGCCAGCGCCGTGGCGTGGATCCTCTTCCTCCTCATCGTGCTCATCGGCCTGCTCAACTTCTGGCTCTCCCGGCGCATCGCGGGGGTGGAGGCGCGGGGATCCGCGCGCCGCACCCGACGGGCCATCACCCGCTTCCGCGCGCAGCCCGCCGCTCCCGCGCCCGGCGCCACCGCGGTGCCGCGCGTGCCCGACACCGTCCTTCCCGAGGAGCGGACCGCCGTCCGCGATGAGGAGCCCCGATCATGACCGCGACCGCCACCGACCGTCCCGCCGCCGTGCGCCCGCGCACCTCCGACGGGCCGTCGCCCGCCGCGTCCGGCCGGGGGCCCCGGCGTCGTCCGCGCGGCGGCACCGGCATCGACCGCCGCCCCGGGTTCCTCGCCTACGGCCTGATCCTCGCCGTATTCCTCGGCGGTGCCTACCCGCTGTGGTGGTCGGTCGTGATGGGGTCGAGCGACAAGTCGGCCCTCACCGACACCTGGCCGTCGCTACTCCCGGGCGGCCGGTTCTGGATCAACGTCGCCGAGGTCGTGGGCACGGTGCCGTTCTGGCTCGCGCTCATGAACAGCGTCATCGTGTCCGTGGTCATCAGCGTCTCCGTCATCACGTTCTCGACGCTCGCCGGGTACGCCTTCGCGAAGCTCCGGTTCCGCGGCCGCGAGGGGCTCATGGTCTTCGTCATCGCGACGCTCGCGGTGCCGACGCAGCTGGGCATCATCCCGCTGTTCATGATGATGAAGCAGCTCGGCTGGACCGGCACGCTCGGCGCCGTCGTGGTGCCGACGCTCGTGACCGCGTTCGGCGTGTTCTTCATGCGGCAGTACCTCGTGGACGTGATCCCGACCGAGCTCATCGAGGCGGCGCGCATGGATGGCGCCTCCATGATCAGCACCTTCTGGCACGTGGGCGTGCCGGCGGCGCGACCGGCGATGGCGATCCTCGGGCTCTTCACCTTCATGACCGCGTGGACCGACTACCTGTGGCCGCTGCTCGTCGTGCCGCAGAACCCGACGCTGCAGGTCGCGCTCAGCCAGCTGCAGTCCGCCCGGTACGTCGACTACTCGATCGTGCTCGCCGGCGCGGTGCTCGCGACCCTGCCGCTGCTGGCGCTGTTCGTGCTCGCCGGGCGCCAGCTCATCTCCGGGATCATGGCGGGAGCGGTGAAGGGGTAGGCGCGGCCGTACACTCGACCTGATCCGCGCCGCACCCGACCGGGCGGCATCCACCCGAGGGGGACCGTGGCCGTCAACGCCGAGCAGGGCCCGCCCACCCTCGAGATGGTCGGCGCGCTCGCCGGCGTGAGCCGGGCCACGGTGTCGCGTGTGGTGAACGGATCCGACCGGGTCGCGCCCGAGGTGGTCACCGCGGTCAACGCGGCCATCGCGCAGCTCAACTACGTGCCCAACCGCGCGGCGCGCTCGCTCGCGGGGCGCCGCACGAACGCGCTGGCGCTCGTCATGCCGGAGCAGACCGCGCGGGTGTTCGCGGACCCGTTCTTCTCCGCGCTCATCCAGGGCGCCATGACGTACCTCGCGGCCACCGAGTACACGCTCACGCTCCTCATCTCCTCGCCTGCCCAGGCGGAGAAGACGCGGCGGTTCCTCCTCGGCGGCAACGTCGACGGGGTGCTCGTCGTGTCGCACCACTCGGGCGACGCCACCTTCAGCGGGCTCCGCGACCGGCTGCCGGTCGTGTTCGCGGGCCGGCCGCTGCGGCAGGACGACCGGGAGGCGCCCACGGTCGACGTCGACAACGTGGGGGCCGCGCGCGCCGCGACCGAGCACCTCATCCAGCGCGGGCGCACCCGCATCGCCGCGGTCGCCGGCCGGCAGGACATGCCCGCGGGCATCGACCGGCTGCGCGGGTTCCGCGAGGCGATGGCGGCGGCGGGCCTGGATCCCACCCTCGTCGCGTTCGGCGACTTCTCGCCCGCCTCCGGCGCGGACGCCATGCGCACGCTGCTCGCGCGCGGCGAGCCCATCGACGGCGTGTTCGCGGCGAGCGACCAGATGGCCGCCGGCGTCTACGCGGAGCTGCGCGAGCACGGCCTGCGCGTCCCCGAGGACGTGGCGGTGGTCGGCTTCGACGACGACTACTTCGCGAAGTCGGCCGTTCCCGCGCTCACCACCGTGCGCCAGCCGAACCAGGAGTTCGGGCAGAAGATGGCCGAGGTGCTGGTGCGGCTGGTGGCCGGCGAGCAGGTGGATCCGCTCACGCTGATGCCGACCACGCTGGTGGTGCGGCAGAGCAGCTAGCGGCGGACCGCCGCTCGGCGCGGGCTGCCCGCTAGCGCCCGCTGAGGAGCGCCAGCATCTCGTCGTGGCGGCTGTCGCGCTCGGCGAAGCGGAGGCCGTGCACGTCCTGCACGAGGATCTCCTCGTCCTCGGGGCGCGCCTGCAGGATGCCCATCACCTCGTCGAGGAAGTCCTCGAGCGGCAGCGCGTCGCCCGCCTCCGCCTGCCCGGGCATGAGCGCGGTCTGCACCTTGGGCGGCACCAGCTCGATCACCTCGACCGACGAGCCGGCGAGCTGCGCGCGGAGGCTCTGCGTGTACGAGTGCACGGCCGCCTTCGTCGCGTTGTACGTGGGGGTCACCGGCAGCGGCACGAACGCGAGGCCCGACGAGACGGTCATGAGGGTCGCCTCGTCGCCCGCGAGGAGGACCGGCAGGAACGCGTCGACCGTGCGGATGGTGCCGAGGAGGTTCGTCGCGATGATCGCCTCCGCGGTCGCCTGGTGCGCGGGGTCGCGGAGGTCCTCGGCCTGCATGATGCCGGCCATGGTGATGACGACGTCCAGGTCGGGGTGGGTCACCGCGAGCTCGTCGCGGGCGGCGAGGATCGACGCGGGGTCGGCGACGTCGAGCACCACCGCGGCCATGCCGTCGTGCTGCGCGGTGATCTCCGCGAGCAGGTCGGCGCGGCGCCCCGCGATGACGACGCGGTTGCCCGCCGCGTGGAACCGCTCGGCGAGGCCGCGGCCGATGCCCGAGGTGCTTCCGGTGATGAGGACGGTGCGGCCGGTGATTCTCATGGGGCTCCTTCGCTGCGCGGGGGCGCGGCGTGCGGTTCGGGTCGTGGGTCGAGTGTGGACCCTCGCGGAGGCCGGTGGTGGGGGCGCGCGGGGGAGCGGCGAGGTCGCGGCGGACGTCCGGGGACGACGGCGACGCCCGATACGGTCGTGGGATGAGCGCGCGCGGCACCGGGCAGGCAGCATCCCCGTCGACCCCGG
This sequence comes from Clavibacter sp. GW821-FHT01D01, assembly GCF_059422605.1. NCBI lineage: Bacteria > Bacillati > Actinomycetota > Actinomycetes > Micrococcales > Microbacteriaceae > Clavibacter > Clavibacter sp. GW821-FHT01D01. The sequence continues at coordinate 389,486 of NZ_JBWKXC010000001.1, forward strand.
GGGCGGGTGGCGGGGTCGGCGCGCGCATCGCGCTCGTCGTGCTGCTCGTCGCGCTGCTCGTCGGGCAGGCGACGCTGTACGGGTACGGCCTGCTCCAGGCGGCGACCGGCGCCGGGCCCGACGCCGACGGGAGCGCGATCGCCGCGGCGGTCCTCCCGCAGGTCATCGCCGGGATGCTCGCGCTCGGGTTCACGCCGTCCCTCGGCCTGCTGGAGCTGCGCGGGGCGAGGGCCGCCACCGGACCCGACGGCACGCCCCGGCGGCCGGTGCGCCTGTTCGTGTGGCTGGGGGTCACGGCTCTCGCCGTGGTCGTGCACGCCGTCGCGTCGCTGCTCGCCGGGGTGTCCGTCCTGGTCGTGGCGGGCGTCGTGGCCGCCGCGGTCGGCACGGCGGCGACCAGCTGGATCCTCGTGCTCCGCGCCCAGGCCGCCGCCGTGGCCCGCCGGGGAGCGCCGCGGGACGACGGGCCCGCCATCTCCATCGACCTCGACTGGTCCGAGGGCACGCCCCGCCGGAAGTGGCGCCTGGTCGGGCTGGTGTTCGTGATCGCCCTCGTCGTCACGGTCGCCGGCACCCTCCTGCTCGACCGGTTCGAGCCGCAGGAGCCGGCGGAGGTCCTGGCGTTCGCGCTCCAGTTCTCGCTGCTCGCGCCGGCGCTCACCTGCATCTTCGTGTCCATCGGGGCGCAGCTCTCGGGGTCCACCATCACCCAGGGCCTGGCGAAGGAGGACCGCGCGGCCGTCGTGCGCCGCGCCGCCGGCAAGCGCGATGAGCTCGAACCGGAGCTCGAGTGGCGGGCCGCCCGCCTCGCCGTCTACACCCGGACGCTGCAGCCCTTCCAGCTCGGCCAGTCGGTGATGCTGGTCGTCGCGATCTTCGTCCCCACGCTCCTGCGCGGCGACCTCACCGGGTGGCTCGTCCCCGTCTGGATCATCGCCATCGCCTGCCTGGCGGTGGCCGTGCCGTGGGGGATCGTGCAGCACCGCCGCATGGGCCGGTACGCGGCGCAGACGCGCCACCTCGCCCGGTCCCACGTCCCCGACCCCGCCGGACGGGCTGTCGGCGGCCGCGGCTAGCGTCGGAGCATGCCCGAGGGTGACTCCGTCTTCGTCCTCGCGGCACGCCTCCGCGCGCAGGTGGGTGGCGCCCTCATCGCCGACGGGGAGCTGCGGTCCGGCGCGCGAGCGGGCGTCCGGCTCGGCGGTCGGCGCATGACCGCGTTCGACACCCACGGCAAGCACCTGCTCATGCGCCTCGACGACGCGACCACCCTCCACACGCACCTCCGCATGCAGGGCTCGTGGACGGTCACGGGCGTCGGCAAGCGGGTGCCCGCACGGATCCAGCACCAGGTGCGCGTGCGTCTCCGCCTCGACGACGGTCGCACCCTGTGGGGCATCGACCTGCCCGTGGTCGAGCTGATCCCCACCCGGGACGAGCGCACGGTCGTCGGGCACCTCGGGCCGGATCCGCTGCGCGACGACTGGGATCCGGCGCTCGCCGTCTCCCGCCTCGCGGCCCGTCCCGGCGACACGATCCGCGCCGCACTCTTCGACCAGCGCCCGATGGCGGGCCTCGGCAACCTGTGGGTCAACGAGGTCGGGTTCCTCCGCGGCGTGCATCCCGCCACGCGCGTCGCCGACGTCGACCTGCCGCCGCTCGTCGACCTCGCCGCCCGCTCGCTGCGGCACTCCGCGACGGTGCCCGGCGCGTACCAGATCACCACCGGAGACCCCCGCCGTGGCCGCACGCACTGGGTGGTCGGCCGCGCGGGTCGGCCGTGCCTCCGCTGCGGCACGACGGTGATCGGCCTCGACGATCCCGGCAGCACGAGCGAGCGGGCCCGCCGCGCGTGGTGGTGCCCGAGGTGCCAGCCGGCGGCGTGACCCGAGGTGCCAGCCAGCGAAGGGACCGGAGGTGGCGTGACCCGCGATGCGGGGGCGCTCCGCCCCTGTCCCGTGGTGGAGGCGGCGTGACACGATGCGGGGATGGATCACGAGGCCGATGCCGCCCGCGACGAGCTCCGCGAGCTGCGCCGCCGGGTCTATGGTCCGCACCCCGACCTGGCGCACGACCCCGAGGCGCACGCGCGCCTCGCCGCCCTCGGCTCCGCACCGGCGGTCGTCCGGGGGGCGGCGCCCGAGGCCGGGCCGACGCCACCCGCTCATCCGATCCCCGATCCCGCCCGCGACGACGCCCGCGAAGCGCCCGTCGACCCGGTACGCGACCTGGAGGACCCCGCGCCGCCGGCCGGATCCCGCGACCCCCGGAGGCGACGCCTCTCCCCGCGCGCGTTCCGCGCCGTCGCGGCCGCGTCGCTGGTCGTGACGGTCGTCGCCACGGCGGGCGCGACCCTGTGGCTCACGCGCGAGCGGGTCGACACCGTCGCGGTCATCTCCTTCGCCGACGAGGCCGAGGAGTCGGACGGCGCGTTCGACAGCGCGTCCGACGGCGCGATCCAGAGGGTCGAGTTCCTCGGCCTGACCGTGTCGCGGATGCCCCGGGATCCGACCTCGCTGGAGCTCAGCGACGACTGCATCTCCGTGCTGCCGGCCGACGTGGATCCGTCCGCCGTCGTGGGCGTCTTCGGCTGCGGCGCCGGTTCCGTGCCGGCCACCGTCCCCATGAACGTGACGCCCGACCTGCCTCCGCTGCTCCGCGAGGCCTTCCCCACGGGCACCACGCTCCTCTTCGCGCTCGAGGGCGAAGCCGTCCGGATCAGCCGGGTCGGCGGCTGAACGCGCCTCTCGCTGGCCCGCTTCGCACCGCCTGGGACGGGCCGGCGTCGAGCGGTCGAGCGGGCCCGCGGCCGATCACTCGACCATCACCCGGATCCCGCGCGACACCTGCACGGTCCGGGTCTCCTGCCACCCGTCGCCGATGATGCGCGACAGGCGCCCCCACAGCGCGGAGTGGAGGAGGCGCTCGTCGAGTGCGTGCACGCCCGCGAGCTCGACGATCAGCAGTCCGTCGGCATCGGCGGCGCTCACGAGGCGCGGGTCGTCGGCCCGCGCCACCTCGGGCGCCTCCTGCCCGTAGGGCCGCCACCCGTCGGGTACGCCCTCGTACGAGCCGCGGTGTCGGGACTGTAGAGCTCGGCCCTCCCAGTCGGCGACCAGCGCCGCCGCCAGCCCGGCGCGGCCGGGAGTCAGCGGGTGTAACCGGTCTCGGTGGTCACCATCCATCGCTCACCTCCGCTCCAGGTCCGGTGCCGCGAGCTGATCGGCTCAGCAGGCGACCTCGAGCCTCGACCGGTCCGCCTCCGGGCGCAACCCCGTCATGCACACGCGCGCATCAGGGAGGCGCCGGGGAACGGACGGAGGCCCGCCCCGCGCAGCGCGGGACGGGCCTCGGATCGTCGTCGACGAAGGTGCGCTATGCCAGCGACGCCACCCCGAACACGGCCGCGGCGATGCCGAAGCCCATCACGCCGATGGTGGTCTCCATCACGGTCCAGGTCTTCAGGGTCGTCTTCACGTCCATCTCGAAGAAGCGGCCGACCAGCCAGAAGCCGGAGTCGTTCACGTGGCTGGCGACCACGGATCCACCGGCGACGGCCACGACGAGCGCCGCGACCTGGAAGGCGTTGTAGTCGCCCGCGAGGATCGCCGGGGAGATGAGGCCCGCGGCGGTGGTGAGCGCGACGGTGGCGGATCCCTGCGCGATGCGGAGGATCGCGGCGATGAGGAAGCCCGCGAGGATGATCGGGATGCCGAGGTCGCCGAGCACGTCGGCGAGGGCGCCGCCGATGCCGCTGGTGCGCAGCACACCGCCGAACATGCCGCCCGCGCCGGTGATGAGGATGACGGAGCAGACCGGGCCGAGCGCCGACTCGAGGGTCTTCTCGAGGGCGGTCTTGTCGATCCCGCGGCGACGGCCGAGCACGAACGCGGCGACGAGCAGGGAGATGAGGAGCGCGACGGGCGTCTCGCCGATGGTGCGGAGCACCTGGTACCAGGCCTGGTCGCTGGTGCCCTCGGGGAGGATCCCGCCGGTGGCGGCGGCGTTGAGGCCCGTGTTCATGAAGATGAGGAGGAGAGGCAGCAGCAGCACGGCGACGACGGTGCCGAACCGGGGCGGGTTCGACTCGGCGTTCGCGTCGGCCTCGCCGAGGATGGAGGGGACCGGCAGCACGAACTTCTTGCCCGCCCACAGTCCGTAGAGGTACGCGGTGACGTACCAGGTGGGGATCGCCGCGACGAGGCCGACGATGATCACGATGCCGACGTTCGCGCCGAAGAACTCGCTGGCCGCGACCGGGCCGGGGTGCGGCGGCACGAAGATGTGCATCACCGAGAAGGCGCCCGCGGCGGGGAGGCCGTAGCGGAGCACGCCGCCGCCGAGGCGACGGGCCACCGAGAACACGATGGGCAGCATCACGACGAGCCCGGCGTCGAAGAAGATCGGGAATCCGAAGATGAGCGACGCGACGCCGAGCGCGAAGGGCGCCCGCTTCTCGCCGAACGCGCGGATGAGGGTGTCGGCCAGCGCCTTCGCCCCGCCGCTGGTCTCCACCAGGCGGCCGAGCATCGCGCCGAGCCCCACGAGCAGCGCGACCGTGCCGAGCGTGGAGCCGAAGCTGCCGACGAGCACGGTCACGATCTGCGAGGTCGGGATGCCGGTGGCGAACGCCGTGAGGAGGCTCACGAGGATCAGGGCCACGAACGCGTGGACGCGCAGCGTGATGATGAGGATCAGCAGCACGGCGATGGCGCCGGCCGCGATCAGGAGGAGCGGACCCGCGGTGAGGGTCTGCGTCCAGTCTTCGATGGTCATGTTCTCTCCGTTGACGAACGTGCGGTGTGCGGTGGTGGTGCCGTGCAGCACGCGGGGTGGTGGTGCGGGGGAGCGCCGAGGTCCGGTCCGAGGACGGCGCCGCGGCGGCGCGCGGGGCGGGCGGGTCTAGCGGGCGTCGCCGTCGAGGCCGAGCTCGCGCGTGATGCGGGCCGTGACCTCGTCGGGCGTGCCGACGTTCTCGAGGGCGAGGCCGGGCTCGTCGTCCTGGAGCGGCTCGAGCGTGCTGATCTGCGTGGGCAGCAGCGACGCCGGCATGAAGTGGCCGCTGCGGCTCTTCATGCGCTCGCCGATGAGGTCGGGGTCGCCGGAGAGGTGCACGAAGGACACGTCGCCGTCGGCCCCGCGGAGGAGGTCCCGGTAGGAGCGCTTGAGGGCGGAGCAGGTGACGACGGTGCTGCGGCCGGCGCCGGCCTCGCCGGTCATCCAGTCGCGCATGGCCTCGAGCCACGGCCAGCGGTCGTCGTCGGTGAGGGGGGTGCCGGCGGTCATCTTGTCGATGTTGGCCGCGGGGTGGAACTCGTCCGCCTCGGCGAAGGTCCAGCCGAGCACCTCGGTGAGGTGGGTGGCGATCGTGGTCTTGCCGGATCCGGAGATCCCCATCACCACGATGTGGCGCGGACGTGCGGGCATGCTGACTCCCTTGTCGGTCGATGCGCGTGGCGAACAGCCGCCGCGCCGAAAAAGGTAACACCTTTGCGGGGCCGGGCGGAAGGGTGCGCTGTGCGCAGCATCGGCCGACCTATGCTCGTCGAGACGGTCGGACGGTCGACCGGCGCTCACCCGGAGAGGACCATGACGACGCGGTCAGCTGCTACCCCGGCATCGACGCCCGCCGCGGCTCCCGTTTCCGGTCCGGCGGCGACGTCCGCGGCTCCGGCGACCTCGGCCACTCCGGCGGCGGCGGTCATCCCCACGCGGATCATCGACGCGATCGGCCGCGACATCGTCGACGGCGCCCTCGCCGAGGGCAGCCGCCTCACCATCGAGGACCTCCAGCAGCGCTTCGGCGTCTCCCGCACGGTGGTGCGCGACGGCGTGCGCGTGCTCGAGGCGATGGCCCTCATCGTGCCGAAGCGCCGCGTGGGCCTCGTGGTGCAGGGCCCGGACCGCTGGAACGTCTACGACCCGCGCATCATCCGCTGGCGGCTCACCGGCCCCGGCCGTGCGGACCAGTTCCGCTCGCTGACGCAGCTGCGCCGGGCGGTGGAGCCGGTCGCCGCGGCGCTCGCCGCGTCCCACGCGACCCCGACGCAGCGCACGCGCATCGCCGAGCTCGCGGTGGATCTCCGCCGCCTCGGCGAGGCAGGCGAGCTGGTCGAGTTCCTCGCGGCCGACATCGAGTTCCACCACCTGATCCTCGAGGCCAGCGGCAACGACATGTTCTGCGCGCTCCGCGAGGTGATCACGGAGGTGCTCAGCGGGCGGACGCATCAGGGGCTGATGCCGCGGACGCCGCGGCCGCATGCGCTGGACACGCACGAGCAGGCCGCCTTCGCGATCCGCGACGGCGATGCGGCGACGGCGGAGGGGTGCATGGCGTCGTTGCTGGCTGAGGTCAGCAGTGCGGTCGGCTAGAAGTGGTGAAGTCCCAATATGTGCCCAATTAGCGTCCTGTTCTACATGATCCGCGGGCGCAAAAACGAAACACTAGGATCGATTTGCAAGTTCTTGTATCCAACTAAAATTCAAAGCTAGAAAGAATCATGGCCTCGCTGTGCTTGGCTCTGCCCAACCCTGTCTAAGGCGGGCCGTCTAGTTCTCGGTTTTGTTATGTCCAGCAGCGGCCATTACGTATTCACCGAATATCGCCAGGTTTGCCACGAGAGCGGGTCGGGAATATGAAAAGCGATCATTCACGATGGCGACGGACTCAAGTCGAAGTGGCCTCAGTCCATGGTCAAATCTACTGGCGGTCACCGATCCCCGGCTCCAACTGGACCCGCTCTTCACAGCTCCGGCCCTTCTAGCCGCTTTGCTTAGGCTCAAGGGGGTAGTGGGGCCGTGGCCCTTGAATGGGGGGTCATCGTACCCAAGTAATCCCTCTAAGGTCTAACTACATCTCCGCTGCGCAAAGGCGTCTGCTCCGCTTTCGCGCTCTTCACGGTGCTCATTACGCCTCTCGCTCCTATTAACGGCGGCGGCGAGGCGGGATCCGTGTCCTAAATTAGAGGATATCAAGTGCTCGATACTGCTGTCGCCATGATTGACCTCGATATCGGAGACGTCTTGAACGGCCTGATCACCGAAGCCTGCACCCACACTCTTACACGTGTGACACGAGTGGTTGTAAGTAAGCAGCACGGCGGGCGTCGGCGCCCGTCGGCTGCAGAGTCGCTTCTCAGCTTCGGAGAAGCAGAGGCTACCCCAAGTCTGGCGCGTCTAGCGAGCGAGGAGTTTGGCGCTATTACCGTAGCCCAAATTAGGGATGTTCTTGCTAATCCTTCGATTGCCTCGATATTAAAGCAGATTAGTGCTGCCTCTCTTCTCGACGAGCTAGGCGACCATAAAGACAGTATTTCACTTCGATTTTCGATCGTAGTTCGTCGGCTCCTCGCCGGTGCGGAAATCAATGACAGCGCCCTGCAGGTTCTCTTTGATGTAGTAGTTGAGGGGACCGAAGCCCGCTTCTCCGGGATTAAAACAGAACAACGCGATAAGATCATTGTTGAACAACTCGCTCGGGCGGTGCTACTGCAGGCCACGGTAAACCAGCTTGTTGAAGACGCAAAGGGCGCGGCTTCAAGCGTCAGAGATCAAGCCGTCGACGACGAGTGGCTGTCGCGCTATCGTGCTCAGTGTCAGCGCGCTCACGGCTTCATCATGCCTCCTGACAACGACAGGCGGCGCAACATTCCCATAAATGATATCTACGTGCCGGGCCGGATAGTACCCGAGGTTAGGAGCGTGGACGACGAGCCAGAAACAGTATACGAGCTACTGCCAAAGATCGACCGCAGCATCATCCTGGGCGATCCGGGCGGAGGAAAGTCGACAGCCACAAATGCCATTGCGCATAGTCTGAGTCAGAATACCTCCCAAGTATTTCCGCTCGTTGTTGTTCTTCGAAACTACGGCGGAGTAATGGCGGATGAATCTATGGTGGCGTTTCTGGAACGCACTATACCCGCCAAGTATCAAACGCCTGCGCCCCCGGAGGGGCTAATTGAGTCATTGCTTCATGACGGGCGCGCGCTTTTGTTGCTTGATGGGCTTGATGAGCTCCTTGATTCTTCCCGGCGTCGAGAAATGGCCGAGCGCATTGAGCTGCTGTCAAGTGCCTACCCGACAGCGCCTATGCTCGTAACTTCAAGACGGGTCGGCTATGACGAGGCGCGAGTCGACGAACAAGTATTCGTGACCTATTTTCTTAGTGAACATTCTGACAAAGACGTCGAGCAGTATGTCAGGAAGTGGTTCGCGCTTAATACTGCCGCGTCGCCGGGCGAAGCACATGACCCCGAATTGCTCGCCAACGCATTCCTCAGTGAGAGCGAGAGCATTCGTGATTTGCGCAGCAACCCTCTACTCCTCGCGCTTTTGTGTATTATTTACAGATCTCAGAATTACCTTCCGCGCAACCGAATAGGTATTTACGAACAATGCGCTAAGATGTTGTTCGAAACGTGGGATAAGAGCCGCGGCTTGTCCTTCAATTTTTCGTTCGACGGCCACATAGACGGAGCTCTCAAGCATCTTGCTTATTGGATTTTCACTCGTGATGGCGAGGCGAGTGCTGTCAGCGAAAGCATGCTGATTGAGGAAATTACTACTTTCTTCACGGCTCAGGCCTACGAGGAAGAAGGAAAAGCGCGTTCCGCGGCCACGCAATTTATCGGATTCTGTAAGGGGCGAGCGTGGGTGCTCGCGGATGCGGGCGTCGACAACCAGGGCGAGCGAGTCTTCACATTCGCACATCGTACATTTCTTGAATTCTACGCCGCTTCTCAATTAACGCGAAAGTTTCCGGACCCAGATAAGTTGGCGCTGATGCTCGTGAAGCACGTGTCTAAAAACGAGTGGGACAATGTCGGGCAACTGGCAGTCAATCTCATTAATAAATCGGTGGAACGAGGTGCCGAGAAGACAATTACGCGCATGATTACTTCAGCCAACGGAGCTAATAGAACTTCTGAGTATCGAGCAAATGTTCTACTATTCGTGGGCCGCTGCTTGCGGGACCTTCCCGCGTCGCCTGTGGTTCTGCGCAATACATTTGTGGGAATGTACAACCTAGTGAAGGCGACTGCCCATAGGCGCGATTCTCTGAACCTCCCGCCGCAAATACTCGAGAATGCCATCGCGAGCCTGTATCGGATTAATACAGCTTCCGAAGGGCGTCTTGACGATGTTCTGGATGAGCTTGCTTCGCAGTCGGACGGGTCGGATAGCGATGCGCGCACGGCACATTTCGTAATCGTCTCGTGCTTACGGAATGCGCCCACGGAGCGTATGAAGGCATTGTTCTACACTCGCTATATTCAAGATTGGGGGCCTGGTCAGCTTCTCTCTCTTCATTCCCTCGAAATAGCTTACTATCACCTCGACATGACAATTCCGACTATTGCCGGGTTGCTGTCAGAGCACGGCATGGGCCTTCTTGACCCTTGGTTGGTTTGGGATCGAAACAATGCGTTTAGAAGTGGCACCCACCACCGCCTAGGTTTTGGTTTTATGCAGTTTCAGTACTCATTTCCATCTGCGGAAGAGCGTGCGAGAAACGACTCGAATCACGAGCGATGGTACGGGACCTTGATTGAAGATATTGGCGCTTATATTAACGCAGAAGAGGTTGTGCCGGTCCTACTTACAACTGACCTGAAGCAACTGACTGTATTTGATCTCGTTTCGCGGCGGCGCCGAGCACCTGGAGATCAGGTTTCTGTAAATCAATTGACGTGCGCTTACGCAGTTGCAGCGGCTATTACTGAATCAGAGTCCGCAAAGGCTCTCATGACTCAATTTGTGAATGACGAGAGGCCTCTACCCGGAGTGCTATCTCAGGCAATGGCGGCTAAGGAGCATGGGGCTTGGTCCTTCAGTGAGGACGGGCCTGCACTCGCGGCACGTTTCACGGGGTGGCTGACTGAATGGGCAAGTAATGAACTTACGTTTGTTACAACGCGGTCGCCCAAGTGATAGTTGCCTATAGTGTGAGCACCGCCCGCGGGGTCCCGTCGACGGCATACTTTGAAGGAGACGTCGGGTTAGTCACGCATTTACCAGATCTGGCTTGTCGTTGTATGGAGCGAGTGACGGGAATCGAACCCGCGCTATCAGCTTGGGAAGCTGAAGTTCTACCATTGAACTACACTCGCGCGACCGGCCACCGGCCGGGTCTGACACCACCCTACCAAGACTCCGGGCCTCAGGTCCGCAAGCCCCCGGTAGGCTCCTGCCGTGCTCCTCTCCGACCGTGACATCACCGCCGAGCTCGACGCCGGACGAGTGGCCCTCGATCCGTACGACCCCGGGATGCTGCAGCCCGCGAGCATCGACGTGCGCATCGACCGCTTCTTCCGGCTGTTCGACAACCACAAGTACCCCTACATCGACCCGGCCGAGGACCAGCCCGAGCTGACCCGCCTCATCGAGGCGAAGCCGGGGGAGCCGTTCATCCTGCACCCGGGCGAGTTCGTCCTCGGATCCACGTTCGAGCTGGTCACCCTGCCCGACGACGTCGCCGCGCGCCTCGAGGGCAAGAGCTCGCTCGGGCGCCTCGGCCTCCTCACGCACTCCACCGCCGGCTTCATCGACCCCGGGTTCTCCGGCCACGTCACCCTGGAGCTCTCGAACGTCGCGACGCTCCCCATCAAGCTCTGGCCCGGGATGAAGATCGGCCAGCTCTGCTTCTTCCGCCTGTCGTCGCCCGCCGAGAAGCCCTACGGCTCCGGCGAGTACGCCTCCCGCTACCAGGGCCAGCGCGGCCCCACCGCCTCCCGCTCGTACCTCAACTTCGTGCACAGCGACGTGACGGTCACCGACGCGGGCCAGCCGGGCGAGTAGTCCCCGCGCCACGCGCGCGAAGGCCTCCTGGCAGGGCGGGATCCGCCCGGCCAGGAGGCCTCGTCGCGCACGGGCCGCCGCAGGGGCGCCCGACCGGCGGTCAGTCGCCGCAGTGGGACTTCCAGAAGTCCGGGACCTTCACGTACACGTAGTGCTGCTCGTGCTCGAGGCACGTGGCGGCGAGGCCCGAGAGGGCCAGCGACGACGTGGCGGAGATGCTGACCACGACCGCGCAGACGACCGACGGCATCAGGGCGCACCCGCCCAGCATCGTGGCGAACGTCGCCCCGGCGGTCGCGCCGACGACGGCCAGGTTGAACGCGGGCACCCGGAACGTCTTCCAGTGGATCAGCTTGTTCCACCAGTGCTTGTCAGCGGCGACGGGACCGGCGACCGCCGGAGACTCCGCCGGCTGCTCCGCGTCGAGGGCGTCGACGGGGTCCGAGCCCGCGCGGAGGTCGGCGACCTCCCGAGCGGTCTGCTCCCGGAGCGCCGCGACGCTCGGGACGGAGCTGCCGCCCGCCCGCGCCTCGGCGGTCCGGGCCGCGAGGGTCACCGCGACGATCTGGTCGACGGTGATCCTCCCGGACTCGACGTCCTGCAGGTAGGTGTGGCTGTCGAGGGAGGCCCGGATCGCGTCGACGGGCGGTGCCGTGTCCGCGAACGAGGGCGACGGGGCAGCGAGGAAGGACGCGGCGACCGCGAGGATCGCGACGCCGGCGATCCTCGGGATCACCGTGCCGATGCGGGTCCGCCGGCGGAGGGGTTGCGCGGCGCGGTGGAGGGGCGGGAGGAGGGGCATGGGGAGCCTTTCGGACATGTCGGACACCGCCGTGCGGCGTGATGCGCACGGCGGTGGGGGATGGGGATCCGCGACACGGTAGAGGCGACGGGCGGTCCGCCGTGCTGCCGGTGCACATGCCGCGCGACCGCCGGCTAGACCGCCGGGTCGCCGACCGCCGGCCCCGAGTAGTGGTGGTCGAACACCACGCTCGTGCGGGTCGACGCCACGGCCGGGTGCGCCGAGAGGTGGTCCAGCACGAAGTCGCGGAGGTGATCGCTGTCGCGGACGGCGATGTGCACGATGAAGTCCTCGGACCCGCCGAGGAAGAACAGCTGCACCACGTCGGCGAGCTCGCGCATCTCGTCGGCGAAGCGGGCCATCTCGTGGCGGGCGCCCGCGCGGATCGCGATGCTGATGAGCGCCTGCAGGCCCACGCCCACCGCATCCGCGTCGATGGTGGCCGTGAAGCCCGTGATCACGCCGCGCTCCACGAGGCCGCGCACCCGGGTCACGCACGTCGACGGGGCGATGCCCGCCTGCTCGGCGAGGCGGCTGTTCGGGGTGCGCGCATCCGCCCGGAGGAGGGCGACGAGCCTCCGGTCGACCTCGTCCAGCGGCTCGCGGGCCCGCAGTTCCTTCGTCGGCATGGGCCGTCCGTCCTCTCGGGGCGAAGGATCGCGCAGGAAGAGCGGCCTTCGTCGCAGATCCTACGGAGTGCGCCCACCGACGGCGCACGATGGCCATATTGGGACTCGCCCTCCCGCATCGCCGCCGCCGGTCGCACCCTCGCGGGGAGACGAGACGGAGCGCGCATGAAGGTCGGGATCCCCACCGAGGTCAAGAACAACGAGAACCGGGTCGCCGCGACGCCCGCCGGCGTGCACGAGCTCGTCCGCCGCGGCCACGAGGTGCTCGTGCAGGCGGGGGCGGGGCTCGGATCCAGCATCACCGATGACGACTACACGGCCGCCGGCGCGACCCTCGTCGCCACCGCCGACGAGGTGTGGGGCCAGGCGGATCTGCTGCTCAAGGTCAAGGAGCCGATCCTCGAGGAGTACCCGCGCATGCGCGCCGGCCAGACCCTCTTCACCTACCTGCACCTCGCCGCGTCGCGCCCCTGCACCGACGCGCTCCTCGCCTCCGGCACCACCGCGATCGCCTACGAGACGGTGCAGCTGCCCAACCGCCAGCTCCCGCTCCTGCAGCCGATGAGCGAGGTCGCCGGACGGCTCTCCACCCAGGTCGGCGCGTACCACCTGATGCGCGCGGCGGGCGGCCGCGGGATCCTCCTCGGCGGCGTCCCCGGCACCCCGAAGGCGCGCGTCGTCGTGATCGGCGGCGGCGTCGCGGGCGAGCACGCGGCCGCCAACGCGCTCGGCATGGGCGCCGACGTCACCGTCATCGACCTCTCCATCCCGCGGCTCCGCGAGCTCGAGGTGCGGTTCGGCGGGCAGGTGCAGACCCGCGTGTCCTCCGCGTACGAGATCGCGGCCCAGCTGGCCGACGCCGACCTCGTCATCGGCTCCGTGCTGATCCCCGGGGCGCAGGCTCCGAAGCTCGTCACCGACGCGATGGTCGCCACCATGAAGAAGGGATCCGTGCTCGTCGACATCGCCATCGACCAGGGCGGCTGCTTCGAGGGATCCCGCCCCACCACCCACGACGACCCCACCTTCGCCGTGCACGACAGCGTCTACTACTGCGTCGCCAACATGCCGGGCGCGGTGCCCGAGACCTCGACGCGCGCGCTCACCAACGCGACGCTGCCGTACGTGATCGCGCTGGCCGAGAAGGGCTGGAAGCGGGCCCTCGCGGAGGACCCGGCGCTCGCGCTCGGCCTCAACGTGCACGACGGCCACGTGACCGAGCCGCACGTCGCCGCGGCGCTCGGCCTGCCCCTGACGCCGGTGGCGGAGGTGCTCGCGGGCTGAGGCGCGGCGGGTGAGAGCGCGCCGTCGCGGGATCGCGGTGTCGCGGGATCGTGACCCCGGGGTGGCCGGATCCGGCCCGATCCCTGGCAGGGTCGAGGCATGACCTTCAGCTACGCGCCCGAACCCGACACCTCCGCCCCCCGCGAGCGGAAGTCGTTCAACGGCGTCGGGCTGGCCGCGCTCATCGTGGGCGTGCTGTCGCTCATCGGCGCGGTCATCCCGATCCTCAACTACGTGTCGGGGTTCCTCGCGGCCGTCGGCATCGTGCTCGGCATCATCGGGCTGGTGCTCCGCGACCGGCCCAAGGGCATGGCGCTCGGCGGGCTCGTCGTGAGCATCGTCGCGCTGATCCTCTCGATCGTCCTCGCCATCGTCTACACGGCCGGCATCGTCACGGCCATCACGGGCGCGGTGCAGGAGTCCGAGGCGCGGTCGTCGGCGGAGGCGGCCGACGACGTGCGCGTCACCTACGAGGTGACCGGCACGGGCGGCACCGCCACGGCGGGCGTCCTCTGGACCACGTCCGTCGGCGGATCCGCGGGCACCGAGCAGGCGTCCGACCAGCCGCTCCCGTTCAGCCGCGAGGTCGTCGTGCCCGACACGACGGCGTTCGACATGGCGATGTTCTCCGTGAGCGCGGTCGCGAGCATCGACCCGACGGTCTCCGCCGAGGGTGACATCACGTGCCGGATCCTCGTGGGCGACTACATCGTCACCGAGCAGCGGGCCGAGGGCGACGGCGCCACGGTCACCTGCAGCGCCACGGCCGAGGACCTGCGGGACGCCGCCGAGTGACGGATCCGGGTCCGGACGGGCCCACAGGACCTCCGCCGGGGCCCACGCCGTACGGGCCGGCGCACCCGTCGTCCGATGCCGAGGCCCCGCCCTCCTCGAGGCCCGCCCGCGTGCGCGGACGGAACGAGGCCGCCGGGACCGCCGTCGTGCTCGCGGTCCTCGCGCTCCTCGGCGCGCTCGTGCCGGTGCTCGACCTCGTCACCGGGCTCCTGGCCGTGGTGGGCGCGCTGTTCGGGATCCTCGCGCTCACCCGGAAGCGGCGGCGCAACTCCCGCCCCCTCGCGATCACGGGTCTCGCGCTCAACGTCGTCGCGCTGACGGCGTGGGTGATCGCCATCACGACCATGGTCGGGCTGGTGCTCGACACGTACCCGCCGACGTCGCCGCCGGAGGGCGCCGCGAGCCCGGAGCCGAGCGCGCCCACGACCCCCGAGATCGTCCACCCCGTCACCCTCACCGTCGAGCTGACCGGCACCGTGCCGCAGGTGCGCGCGGTCTGGCTGGGCGGCCTCAACGACGGGTACCGCGACGTCCCGGCGGAGGCGCTGCCCATTACCCAGGAGCACGACGTCTACCTCACCGACGCGGCCTTCTCCGCCGGCGACTACTTCAGCGTCACCGCCGTGCTCGACGCGGCGGACGGCACCGTCACCTGCCGGGTGCGGGCGGGGGACCGGATCCTGGCGGAGGACACCGCGACGGGACGCGACGAGGCGGCGTCCTGCAAGGTCACGGCCTTCGACATGCTCGACTACCGGGAGACCGCGGACTGAGCCGGCCCGCGGGGCCGCCGGCCCCGGGGATCAACCCGCGGAGCGCGCCGCGCCCGCGACGGCCGAGCTGCCGAGGTCGTCCTTCGGGAGCGCCTCGCCGGCGGTGACCGCGGCGATCCACGCGTCGGTCGTGGCGACGGCGGCGAAGTTGGAGTGCAGCAGCGTCATGAGCGTGCCGTGCACGGTGGCCGCGTCGGCGGATCCGGCGGCGTTCGCGAGCGCGATGGCGCCCGTCGCGTCGGAGAGCACCTCGGCCGCGATGTCGAGCCCCTCCGCCTCCACCGACGATGCGAGGATGCAGTTGTTGGTCATGTAGCCGACCAGGGTGATGGTGTCGAGGCCCTCGGCCCGCAGCCAGTCGACGAGGTCGGTGCCGGCGAAGACCGAGCCCTTCGACTTCACGAGGCCCTTCCAGGCGTCCGTCCGGCGCGACTCGATCTCCGGGTGCAGGCGGTAGGCGTCGCTCGTCGGGTCGAACACGGGCGCGCCCTCGCCGGCGGTGTGCTGCACCACGACGACGGGGATGCCCGCCCCCGTCGCCGCGTCGATGGCGCGGCCGATGGCGCGCACCGAGTCGTCGCGGTCGGGGTGGCGGATCTCGAGCGGCCCGGCGAAGTACTCCTGCTGGACGTCGACGAGGACGAGGGCGCGGCGGGGTGCGGTCATGGGGATCTCCTGGATCGGCTCGTGGGCGGCGCCGGATGCGGCGCCGTCCCTCGATCATCGCCGGGATCCTCCCCGGACGCGCGTGGCCCGACGGCACGCTTACGATGGATCCGTGCCACACGGGGGAGAGCGGATGCGCATCGCGGTCTACGCGTTCGACGGCGTGACGATGTTCCACCTCTCGGTGCCGCAGATGGTCTTCGACGAGGTGCGGCGGCAGGGCCTCGGCGACTGGGAGACGGTGCTGTTCTCCGACCGCGCGGGCTCGATCGTCACCGCGGAGGGCCACCGGCTGGGCGGCGTGCGGGGCCTCGCGGCGGCCGAGGGCGCCGACGTGGTCGTGATCCCGTCGTGGGTCGACGACGGGCGGGACCCGCGGCCCGCGTTCCGCCGCACGGTGCGGGCGGCCCACGACCGCGGCGCCGTGGTGGCGGGCCTCTGCCTGGGGGCCATCGCGGTCGCCGACCTCGGGCTCCTCGACGGGCGCGGGGCGGCCACGCACTGGGGTGCCGTGGAGAGCCTGTCGGCCCGGCACCCGGGGGTCGTGGTCGACGGATCCGCGCTCTACCTCGACCACGGCGACGTGCTCACCTCCGCGGGCACGGCCTCCGGCCTCGACGCCTGCCTGCACATGGTGCGCACCCGGCTCGGCGCCGAGGCCGCCAATCGCGTGGCGCGCAGCCTCGTCGTCGCGCCGCATCGCGAGGGCGGGCAGGCGCAGTACA
Source organism: Clavibacter sp. GW821-FHT01D01 (assembly GCF_059422605.1). NCBI lineage: Bacteria > Bacillati > Actinomycetota > Actinomycetes > Micrococcales > Microbacteriaceae > Clavibacter > Clavibacter sp. GW821-FHT01D01. The sequence continues at coordinate 405,960 of NZ_JBWKXC010000001.1, forward strand.
TCGAGCGGCCGGTCGCGGCCGACGACGCGGGGGATCCGGTGGCCGCCACGACCGCGTGGGCCCTCGCGCACCTCGGCGAGGAGCTGGGCGTCGACCGGCTCGCGGCCGTCGCCCACATGAGCCGCCGGTCGTTCCTCCGCGCGTTCCGCCGCGCGACCGGATCCACGCCCGCGGCCTGGGTGCGCTCCCGCCGGCTCGACGAGGCCCGGCGGCTGCTGGAGACCACCGGCCTGCCCGTCGAGCGGATCTCCGCCGACTGCGGCTTCGGGACCCCGGTGACGTTCCGGCAGGCGTTCGCGGCCGCCTTCGGGAGCACCCCCTCGAGCTACCGGCGCCGCTTCGACGCCCGCGGGTGATGCCCCGCGGCTGATGCCCCACGGCTGAGGTCGGGGTGCGGGCGGTGGCGGCTGCGTCCGGCCGCTGGACGCCGACGGCCCTCGCCCGACGATCCCGGGGGATCCCGGGGGATCGCTAGGCGAGGGCCGTCGGCGTCCCGCGTGTCCTACTTGCGCAGGACGTAGGCGTGGTTGTCGACGAGCGCCCACGTCTGTCCGGCCTTGCCGAACTTCCACGGCACGTCGTAGGCGGTGGATCCGTTGCACGCGGGAAGGGCGCTCATGTGGAACGCGAGGACGTTCGCGGGGAGGGAGATCGCGTTCCAGCCCGGGTGCAGCTCCGCGCACTGCGTGTACTTCCAGTCCGGGGTGAAGAGCCCGAAGCCCCGCGCGGAGGAGGTCGAGGAGACGTAGACGTCGATCCCGTTCCAGTACGTCTCGTGGAACGTGCTCTCGGGCTTGGCGTTCGCGGGCGTGGCGATGGCGATGGAGGCCACGGCGAGGGCGGCGGCTCCCAGGGCGATGGCGGCGCGGCGCCGACCTCGGGCTGCGGGGCGTGCGGGACGGGTCATCACGGCCTCTCATGGAGTTGCGGGGGGGGGGTCGTGCGCGCACCGGGCGTGACGCGGCGACACGTGAACCTAGGGCTCCCGTCGCCGCCCGGGTGCGGCGCGTCCACAACGACGGGCCGTCCGGCCGGTCGGCGTCCCGGGTCCCGGAGCCGAGTGCGTCCCTAGACCGCCGCCGACCGCCGCTCCATGAGGAGGGTGTCGCGCCAGATCCCGGCGCGCGGCCCGGCCTCCGCGGCCGCGATGCGCTCGCGCCGCCCCACCACCCGGAACCCGAAGCGCTCGTGCAGGGCGATGCTGGCGCCGTTCTCCGGGAAGACGACGCCCTGCAGGGTCCAGATGCCCGCGCGCTCGGTCGAGGCGATGAGCTCCTGGAGGAGCGCCTTCCCGACGCCGCGCCCGCGGGCGGCCGCGTCGACGTAGATCGAGTGCTCGACGACCCCGGCGTAGACGGCGCGGGACGACACCGCGGAGACGGCGGCCCAGCCGAGGACGGCGTCGTCCGCGTCGACCGCGACCAGGCGGTGGTCCGGCAGCCGGTGCGCGTCGAAGCGCTCCCACGTCGGCGGCGCCGACTCGAACGTGGCGTCGCCGGCCTCGATGCCGTGCAGGTGGATGCGCGAGACGTGATCCCCGTCGTCGGGGCGCATGGCGCGGACCGCGGGCGCCGGCAGCGGTGCGGCGCTCACCGGGCTGCCGTGCGGGCGGCGGATCGCGGGGATGCGGTGGGCCGGGAGGGCGCGGCGGCGGCCGGCACCTCGCACGTGGGTCGGGATCCGTCGCGGTCGGGGACGAGCACCGGCACCGGCATGTCGTCGTCGCCCGTCCGCTCCTCCGGCTGACGCGGCACCGTGCTCGCCCACGCGTTCATCGCGTCGAGCACGGGCCGGAGGCTGCGGCCGACGTCCGTGAGCTCGTAGACCACGCGCGGCGGGATCTCGGCGTACGCCGTGCGCGTGACCAGCCCGTGCTCCTCGAAGCGCCGCAGCCGGTCGGACAGCGTGTGCGCGCTGATGCCGGGCAGGGCGCCGCGCAGCTCGGTGAAGCGCAGGGGGCCGCCGAGCAGCTCGCGGACGATGAGCGTCGCCCACGGTCCGTCGATCAGGCCGAGGAACCGCGCCACGCCGCATTCGGGCCACACATCCGGGGAGAACGCCATGGGTCCGAGGGTATCCACATGGGTGCAGTTGACGTAACCGGTGCATCGCATGCATCAATGGGCGCATGACCTTCCTCATCCACGGCGCCACGGGCGCCCAGGGCGCTCCCGTGGTGGCCGCCCTCCTCCCCACCGTCCCCGATGTCCACGCAGCCGTGCGGGACGCCGCCGCCTACCGCGGCGGCGGCGTCCCCGTGTCCGTCGACCTCTCCTCCGTCGACTCCCTGGCCGCCGCGTACGCCGGGGTCGACGGCGTCTTCGTGCACCTGCCCATCGGATCCCCGGCGCAGCAGGCCGAGCACGCCGCGGCGATCGTCGCGGCCGTGCGCCGGGCCCGGCCCGCGCGCGTGGTCGTGTCGACCAGCGGCGGGCGCGTCGGCGTCCCGGAGGCCGCGGGATCCCCGCTCGACGTGCTCGTGCGGGGCATCCGCGACGCCGACGTCCCGCTCGCCGTGGTGGAGCCGCGGCTCTACCTCGAGAACCTGCTCCTCCCGGTCGTCGTCGGACCCGTGCGGGCGGAGGGCGTGCTGCGGTACCCGATCCGCGACGACTACCGCGTCTCCTGGAGCTCGCACCTGGACGTCGCCGACGTGGTGGCGCGGCTCCTGCGGGATCCGTCCGTCACGGGCGTCGTCGGCGTCGGCGCGCTCCCCGCGCTCACCGGACCGGACCTGGCCGCGGCCTTCGCCGAGCACCTCGGGCGCGACGTGCGCTTCGCGGCGCGGACGCCGGACGAGTTCGGCGCGGACATCATCCCGCTGTTCGGCGAGGAGGGCGCACGGCCGGTCATCGAGTCGTACCGCTGGCGCGCGACCCAGGCGTCGGAGGCCGTCGACGAGGCGACCAGCGCGCAGGCGCGCCTGGGGCTGACGCCGCGGACCCCGCGGGAGTGGCTCCGCGACATCGGCGTCTGACGCCGGGGTCCCGGCGGCCGGCCGCTACGCTTCCCCGCATGCCCCCGTCCGCGTCCCCCGAGCGCGCCGCCGGCCGTCCCGTCGCGATCGACGCCGCCGAGCTCGCGCGCGTCGCCATCGCCCTGTTCGCGGAGCGGGGCTACGACGCGGTCAGCATGGCCGACGTCGCGGAGGCCGCGGGCGTCGGCCGGCGCAGCCTCTTCCGCTACTTCCCGTCCAAGGCCGACCTCGTCTGGGGCGGGGCCGAGGCGGTCGTCGAGGTGCTCGACGGCCTGCTCGCCGCGGGCACGGGCGGGCGGCCCCTCGGCGCGGCCTACGCGGACGCGTTCGTCCGCGCCCTCGAGGCCTCGGGCATCGACCTCGGCATGACCCGGGTGCGCCTCCGCATCATCGACGCGCACCCGGAGCTCCGCGGCCTCGCGTCGCCGCGCCTGGGCGCGGGGTCGCACGTGCTCGCGGGCTTCGTCGCGTCCGGTCGCCCCGAGCTGCGCGGCACGGTCGAGGCCGCGGTGCTCGCCGACGCCCTCGGCGCGTCCACCTACGCGGCGCTCCGGTGGTGGGCGACGAGCTCGGACGATCCGCGCCCGGACGCCGCCATCCGCCGCGCCGTGGACGCCCTCGCACTGGCGGGCGGACCCGCCGGCCCGCCCGACGCCCGATAGCCCCTGGCGACCCGCCCGCCGCGGTAGCCCGCCGCACGCGCCCGCGGCAAGGGCCCGCGGCGGGCGCCCGCGGCCGCCTAGATCGCGGACCAGCCGCCGTCGGACGCGAGGATCACGCCGTTGATGTTGCGGCTCTCGTCGCTCGCGAGCCAGGTGATGGCGTTCGCCAGCTCCTCGGCCTCGACGGGGGTGGGGATCATGGTCTGCATCAGCGGGCCGAGCACCTGCCCGGCGAGGGCGGAGCGCATGGGCGCCTCGATCGCGGTCTTCGTGGGGCCGGGCGCGACCGCGTTCACGCGGATGCCCTGCTTCCCGTAGATGACGGCCGTGTTCTTCGTGATGCCCGCGACCGCGTGCTTCGACGCGGTGTACGCGACGCCCGCGGCGGACCCCCGGAGCGCCGCCTCCGAGGCGACGTTGACGATCGCGCCGGAGCCGGCCGCCTGCATGAGCGGCAGCACCGCGCGGGTGAGGCGCAGCACGGCCGTCACGTTCACGGCGAACACGAGGTCCCAGGTGCGGTCGTCGACCTCGCCCGCGGGGAGGAAGCCGTCCATGATCCCGGCGACGTTCGCGAGCACGTCGACCCGGCCGTCGGCGGCTTCGACGATCGCCCGCACGCCGTCCTCGGCGGTGATGTCGCCGACGACGGGGACGATGTCGAGGTCGGGGTGCTCGGCGACGAATGCGTCGAGCCGCTCGGCGACGACGTCGGCGGCGATGACGCGGGCGCCGTCTTGCGCGAGTCGCAGGGCGGTGGCGCGGCCGATGCCGCTCCCCGCTCCGGTGACGATGGCGGTGCGTCCGGCGAAGCGCGGCTCGTGGGTCATGGATCCTCCTCGATGGGTCCGGCGGGTGCCGGTGCCGCGATTATGGCACAGGGTGCCATAAAGGGCCCGGGTCGCGGAGGATCCGCCCGCGCTACCCGGCGGTCGTCGCCGCGACGGGCTCGTCGACTCGAGCGCCCTCGTGCCGCCCCGGCCGGTGCGACGGCCACCAGAAGTGGTCGCCCAGGATGAACACGAGCGCCGGCACGAGGAGCGTCCGCACCACGAGCGTGTCGAGCAGCACGCCGATGCACACGATGACGCCGATCTGCGTGAGCGCCACCACGGGCAGCACCCCGAGCACCGCGAAGACCGCGGCGAGCAGGATGCCCGCGCTCGTGATCACGCCGCCCGTCGAGGCCAGCGCCCGCACCATGCCCTCGCGGGTGCCGTGCAGGCGCCGCTCCTCCCGCGCCCGCGTGACGAGGAAGATGTTGTAGTCGACGCCCAGCGCCACCAGGAACAGGAACGCGAACAGCACCACGTTCGCGTCGAAGGCCGGGAACCCGAGGACCTGCTGGAACAGCAGGTTGGCCGCTCCCAGGCTCGCGAAGAAGGTCGCCAGCACGCTCGCGATGAGGAGCACCGGTGCCACCAGCGAGCGCAGCAGCAGGCCGAGGATCACGAAGACGATGGCCAGGATGATCGGGATGATGAGCCCCTGGTCGCGCTCCGAGGATGCCGCGGTGTCGGCGGCCGTGGCGTCGCTGCCGCCGACGAGCGACGCGGACTCCTCGCCCGGGGCGTCGGCGTAGGCGGCGCGGAGGTCCCGCACGGCGGCGAACGCGCCCGCGCTCTCGGGCTCCGCGTCGAGCTGCACGTCGATGCGCGTGCGGCCCTCCGCCGACTCGCCCGCCCGGGCGCCCTCGACGCCGGGCACCGACTCGGCGGTGGCGACGGCGTCCGCCGCGACCGCGTCCGGGGCGAGCACCACGGTCTGGGCCGTCAGGCCCGCGGAGAACGACGCGTCGACGACCTCCTGGGCGGCGACCGACTCCGGGTCGCCCAGCAGCTGGTCGGTCTGCGAGAGCCCGACGCGCGCGCCGACGAGGCCGAGCGCGAGGACGCCGACCCCGGCGAGGGCGACGACCGCCACGACCACGGGCCGCCGCTGCACGCCGAGCCCGAGGCGCCGCCAGACGCCCGGCTTCCCGCCGTGGTCGACGTCGGATCCGACGCGCGGGATGAACGGCCAGAACAGGCCCCGACCGCACACCACGAGGGCCGCGGGCAGCACGAGGAGCGCTGCGGCGATGGCGATGACGACGCCGATCGCGCACGCGAACCCGAGGGCGCGGTTGCCGGACAGCTCGGCGGCCAGCAGCGTGATGAGGCTGAGCGCGACGGTGCCGCCGCTCGCCGCGATGGCGGGACCCGCGCTCGTGACGGCCGTGAGCATCGCCCGGTGGCGGTCCTCCTGACGCGTCAGCTCCTCCCGGTAGCGGGCGACGAGCAGCAGCGCGTAGTTGGTGCCGGCGCCGAAGACGAGCACCGACAGGATCCCGCCGATGGAGGCGTCGATGGTGATGCCGAGCGGCTCGGCGACGGCCGTGACGACCACGCGCGCCAGGCCGTCGGCCGCGCCCACCACGGCGAGCGGCACGATCCAGAGCACGGGGCTGCGATAGGTGACGATGAGCAGCACGGCGACCACGAGCACCGTGACGAGCAGGAGCCGGAAGTCGGCGCCCGCGAAGGCGTTCGAGATGTCCGCCTGGAAGCCGACGGGGCCGGTGAGCTGGGCGGTGAGCCCGTCGGGCAGGTCCGCGCCCGCCGTCGTGCGGAGGGCGTCGGCGGTGGCGGCGATGTCGTCCGTGGCCTCGGAGGCGTCGAGCGGCACCGCGACGAGCGCCGCCCGCCCGTCGTCGCTGACCTGCGGGACGACCGCCTGCGGTGCGAGGGAGTCGGCGGCCAGCGCCTGCGCGCGCTCGGCGATCGCGGCCGTGTCGGCGTCGGTGAGGGCGGCGCCGTCCCGGCTGAAGACGAGGATCCCCACGGTCGTGTCGGCGCTCGGGAAGCGCTCGAGGAGCTCGCTCACCTGCCGGGCCTGGCTGGACTCGGGCAGCCCGGACGGCGGGAACGCGTCGGCCTCGCCCTTCGGCAGGAAGGCGAACAGGGCGGCCACGGCGGCGGCGGCCACCACCAGCGCGATCCAGGCGGTGCGCCGGGCGCTGACGAAGCGGGCGATCGATCTCACGGGTTCCTCCAGGGGTGCAGTGATCGTCAGCCTACTGACTGTCAAGCTCCTTAGCGAACACGGTCGTACGATGGGGGCATGTCCCGCCCCGAGAGCCGCCCCGGAGCGGAGGCGTCCGACGCCCTCCCGGAGCCCGGCGCCGGGGTGCCGGCCGCCGCCGGCGACGCGGGCGAGATCGGCCGCGCGCTCCGCGACGTGCTGGGCCTCGCGGCCGGGTTCGAGCGCCGCCTCGGGACCGTGCTCGCGGTGAACCCCACCGACATGAAGGCCATGGAGCACCTCATCCAGGCGGGCTCGCTGTCGCCCACCGAGCTCGCGGGCCGCCTCGGGGTCACGACCGCCGCGGCGACGCTCGTGGTCGACCGGCTGGTGGAGGTCGGCCACGTCGACCGCCGTCCGCACCCGCACGACCGCCGCCGCGTCGTCGTCGTCCCGCGGCCCGCGTCCGTCGGCCGCGCCATGGACGAGCTGATGCCCATGATCGGCGGCGTCGCCCGCGTCGCCGACGCGCTGACGCCGCGCGAGCGCGCGACCGTGCTGCGCTTCCTCGGCCAGGTGCGCGAGGTCTACCGGGAGGCGTCCGACGGACCCGTGGCCTGATCCGGCGGATCCACCGCGCGTGCACCCGGCGCTCGGCCGGCGTGCGGCGGGCGTCCACCGGGCTCGGGGATGATGGACGCGCGTCGACCACCACGACGACCACCACCACCGACGTGCACACGAAGAGGAGAGCCATGACCGGCAGCGGACGAGAGACCCCCACGGCGACGCGCGGACTGGTCCTGGGCGGCGGCGGCGTCGCCGGGATCGCCTGGGAGACGGGCCTCGTCTCCGGCCTCATCGCGGCGGGCGTCGACCTCGGGGGCGCCGACACGGTCGTCGGCACCTCGGCCGGATCCGTCGTCGCGATCAACCTGCGGGCGGGCGCCATCGACGCGGCCTACGACGAGCACTTCGTCGACGTGGCGGGCATGGCCGAGCCGATGGGCAGCCGCGACCTCGCGCGCACCGTCGAGGTCATCGGCGAGGGCGTCGCGAGCACGGCGGGCGAGATCCCCACGCGCCAGAGGATCGGCGAGCTGGCCCTCGAGGAGTACGACCCCGAGGTGGACGACGCCGCGAGCGTCGAGCGCATCGGCCAGCTGCTGCCCGTCCGCGACTGGCCCGAGCAGGACCTCCGCATCACCGCGGTCGACGCGGGCACCGGCCGCTTCACCGTCTTCGACAAGGAGTCCGGCGCCGACCTCGTGCGCGCGTCCGCTGCGAGCTGCGCCGTGCCGGGCGTCTTCCCGCCCGTCACCATCGACGGCCGCCCCTACATGGACGGCGGCATGCGCTCCGGCACGAACGCCGACGTCGTCGCCGACCACGAGCGGATCCTCGTCATCGCGTGCGGCCCCGAGGCCCCGACCTCCGGCATGGGCCCGACCCTCCCCGGCGTGGTGCAGCAGCTCCGCGGCCGCGCGGACGTGCTCGTGATCCAGGCCGACGCGGAGAGCACGCGCGCCTTCGGCGAGAACTCGCTCCTGCTCTCGACCCGGAAGGCGTCCGCCGAGGCGGGCCGTGCCCAGGCCGAGCGCGTCGCCGACGAGGTCCGCGCCTTCTGGGCCTGATCCCACCCGCGCCCGCCCGACGGGCGCACGACGAGGGGCCCGGCCGCGTGATGCGGCCGGGCCCCTCGTCGGTGGAGCGTCGGATCAGGCGGCCGGCACCGCGGCCTCCGCGCGCCCGGCGTGCGCCGCGTGCTCCGGGTAGAGCAGCGGCAGCTGGAGCGTGAGCCACGGGCTGAACGCCCACGGCGTGAGGGCGACGGCGGCGGTCAGCTGCTCGGGATCCACCCACTGGAACTCGCCCACCTCCTCGGGCCGCGGGTCGACCGGGGTGGCCGCCACCGCGCGGAACACCGGGCAGATCTCGTTCTCCACCACGCCCGCGGCGTCGGTCGCGCGGTAGCGGAAGTCGGGCAGCACCAGCTCGACCGAGGCGAGCGCGAGGCCCAGCTCCTGCTCGGCACGGCGGTGCACGGCCTCGAGCATGTCCTCGTCGGGCGCGGGGTGGCCGCAGAACGAGTTGGTCCAGACGCCGGGCCAGGTGAGCTTGCCGATCGCGCGGCGCGTGACGAGGATCCGGCCCTCCGCGTCGAACACGTGGCACGAGAACGCGAGGTGCAGCGCGGTGTCGCGGGTGTGGACCGTCGCCTTGGGCGCCGTGCCGATCTTCTCGCCGTCGTCGTCCAGGAGGACGACGAGCTCGGTGTGCTGTGACATGCGCTCCCTGCTTTCCGTTACCCCCTCGATGTTAGGTTTCATCCGTGGACGCCACCAACCTCGCTGCCGTCTCCACATCGAGGCAGGCCCACGTGAACGGCGTCCTCGACGCGTTCTTCGCCCGGTCGCTCGTCCGCGCCGAGGTCATGGGCGACGAGTACGTGAAGCTGTGGCGCACGCTCGAGTCCAACACGGCCGGCGGCAAGCGCTTCCGCCCGCGCATGGTGATGGCCGCGTACGACGGCCTCGGCGGCCAGGACGTGCAGGCCGCGGCCCACGTCGGCGCCGCGTTCGAGATGCTGCACACCGCGCTCATCGTGCACGACGACGTCATCGACCGCGACTTCACCCGCCGCGGCGGCCCCAACGTCTCCGGCTCCTACCGCGACATCGCGACCACGCAGGGCCTGCCGCAGCCGCTCGCCGAGCACCGCGGCATGTCGGCCGCCGTCATCGCCGGCGACCTCGCCCTCGTGAACGCCTACCGCCTGATCGACGCGAGCGGCGTGCGGGACCTCACCCGCTCGCACCTGCTCGAGATCCTCGACGACGCCGTGTTCGCGTCGGCCGCGGGGGAGCTCATCGACGTCGAGTTCTCGCTCACCGCGGAGGTGCCGAGCGTCGAGGAGATCCTCCGCATGGAGCGCCTGAAGACCGCGGTCTACTCCTTCGAGGCGCCGCTGCAGGCCGGCGCCGTGCTCGCGGGCGCGCGCCCCGAGGTCGTGACCGCGCTCGGCGACTTCGGTCGCGACATCGGCATCGCCTACCAGGTGGTCGACGACGTCCTCGGCGTCTTCGGCGACGAGGAGGAGACCGGCAAGACGAACCTCGGCGACCTCCGCGAGGGCAAGCGCACCGTCCTCATCGCCCACGCCGTCCGCTCCTCGGAGTGGAAGGAGATCAGCTCGCTCGTCGGCAAGGACGACCTCTCCCGCGGGGAGGCGGCGCTCGTCCGCTCCGTGCTGGAGAGCTCCGGCGCCCGTGCCTACGCCGAGGGCGTCGCGCGCGACCTCGCCGTCGCCGCCTGCGCGCGCCTCGAGGACCCGGTCGTGCCGGAGGCCCTCCGCCGGGAGCTCGCGCCCGTCGCGGAGTCCGTGCTCGGGCGCATCCGATGACGGCTCGCCGCCCAGGCCGTCGCGGCCCCGCCCCCGAGGCGCCCACCGGCCTCGAGAAGTACGACCGCGTCGCGCAGGAGACGGCCTCGGTCGTCATCCGCCGCTACTCGACCTCCTTCGGGCTCGCGTCGCGCCTCCTCGGCGCCGACGTGCGCCAGCACATCGAGAACGTCTACGCGCTCGTGCGCGTCGCCGACGAGATCGTCGACGGCGCGGCGGCCGGCGCGGGCGTCGACCCCGCGCACGTCGAGTCCCTGCTCGACGCCCTCGAGCAGGAGACCGAGGACGCGATGCTGCGCGGCTACAGCGCCAACCTCGTCGTGCACGCGTTCGCGATCACCGCCCGCCGGTCCGGCTTCGGCGCCGAGCTGACCGCGCCGTTCTTCGCGTCCATGCGCATGGACCTGCGGCGCATGGAGCACACGCCCGCCTCCTTCGTGGAGTACGTCTACGGATCCGCCGAGGTCGTCGGCCTCATGTGCCTGCGGGCGTTCCTCGTCGGCCACGCCACCACGCGCCCCGAGCGCATCCGGTTCGAGGAGGGCGCCAAGCGGCTCGGCGCCGCCTTCCAGAAGGTCAACTTCCTCCGGGACCTCGCCGCCGACCACGGTGCGCTCGGCCGCAGCTACTTCCCCGGCGTCGACGTCGCGACCTTCTCCGAGGCCGACAAGGAGCGAATCCTCGACGACATCGACCAGGACCTCCGCATGTCCGGCGCCGTCATCCCCGACCTGCCCGCCTCCAGCCGGCGCGCGGTCGCGCTCGCGCAGGGCCTCTTCGCGGAGCTCGCCGTGCGGCTCCGCGCCACCCCCGCGGCCGAGCTGGCGCGCACGCGCGTGCGGGTGCCGGATCCCGTGAAGGCCCGCATCGCGCTCGCCGCCGCCACGGGCGCCGAGCCCTCCGGCCTCGACGGCCGCCTCGTCCGCCGTGCCCGCGGACCCCGCGCCGCGCGCCCCGTCCCCGCCCCGTCCGACCCCGAGCAGCAGGAGAGCGCCATGACCGCACCGACCGCCATCGTGATCGGCGGCGGGATCGCCGGCCTCGCCTCCGCCGCGCTCCTCGCCCGCGACGGGTACCGCGTCACCCTCGTCGAGGGCCGCGACGACGTCGGCGGCCGCGCCGGGTCGTGGGAGAGGGACGGCTTCCGCTTCGACCTCGGCCCCAGCTGGTACCTCATGCCCGAGGTGTTCGACCACTTCTTCCGGCTCATGGGATCGAGCGCCGCCGAGCAGCTCGACCTGGTGCGCCTCCCCGGCTACCGGGTGCTCTTCGAGGGCGACCCGGACCCCATCGACATCCGCGACTCCCGCGAGGCGAACCTCGACCTGTTCGAGAGCGTCGAGCCCGGATCCCGCCCCGCCATGGCCCGCTACCTCGACTCCGCGAAGGACGTCTACGAGGTCGCCAAGAAGCGCTTCCTCTACACGACCTTCGCCGACTACCGGCCGCTGCTGAGGCGCGACGTCGTCACCCGCACGGGCACGCTCGCGAAGCTGCTGCTCACCCCGCTCGAGACGCACGTGGCCCGCTACGTGCAGGACCGCCGCCTCCGCCAGATCCTCGGCTACCCGGCCGTCTTCCTCGGCTCCTCGCCGAAGCTCGCGCCGAGCATGTACCACCTGATGAGCCACCTCGACCTCGAGGACGGCGTGCTCTACCCGCAGGGCGGCCTCATCACGGTCATCGAGGCCATCGAGCGGCTGGCCCGCGCGGAGGGCGTGGAGATCCGCACCTCGTCGCCCGTCTCGCGCATCGTCACCGAGCCGACGACGGCCGGGCGGGCGCGGGCGCGCGGCGTGCAGATCACGACCGACGCCGGCACCGAGACGCTCGAGGCCGACGTGGTCGTCTCCACCGCCGACCTGCACCACACCGAGACCGAGCTCGTCCCCGAGGCGTTCCGCACGTACCCGCAGTCGTACTGGGACAAGGGCACCGCCGGGCCCGGCGCCGTGCTCGTGTACCTCGGCGTCCGCGGCGAGCTGCCCGAGCTGCACCACCACACGCTGCTGTTCACGGAGGACTGGGACGAGAACTTCTCCCGCATCTTCCCGCCGAAGGGCGGCACGACCTCGGTGCCGGATCCCGCGAGCATCTACGTCTGCAAGCCCAGCGCCACCGACGGCTCGGTCGCGCCGGAGGGCCACGAGAACGTCTTCATCCTCGTGCCGATCCCCGCCGACCCGACCATCGGCCGCGGCGGCATCGACGGCGCCGGCGACGCGCGCGTCGAGGAGATCGCCGACCGCGCCATCCAGCAGATCTCCGACTGGGCCGGCATCCCCGACCTCGCCGAGCGCATCGTCCTCCGCCGCACATCGGGCCCCGGCGACTTCGCCGCCGACCTGCACTCGTGGAAGGGCACCATCCTCGGGCCCGCCCACACGCTCACCCAGTCGGCCATGTTCCGTGCCGGCAACACGAGCAAGCGCGTCGACGGTCTGCACTACGCGGGCGGATCCACCATCCCCGGCATCGGCCTGCCCATGTGCCTCATCAGCGCCGAGATCCTCGTGAAGCGCCTCCGCGGCGACACGTCCACCGGCCCGGGCGCCGAGCCGCTCGTGCCCACGGTCGGCCGCCCGGTGGTGTGATGGGCCTCCTCTACCTCGCGGCACTGCTCCTCACCATCGGCTGCATGATGCTCATCGACCGTCGCTGGCGCCTGTTCTTCTGGCGGGACCCGATGGCCGCGGCGCTCACGACGGCCATCGGCGTGGCGTTCTTCCTGCTGTGGGACATCGCCGGCATCTCGCAGGGCATCTTCTTCCGGGGGGAGACCTCGTTCATGACCGGGATCCTCGTCGGCCCGGAGCTGCCGCTCGAGGAGGTCTTCTTCCTCACGCTGCTCTGCTACCTCACGATGAACCTCGTCAACGGGTTCAGCCGACTCGCCGACCACCACGTCGCCCGGGCCCGGGAGCGGGCGAACCGATGAGCTACCTCGTGCTCGACCTGCTGTTCCTGCTGCCCGTCGCGGTCGTCGGGTTCCTGTTCCGCCGCCTGCTCCTGCGCGAGGCCGCCGCCGTGCCGTACGGGTCGAGCCGCTTCGACTACCCCGAGTACTACTGGTACCGCCGGATGCCGGTCGTGATCCTGCTCGCGATGACGCTGGTCTTCGACAACATCATGATCGAGGTCGGCCTCGTCGGCTACGACCCCGACAAGCTCGTCGGCCTCATCCTCCTCAACGCGCCCATCGAGGACTTCGCGTACGCGATCGCCGCCCTCGTGCTGCTGCCGGCCGTCTGGTACCTGCTGCGCCGGCGGCGCCGCGTGTCGGGGATCGAAGCCCATGGGTGACGTGCGCGTGCGCCCGGGTGCGGCCCGGGCGCTCCGCACCATCGCGCTGTCGTCGCGCCCGCTCTCCTGGGTGAACACGGCGTTCCCCTTCGCGGCCGCGTACCTCACGGTCACGCGCGAGCTCGACCTCACGGCCGTGCTCGGCACGCTCTACTTCCTCATCCCGTACAACCTCGCGATGTACGGCATAAACGACGTCTTCGACTACGAGTCCGACATGCGGAACCCGCGGAAGGGCGGCGTCGAGGGCGCGGTCCTGGCGCGGGCGATGCACCGGCCCGTCCTCATCGCGGTGCTCGTCACCAACGTGCCGTTCCTCGCCTACCTGGTGGCGGTGGGCTCCGCGGCGAGCATCGCGGTGCTCGCGGTGAGCGTCCTCGCGGTCGTCGCGTACTCGCTGAAGGGCCTCCGCTTCAAGGAGCGGCCCGTGCTCGACTCGCTCACGTCGAGCACGCACTTCACCTCGCCCGCCGTATACGGCATCGTCCTCGCGGGCGGCGCGTTCACGCCCGCGCTGTGGGCGATCCTCGCGGCGTTCTTCCTGTGGGGCGTCGCCTCGCACGCGTTCGGCGCAGTGCAGGACATCGTGGCCGACCGCGAGGGCGGCATCTCGTCCATCGCGACCGTGCTCGGCGGCGCCGCGACCGTGCGGATCGCCGTGCTCGCGTACGCGGCAGCCGGGGTGGCGATGCTCTTCACGGGTCTGCCGGGCATCATCGCGGCCGTCCTCGTCATCCCGTACATCCTCAGCACGGCGCCCTTCTGGTCGATCCGCGACGAGGACGCGGAGGCCGCCAACCGCGGCTGGCGCCGCTTCCTCGGCCTCAACTTCCTCTCCGGCTTCGTGGTGACCATGCTCCTCATCGCGTACTGGCTCACGAACCCCTGACGCGCGGTGCCGTCAGTAGTGCGTCGGCATCATGCCCGCGATGAGCTCGCGGCGGCGACGCGCGTGCTCGCCCGCGAAGGACAGCAGCTCCATGTCGTGCTCGCGCATCCACGCGACGGCGTCCTCCAGCGTGACGGCGGTGGACACCCAGACCCGGCGGCCCGACGCGTCGACCGCGTCGGCGTAGACCTCGAAGACGGGCTCGGCCCCGGCCGCGCGCACGGTGGGCACGACGTACCCGAGCACGGGCTGGGATGCGACCTGCACGCGCCAGGCGCCCTGGTGGAAGCGGGCGTGCGGGTGGTGGATGAGGGGCTCGGGCTCGCGGGACATCGGTGCTCCTGGTGTCGGGACGGGGGCGAGCGCCCGGCCGCGCTCGGGGACGACGATAGGCTCGGCGTCCGACAACGGGGGTGCTCGGGCGCATGATGGATCCACGCCCCTCGATCCCCAGGAGCCCATGACCCCGCCGATCCGCATCCTGCACCAGGCCGTGCGCCCGTTCGTGGCCGCCGGCCTCCGCGGGGGCATCCCCACTCCGCTGACCGCGACCGTCCCGACGGACGCGCCCGTCGGCGTGGTCCCGGGCCCCGACCCCGACCGCATCCTGGCGCTCGGCGGCATCGGCGGATCCGGCGTCGGGCTGCGCACGCACGCGGACGGCGTCGCGGCCCGGACGGCGACGTCCCTCGCCGAGCTCACCGGGCGCGGCGTCGAGTGGCGCACGGTCCCGCTCGCCGACCAGCACCTCGCGGCCACGCAGGACGCCGTGCGGCAGGTCACCGAGCTGCACCGCTACGACGTCGTGGTCGTCATGCCCGGCGTCGCGGACGCGCTCGAGCTCGCGCGCACCACGCCGTGGGTGCACCGGCTGGAGGACCTCCTCGACCACCTCGTGGAGCAGACCGCCGACAACTCGCTCGTGCTCGTGTCGGACGTGCCCCAGGTGTCGCAGTACGTGGAGGCCGGCGCGTTCGTGCGCGGCCTCTTCCGCGACCACGCGATGCACCTCTCCGAGCGGAAGGCCGAGGTCTGCGGCCGGTTCCCGCAGGCGGTGTCGGTGAAGCTGCCGGACGCGGGGCCCGTCGACTTCGAGGGCGGCGAGTTCTGCTACTCGTCCATGTACCGGCGCTGGGGCGCGTACGTCGCCCGCGTGGTCGCCGACCTGCAGGCGGAGCGCGGCCCGTCCTGAGCCGGCCCCGGCGCGAGGTCCCGGCCGGTCGGGCGCCTAGCGCCCGCGCCGCCCGCCGCGCGGCGGGGGAGTGCGCCGGCCGCCCGCGCCGCCCTTCGTGCCGGGCTTCGCGCCGGACTTCCCGCCGCCTTCGGCGCCCGGCTTCCCCGCCGCCTTGCGCGCGGTCTTCTGCGCCGCGGTGGGCTTCCGGCGGTCGCGCTCGTCGTCGTCGCGGGACGACCGGGAGCTCGCCGCCGTGCGCCCGCGGACGATGCCCACGAGCTCCTCGATGTCGGGGGAGGCGTCGCCCTCGCGCCAGGCGACGGCGATCCGCGTCTCCGGCAGGTCGTGGACCGGCACCGCGACGACGTCCTTCCGCGCGTGCAGCCGGCCGAGCGCGTGCGGCACGACCGCGAGCCCGACGCCCGCGGCGACCAGCTCGACGGCCGCGGCGGTGTCCTCGGGCAGCGGGACGGGATCCGCGCCCGCCGTGCGCCCCGGCCATCCGGGCACGGTCGCGGCGGGCTGCAGCAGGAGGTCCTCGGCCAGGTCCGTGAGGGCGACGGCGTCGGCCCGCGCGTGCGCGTGGTCCTTCGGCAGGAGCGCGACCTGCACCTCGCCGTAGAGCGGGACGATCGTGAGGCCGCGCCCGTCGACCGGGAGGCGGAGGAAGGCGACGTCGACGGATCCGTCCACGAGCGCCGGTGCCGCGTCCGGCTCCGCGAGCGGCACGACGCGCAGCGGGACGTCCGCGACGCGCTCGTCCCAGGCGCGGGTCCACTTCGCGACGGTGACCCCGGGCACGATGGCGACCACGAGCCCCCGCGGCGGCGCGGCGGCCTCCTCGGCGAGGCGCGCGTCGTCGGCGGCGATCGCGGCTCGGGCCGTGACGAGCCGCTCCTCGCCGGCGGGGCTGAGGCGCGTGGGCCCGTCGTCGCGCACGAACAGCTCGACGCCCCACAGCGCCTCGAGGTCGAGGATCGACCGGCTCACGGCGATCCGCGACACGTTCAGTGCCTTCGCGGCGCGGGCGAAGTGCAGCTCGTCGGCCACGGCGGCGAAGTGCCGGAGGGCGGTCGGGTCGGCGTCCACGGGAGTCCCCTCGATGGCCCGCACGGTGGGTGGCGCGCAAGCGGCGGCGGGTCGATCTAGGCTAGTGCAGGCCGCGCGAGCCCCGACGGTACCCTGGGTGCATGACGAGCGACGGATCCAGCCAGACGATGAAGGCCGCGACCGCGGCGAAGAAGCTGGGCGTGCACCTCCCGGCCACCCCGGTCGAGTTCCAGGAGTCGACCCCGTCGCGCGCCGACCTCGCCGAGATGAACGAGAACCCGCCCGAGTGGCTGGCCACGCTGCTGCGCGACGGCCCGCACCCGCGCCAGGTCATCGCCGGCAAGCTCGGCGTCTCCATCGCCGGCCTCGCCCGCGGCGGCGTGACGGAGGCGCTCACCACCGCGCAGATCAAGGCGCTCCTCGAGGCGCCGCCGCAGTGGCTCGTGCAGGAGCGGGCCACGCAGGCCGAGGTCCGCGAGGAGCAGATCCGCGTGAAGAACCGCGACGCCGGCCGGGCCGCCATGGCCGCCGAGCGCGACGCGCGCGGCTAGGGGCCCAGCCCCCCTCGCGCTGGCCGCGCTCGCCGCGCCGGCCGCGTGCATCAGCGCGCGAGCGCCTCGATGCGGCGGAGCACCTCGTCGACGGGCGGCAGCGACTCGCACTCGCGCCGCACGCGCTCCGCGGAGCGCCGCACCGCCTCGGACGCGAGCAGCCGGGACGCCTCCCGGCCGATGTCGGCGGGCGTCGCCGTCGCCGCGTCCAGCAGCGCCCCGCACCCGAGCTCGGCGATGCGGCGTCCGTTGGGGAGCTGGTCGGCGCCCAGGGGGAGCACCAGCACGGGCACGGCGCGGGCGAGCGCGCCCATCACGGATCCGGAGCCCCCGTGCGTGACGGCCAGGTCGACGAGCTCGAGGACCCCGTCCTGCGGCACGTGGCGCTCGACGCGGACGCGCTCCGAGGCGACGGCCACCGCCGCCGGGTCGAGACCCGGCCCCGTGGTGACCAGCACGCGGCACGGCAGGGCGGTCAGCCCCGCGAGGATGCGCGGGAGCAGGTCGCCGGACGCCGTCGCGAACGCCGTGCCGAGCGTCACGTAGACGCGGCGCTCCTCGCTGCCCGCGGCCAGCCAGGCGAGGGCGGGGTGGTGGCGTCCCGGCTCGGGCGGTTCCGGCCGCATCCGCACCACCGGCCCGTCGCCGTCCTCCGTCGCGCGGAGGCACGGCGGGAACGGCACGACCGCGAGGTCGCCGCGGATGCGCCGGAGCCCCGACCCCGGGGGCAGGCCCGAGTCGGCGCGGAGGCGGCCCAGCGGCTCGCGGATGGACCCGACCCACTCGTCCGAGGCCGTCGCGAGGACGTCGACGACGACGACCGGCACGCCCGCGCGCTCGGCGGCGACCATCGCGCCGAAGTCCTGGCCGTCGCACACGAGCGCGTCGACCCGGTCCTGCCGCAGCAGCTCCGCGACGTGGTCGCGCGCGACCTCGGCCGGCTCGCCGAGGAAGATCGCGGCGACCCGCTGGAGCACCTTCGCGGGATCCACCGGGAGCAGCGTGCCGGTGCCGCCGGCGCGCTGGCCGCTGCCCGTGCGCGTGCCCGCTCCGCTGCCGGGTCGGCCCGCGAGGGAGTCGGCGAAGGCGGGCAGGTCGCGCGGATGCAGGCGGGTGAACGCGGTCTGCTCGAGGACGACGTCGCGCACGCCGACGAGCGCGGTCGTGTGCCCCGCCGCGGTCGCCGCGCGGGCGAGGGGCAGCAGGGGGCCGAGGTGGCCGCGACCGCGGGCGAACGAGAACAGCAGGTGGAGCGGGCGGGCGGGTGCGGGCACGGGGAGGCTCCCAGACGTCGGGTCGATCGGGCGCCCCGAAGCTACCCGGCACGCGGGAGGGGCGTCGGCGGGTGTCCACCGGCGGGCCGGCCGCGCGCCTGCCACCCCGCCGCCCGCCCGGATCCCCGGTCCCCGTGAGACCCTTGCGTCCGTGACCCGCGCGAACGCCCCGACCCGCCGCCACGCCGCGACCGGCCCCGAGCCGGAGCGCGCGGCCGGCGTCCCCGCGACCATCACCGGGGCGCGCGTGCCCGGCACCGTCGGCTCCGTGGTCGTCGCCGCGCTGGTCACCGCCGTCTACGTCCTGTACTCCGCGCTCGAGTGGCGCCGCTTCACCGTGAAGTCGTGGGACCTCGGCATCTTCACCCAGCTCGCGCAGGACTACGCGCGCCTGCAGGCGCCGATCGTCTCCATCAAGGGGGACGGCTTCAACCTCATGGGCGACCACTTCCACCCGATCCTCGTGCTGCTCGGCCCCGTCCACGCCATCTGGCCGCACGCGTTCGCGCTGCTCGTGGTGCAGGCGGTCCTCATCGGGATCTCGGTCGTGGGCGTCGGCCGGCTGGCCGGCCGCGTCGTCGGGCGGTGGGGCGCGATCACGGTCGCCACCGCGTACGGGCTGAGCTGGGGGATCCAGGGCGCGGTCGCGTTCCAGTTCCACGAGATCGCGTTCGCCCTGCCCCTGCTGGCCTTCGCGCTCGACGCGGTCGTGGCCCGGCGCGCCCTCGCCGCCGCGCTGTGGGCGGCGCCGCTCGTGTTCGTGAAGGAGGACCTCGGCCTCACGGTCGCGGTCCTCGGCGCGGTCCTCGCGCTCACCCTCGACCGCCGCGTCGGCATCGCGCTGGCCGGCTGGGGCGTCCTCTGGTTCGGGCTCGCGACGACCGTGATCCTGCCGGCGTTCAACCGCGAGGCGCGCTGGGACTACGCGGCCAAGCTCGACGCGGGCAGCGTCCTGGCGGATCCGCTCGGCACGGTCGCGGGCCTCTTCGTCGCGCCGAAGGCCGAGACCGTCGCCCTCCTCCTCATCGCCGGCGCGCTCATCGCGCTGCGCTCGCCCCTGCTGCTCCTCGTCGTGCCGACGCTCGCCTGGCGCTTCCTGTCGCCGACGGAGTCGTACTGGGCGCCGGGGTACCACTACGACGCCGTGCTGATGCCGATCGTCTTCGCCGCCGCGATCGACGGGGTCGCCCGCGCGCGGGCGGGGCGCCAGAGCTGGCTGCGGACCGCGTCGCGGGCGGCCGTGCCCGTGATGGCCGTGGCGGCGGTGGTGCTCCTCGTCCGGTCGCCCGTCGCCGAGCTCGCGCGGCCCGGCATCTGGGAGCCGGCTCCGCGAGCCGCCCAGGCGCAGGCGGCGCTCGACCAGGTGCCCGCCGGCGCCACCGTGCTGAGCGACATCGGGCTCATGTCGTACCTCGTCGACGACCACGAGGTGTTCTGGCTCGGCAACCCGGGCAACCCGGCGCCGCAGTACGTCGTGATCGACACCGTGGGCGGGGGCCTCGGCCAGGGCGCCCTGGACGCCGACCAGTACGGCGAGGCGACGCAGGCGGGCACGGTCTACGAGATCGTGTACGCCGACGCCGGCTACCAGGTCGCGCGCCGGGTCTCCTAGGCGCCGCCCGGATCCGAGCCCCGCGGCCTGGATCCGCGGTCGCCACGCGGCGGAGGGGTCCCGCGCCCGCACGCACGGAGGCCGGGCGCTCCCCCGAGCCGCCCGGCCTCCGTGCGTGCGCGCTCCCGAGGAGCGACGGCGATCAGATGGGGATCGCCGCCGTGAGCACGCCCACCGCGAGCATCACCAGCGAGACGAGCACCGCGCGCCACAGCACCTTGCGGTGGTGGTCGCCGAGGTTCACGTCGGCGAGCGACACGAGCAGCAGGATCGCCGGGACGAGCGGGCTCTGCAGGTGGACCGGCTGGCCGGTGATGGAGGCGCGCGCCATCTCCACCGGGTCGATGCCGTAGTTCGCGGCGCTCTCGGCGAGCACGGGGAGCATGCCGTAGTAGAAGGCGTCGTTGCTCATGAAGAAGGTCATCGGGATGCTGAGCACGCCCGTGATGACCGCGAGCCCCGGGCCGAGCGCGTCGGGGATGATCGTGACGAGCCAGGCCGACATCGCCGAGACCATGCCGGTGCCGTTCAGCACGCCGATGAGGACGCCCGCCGCGAGCACCATCGAGACCACGCCGACCACGCTGGGCGCGTGCGCCGCGATGCGCAGGCCCTGGTCCTTGAGGTCGCGGAAGTTGACGATGAGGGCGATGGCCGCGCCGACCATGAAGACGTAGGCGAGGGGCAGCTGGTCCATGATCAGCAGCACGAGCACCGCGACCGTGAGGCCGAGGTTGAACCAGATGAGGCGCGGGCGGAGCGTCTCGCGGTCGGGGTCGAGCATGGTCGAGCCGACGGTGGAGACGGCGGCCGTCTCGGCGCGGACGAGCGACGGGGCCAGGGTGATGAGGCCGCCGCGCGGGGTCGCGGGGGCGCCGCGACCGGCGCGCCACCAGCCGGAGCCGCCCGTGGATCCGCCCGAGCCGCCGGCCGCGTCGAGCCCGCCCTCGGCCCGCGCCTCGCCGAGCGCCGCCAGGCGGCTGCGCTCGCGGAGGCCCATGGTCCAGGCGAAGATGAAGACGAGCGCGAGGCCCACCAGGAGCGACGGGATCATGGGCACGAAGATGTCCGTCGGCGAGACCTTGAGCGCCGCCGCCGCGCGGACGGTCGGGCCGCCCCACGGGACGATGTTGAGCGTGCCGTTCGCGAGGCCCGCCGTGCAGGTGAGCACCACGGGGCTCATGCCGAGCTTGCGGTAGATGGGCAGCATGGCCGCCGTGGTGACGATGAAGGTGGTCGACCCGTCGCCGTCGAGCGAGACCGCCGCCGCGAGGATGGCCGTGCCGAGCACGATCTTCGCGGGGTCGCCGCCCGCGACGCGGAGGATGAGGCGCACCAGCGGGTCGAAGAGGCCGACGTCGATCATGATGCCGAAGTAGATGATGGCGAACATCAGCAGGGCGGCCGTGGGGGCCAGGTCGCCGAGCGCCTCGACGACCATGTCTCCGATGCCGAGGCCGGCGCCCGCGAAGAGGCCGAAGATCGTCGGCACGAGGATGAGGGCGACCATGGGCGTCAGCCGCTTGGTCATGATGAGGGCCATGAAGGTGAGGACCATGGCGAAGCCCAGGAATACCAGCACGTGTGACTCCTTCGTCGGTGGGCGGGACGCCCGGCTGAACACCACACGCTAGGTCGGTGTCCGCGTCTCGTCGCGCTTGTGCCGCTTCATCGCGATAGTGCACGAAAACGTGGTTCTGCGCATTATGCTCACCAGGTGGATCGGGCGACGGGGCGACGACGGGCGGGGCTCGACTTCGCCCGCCGCACGCTCGTCCTGCAGCTGCTCGTCGTGCTGGTCGTCGTGGGCATCGCGACCGTCGCGTACGGCCTGCTCAGCTCCTCCGAGAACCGGCAGGAGGCGCAGGCGACGGCCCTGGCCATCGCCCGGACCGCCGCCGAGGACCCCGCGCTGCGGGCCGCCGTGACCGCCGAGACCGCGGATCCCGCGACCGCGGCCGCCGCCGACCTCGCCGACGGGCCCGTGCAGCGGACGGCCGAGGCGGTGCGCGCCCGGACCGGCGCCCTCTTCGTGGTGGTGACCGACGACCGGGGGCTGCGGCTCGCCCACCCCGACCCGGCCGAGCTCGGGCAGCTCGTGAGCACGGATCCGACGGTCGCGCTCGCCGGGCGCGAGGAGGTGACGTGGGCCACGGGGACGCTCGGGGAGTCCGCGCGGGCGAAGGTGCCGGTGCGGGCGCTCGACGAGGCGGGCGCCGCGGGCGCTGCGGGCGATGCCGGCGGCCGCGTGGTCGGGGAGGTCAGCGTGGGCTTCGCCGCGGCGACCGTCCGCGACTCCATCGGCGTCGACGTCGCCGCCATCGCGGTGGTCGCGCTCCTCGCGCTCGGCGTCGGGGCGGTCGCCAGCGGGATCCTCTCGCGGCGCCTCGCGCGCCTCACCCTCGGCCTGCAGCCGTCCGAGCTGGCGGGCCTCGTGCAGGACCAGGCGGCCGTCCTCTCCGGCGTGGGCGAGGGGGTCCTCGGCCTCGGGCCCGACGGCCGCGTCACCGTCTGCAACCCCCGGGCGGCCGCTCTGCTCGGCCTCGTGGACCCGGTCGGCCGCACGCTCGACGACCTCGGCGTCGCGCCGGTGCTGCGGGAGGCGGTCGCGCGGGCCCGGGCCGGCACGGCGGCGCCGGGTGCCGGGAGCCGACCCGCGACGGCGACCGCCGCAGCCGGCGCCGTGCCGGTGCCCGCCGGATCCTCGTCCCTCCGCGCCGTCGTCGGCGACCGCCTGCTCTTCGTGGACGTCGCCCGCGTGGACCGGGACGGCCGTGACCTCGGCACCGTCGTCGTGCTGCGCGACGAGACCGACATCGAGGCGATGAGCCGTCGCCTCACGGCCGTCACGGCGATGTCCACCGCGCTCCGCGTGCAGCGGCACGAGTTCGCGAACCGCCTGCACGTCGTCCGCGGCCTCGTCGCCACGGGCCGCGTCGACGAGGCCGACAGCTACCTCGCGGGCGTGCTCGAGCAGGGCCCCGTGGCGTTCCCCACGGTGGACGCGGGGCTCGTCGACGAGCCGTACCTGCAGGCGTTCCTCGGGGCGAAGGCCATGGAGGCGGAGGAGCGGGGCGTGAGCCTGCGCGTCGGGCCCGGGACGCTCGTCCGCGGGTTCCTCGTGCGGCCCGAGGAGGTCACCACGGTCCTCGGCAACCTCGTCGACAACGCCGTGCACGCGGCCGTGCGCGGATCCCGGACGGACCTCTGGGTGGAGGTCGAGGCGCTCGACGACGGGGCCGACCTGCACCTCGCGGTCTCCGACTCCGGCGACGGGCTCGCGGGATCTGACGTGGGCCGCGTCTTCCAGCGACGGGCCGACGACGTGGGCGCGGCCGCCGAGGCCGTGGCGGCGGGCGGCGCGCCGGGAGGCGGCGGGGCGGACGGCCGCGGGGGCGCGGATCCCGCGCACGGACTCGGCTTCGGCCTGCCGCTCGTGCGCGACATCGCCCGGCGCGACGGCGGGGACGTCTGGGTCGCGGACCCGGGCGGACCGCCGCACCGTGCCGACGCCGGTGCCGTCTTCTGCGCCCGGCTGCAGGGCGTGGTCGAGCCGCCCGACACCGACACCGACACCGACACCGACACCGATGACCGTGCCGACCCGAACGGAGCCCCCGCGTGACCGACGACCTCACCGTCCTCATCGTCGACGACGACTTCCGGATCGCCCGCCTGCACGAGGGGATCGTCGCCCAGGCGCCCGGGTTCCGTCCCGTCGGCACCGCGAGCAGCGTGCGCGCGGCGCTCGCCGTGCTCGACTCCGAGCGCCCCGACCTGGTGCTCCTCGACGCCTACCTGCCCGACGGCAGCGGCGTCGACCTCGTGCGGCGCATCGAGCCCGACGTGATCCTCGTGACCGCCGCCGACGACGCCGCGACCGTCCGCCGCGCCCTCCGCGGCGGGGCCGTCTCGTACCTCGTGAAGCCCTTCGCGCCGGAGCTGCTCACTGCGCGCCTCGCGGCCTACGCGGCCTTCCGGGCCGGGCTCGCGACCGACCGGCCGCTCGACCAGGCGGGCATCGACCGCGCCATCCAGGCGCTGCGGCCCGGCCGGGCCTCCGCCCAGGCGCGCCCGGCGACCGAGCAGGCCGTGCTCGACGCCCTCTCGGCCGCGGACGAGGAGCTGAGCGCCCCCGAGATCGCGGAGCGGGTGGGCGTCTCCCGCGCCACCGCGCAGCGCTACCTCGGCGCGCTCGCCCGCGACCGCGTCGTGGACGTGCAGCTCAACTACGGATCCACCGGCCGCCCCGAGCACCGGTACCGGATCCTCCGACCCCGCTAGGGCCGGGGGCGGATGCCCGATCCGACGCGAGCGGCCGGACCGCCGGACGGCGGACGACGGCCCGGTCCCGCGCGTGCAGGACCGGGCCGTCGAGGAGGGCAATAGGAGCGGGTCAGCTCCCGACGGCCACCGGCAGCGGCACCTCGTCGGCGGCGAGCTCCTCGCTCGTGGCACCGAGGACCTCGCGGACGGACGCGCGGATGATGGCGAGGCCCTCCTCGATCTGCTCGTCGCTGATGGTGAGGGCGGGCAGCACCTTCATGACGGTGCCGCCGGCGCCGCTGGTCTCCATGAGCATGCCGCGCTCGAACGCCGCCCGGCAGACGGCCCCGGCGAGGTCGCCCGTGGGGAACTCGATGCCGCGCGCGAGGCCGCGGCCGCGCACCTTCAGCGTCGTGCCGGGGGCGGCCTCCGCGGCGATCTCGGTGAAGACCTCGTGGATCCGCGCGCCCTTGCGGAGCGTGGACGCCTCCAGCTCGCCGTCGGTCCAGTACCGCCGCAGCGCCTCGGCGCCGGTGAGGAACGCGGGCGCGATGCCGCGGAAGGTGCCGTTGTGCTCGCCCGGCTTCCACTGGTCGAGCTCCGGCTTCAGCAGCGTGAGGGCCATGGGGAGGCCGTAGCCGCCGATGGACTTGGAGAGCGTGACGATGTCGGGGACGATGCCGGACTCCTCGAAGCTGAAGAACCCGCCCGTGCGGCCGCAGCCCATCTGCACGTCGTCGACGATGAGCACGATGCCGTGGCGCGTGCAGAGGTCGCGGAGCGCGCGCAGCCACTCGGCGCTCGCGACGTTGATGCCGCCCTCGCCCTGCACGGTCTCGACGATGACGCCGGCCGGCCGGTCGAAGCCCGAGCCCGAGTCGTCGAGGAGCTTCGCGAAGTACGCGAGGCTGTCGGTCTCGCCGCCGAGGTAGCCGTCGAACGGGACGGCGACCGCGTGGTGCAGCGGGTGCCCGGCGCCGCCGCGCTTCAGCGCGTTGCCGGTGACCGCGAGGGCGCCCTCGGTCATGCCGTGGAACGAGTTGGTGAAGTGCACGATCGTGGTGCGGCCGGTGACCTTGCGGGCGAGCTTCAGCGCGGCCTCGACGGCGTTCGCGCCGCCCGGGCCGGGGAACATGATGCGGTAGTCGAGACCGCGCGGCTGGAGGATGACGTCCTGGAACGTCTGCAGGAAGTCGCGGCGGGCCTCCGTGAACATGTCGAGGGAGTGCGTGACGCCGTCGCGCAGGATGTAGTCGACCAGCTTCTGCTTGAGCGCCGGGTCGTTGTGCCCGTAGTTGAGGGCTCCGGCGCCCGCGAAGAAGTCGAGGTAGCGATCGCCGTCGGCCGTGAACATCTCGCTGCCCACGGCGCGGTCGAACACGACCGGCCAGCCGCGGCTGTAGCTCCGGACCTCGGACTCCATCTGCTCGAAGATCGTCATGCCGTGTCGCTCCTTGGTTCTCATCGGCGACCCGCGGGGATCGCCGCACGTCGGGCGGGGCTCGTGGCTCCGGGCGACGGGGAAGGCGCTGCGATGCGCAGCCCCTCCATCGTCGCACCTCCCTCCGTCATCGCGGGAATCCCCCACGTGGGGAGCCCCACGTGAGGAGACGGATAGGGTCGCGGCATGGCCGATCCCGACGACCTCGATCCGCTCGGAGCCCCGGGGACCGCGATGCTGCGGGTGGGCGACCGGCTGGTGCGGCACCGCGTGACGGGCGCCGGGGATCCGCTCCTCCTCCTGCACGGCATCGGCCGCAGCCTCGAGGACTGGGACGAGCAGCACGCGCGCCTCTCCGACGCGCACGAGCTGCACAGCCTGGACCTGCCCGGCTTCGGCTGGTCGGATCCCGTCGACGGGCCCTCCACGCTCGTCGCCCTCGCGGACGCCCTGCCCGCGTACCTCGACGCCGCGGGCGTGCGCGGCCGGGTGACCGTGGTCGGCAACTCGCTCGGCGGCGCCGTGGCGATGACGCTCGCGACCCGCCACCCGGAGCGCGTGCGGGCGCTCGTCCTCGCCGACAGCGCGGGCTTCGGCCGGGAGGTCACGGTGGGGCTCCGGCTCCTGGCCTTCGATCCGCTCGCGACCCTCGTGCTCCGCCCCACGCCCGGCAACTCGCGGCGCTCCACCCGCAGCGTCTTCCACGACCCCGCCCTGACCACCGCCGAGCGCGTGCGCCACGCCCAGGCGCTCTCGGCCCGTCCGGCCCATGCGGCCACCATGCTCGAGGTGGCCCGCGACCTCGGGACCGTCCGCGGCGTCAGCTCCGGGTGGCGCCGCCCCCTGGTGGAGGCGGTGCGCGCGTCGGGCCTGCCCGTGCTCGCCGTGTGGGGCGACCGCGACCGGATCCTCCCCGCCACCCACCTCCGCGGCGTCGCGCGCGAGCTCCCCGACGCGCGCCTGGAGCTGATCTCCCGCTGCGGCCACATGCCCCAGATCGAGCGCCCCGACGTCTTCGCCGGCCTCGTCCGCCGCTTCGCGGCATCCCTGCCCCCGGAACCCGCGGCGCCCTGAGGACGGGCCGCGCGCGGGCGGGAGGGCGGTCCCTATCGTGAGCGTCCTCATCGATCCGGTACCAGCCGATCGCCCCCTCCTGCAGAACGGACACCTCCGTGCGCCCACGTCCCGCCCTGTCCTCCCGCCGCGTCCCCGCGACCGTCGCCGCCTGCGTGCTCCTCTGCCTCGGGGCCGGCTCCCCGGCGCTCGCGGCGTCGACGCCCGCACCCGCGACCCCGCCCGGCGCGTCGCTCCCCGGCACCTCGCTCCCCGCCGCCTCGCTCCTCGGCGGCGCCGTCCACGGCGACCGCCGCGCGGTGACGGAGCCCCACGCCCCGGCCGTCTGCACCACGGTCCCCGCCGAGGTCCACATGAGCGGACGCCAGGCGTCGGCCGCGGACGAGGCGCAGGCCCCGGACGGGCCGCGGATCCAGGCGGCCCTCGACGCCTGCGCGGGCAGGGGCGGCGCCGTCCGGCTCGCGGCGTCCGGCACCTCCGCGAGCTTCCTCAGCGGACCCCTCACCGTGCGGGCGGGCGAGGTGCTGCTCGTGGATCCGGGAGCCGTGCTCTCCGCGTCCCGCGACGCGACGGACTACCAGGTGGCCGGTCGGCCCCGATGCGGCACCATCGGCGGGGGCGGCGACGGCTGCCGGCCGTTCATCTCCCTGTCCTCGCACTCGGGCATCGCCTCGAGCGGGGAGCCGGGCGCCGTCCGGGGTCGCATCGACGGCCGTGGCGACGCGCAGATCCTCGGCGGGACCACCACCTGGTGGCAGCTCGCGGCGGCCGCCAAGCAGGGCGGCCGGCAGAACGTGCCGCGGCTCGTCGTCGCGACGCGCGCGGACGACGTCACCCTCCACGACGTCGACCTGGTCTCGTCGCCCGGCATCCACGTGTCGTTCGACCACGGCGTCGGCCTCACGGTGTGGGGCGTGGTGATCCGCACCCCCTCCTCCGCCCGCAACACCGACGGGATCGACCCGGCGGGCGCGACCGACGTGACCATCGCGCGCTCGTGGATCAGCGCCGGCGACGACGGCATCGCGATCAAGGCGGGCAGCGCGCCGTCCGCCCACATCAGCATCGTCGGCGACCACCTCTTCGGCACCCACGGCATCTCGATCGGCAGCGAGACGACGGCCGGGGTCAGCGACGTGCTCGTGGCGGACGACACGGTCAGCGGCCGGGACGCGTTCGGCGCCCTGAGCGTCGCGGCGGGCGGCATCCGCATCAAGAGCGCGGCGGGCGTCGGAGGCCCGGTGCGCGACGTCGAGTACCGCGACGTGTGCGTCGACGAGGCGAAGTACCCGATCGTCGTCGACTCCAGCTACGGCACGGCGGCGGGCGACGCGCTGCCCGTCTTCCAGGGGATCACCGTGGACGGCTTCCGCGCGACCCGGTCGCTGCACCTCGCGTCGTCGTCGCTCGAGGGCTACGACGCGGCCCACGCGCTCGGCCTCGCGCTCCGGCGCACGTCGGTGGACGCCGCCCCGGTCGGCGCCGCGTACGCCGACATCACGACGGCGGGCGCGACGTTCGGCGGCGTGCCGCTGACGTCGACGCGTCCCGACGTGCGGATCGCCGCCGGGCCCGCGGCGGGCAGCCCGCCCGAGTGCGCGTTCCCCGCCTTCCCGGGCCGGTGAGCGCGTGCGGCCCGCGGGGTCGCCGCGCTAGGGGCGGTCGGCGTCCGCGTCGGTGCCGTCGGAGTCGGTGCGGGCCGCGTCGTCGGCCACGGCGGATCCGGATGCCTCCGCCGCGGCGGCCGCGTGACGGCCGGAGGCGGAGAGCACCGACGGGTGGCGGGCCGCGAGGGCCTCGAGCCCGTCGTGCGCCGCGACGCGGACGGACGTGTCCGGGTCGGTGAGGGCGCGGCGGACGACCTCCTCGTCGGCCGGGGAGCCGACCGCGCCGAGCGCGCGCAGGGCGGCGCCGCGGACGCGGGCGTTCTCGTCCGTGACGAGGACCGTGAGGGCGCGGACCAGCGGCAGCTGCCGGGTCGCGACGACCTTCGCGCACGCCTCGCGCACGCGCCAGGCGCGGTTCGTCAGGTTCTTCTCGACGACCTTCGCGGCCTCCGGCGTCCACGCGTAGAGGAGCGCGCGGGCGCCCCAGGCCTCGGGCCAGTAGAGGGGAGGCGCGCCGTTGAGGATCCCGCGGGCGTGGCGTCCGCCGACCAGCAGCAGGAAGTCGTCGCCCTCGTACAGGCCGTCCAGCAGGCCCATCGCCCGCAGGGCGACCTCCCGCTCGCTCGTGCGCGCCACCGCGTCGCTCATGCGCGTCGCGAGGGAGTCCTCGCGACGGCGGGGGTCATCTCCGTCAGCCATGCGCCCACCGTATCGGCTGCGGCGGGACCGGCCCGCCCGGGCCCCGGACGGATCAGCCGACCTGCGTGCCGAAGAGGAGCCCCAGCAGGTAGGTGGCCCCGGCGGCCCCGAACCCGATGAGCAGCTGGCGCGCCGCGCGCCGCAGCGGCGGGCCACCCGAGAGGAGGCCCGTGACCGCGCCCGTGATCGACAGCGCGATCGCGACGAGGACCGACGCGAGGACCAGCGCGGCGACGCCCTGCAGGCCGAGCAGGTAGGGCAGCACCGGGATCACGGCGCCCGAGGCGAAGAAGCAGAAGCTCGACAGGGCGGCGCCCCACGCCGTGCCGACGCTCTCGTGCTCGTCGTCGGGACCGACGCCCGCGATGGTCACCGGGATGGGACGGGTCTCGGCCGCGAGGTCGCGCAGCACCTCGTCGGCGTGCGCGAGCGCCTCCTCCTCGGTCATGCCGCGGGCGCGGTAGACGAGCGCGAGCTCGTTGGCGTCCACGTCGAGGTGGGGCAGGGCGTCGCGGGTGCCCGCGCCCGGGGCCGAGGCCTCGAGCAGCTCGCGCTGGGACCGCACGGACACGAACTCGCCCGCGCCCATCGAGAGCGCGCCCGCGAGGAGGCCGGCGAGGCCCGTGGCGAGGATCACCGCGGTGGGGACTCCCGTGGCCGTGATGCCGATCACGAGCGCGAGGTTGCTGACGAGCCCGTCGTTGGCTCCGAACACGGCGGCGCGGAAGGTGCCGGACAGGCGCATCCGCCCGCGGGTGGCGAGGCCGCGGACGACCTCCTCGTGCACGCGCTCGTCGGCGGCCATGGCGTCGGTGGCATCCGCGTCGTCGGCGTACGGCGACCGGCTCTCGGCGCGCTGGGCGAGGGCCAGCACGAACACGGATCCGAAGCGGCGGGCGAGGACGCCGAGGATGCGGGTGCGGACGTCGCCGCGCACGGGCCGGCCGACGCGGTCGCCGAGCAGCTCGATCCAGTGGTCGGCGTGGCGGCCCTCCGCCTCGGCCAGGGCGAGCAGGATCTCGCGCTCCTCGCCCGTGCGCCGGCCGGCGAGGTCGCGGTAGACGGCCGCCTCGGCGCGCTCGTCGGCGAGGTACTGCCGCCAGCGGCGCACCTGGGCGGGGGTGGGATCGGGCGTGCGGGCAGGGGGGATGGCGGTCATGGGTCCTCCGGTCGGGCGACGACCGGGACGCGGGGTCTCCGGCCGACGCGACGGCGCGCGTGCGCCTGTCGTTCGTCTGGCCGAAGGTCTCGTCCGCCCGCCGTCCGCGTGCTCCGGGGCGGGTGATGCACCGGGCCCGGGGGCCAGCATGTCGACGCATCGCCGTCCGGCCCGAGGGCCGGGGGGACTACTCCCCTTCGGGAGCGACCCTACCGCACGGGTCCCGGCGGGCCGGCGGCGCGGGCTGGCGACGCGGTGGCGGGATCGCGCCGCGCGGAGGTCAGGAGGGCGGCAGCAGCACGATGACGAGCGGCAGCGCGGGGAGCGCGCACGCGACGGCGCACAGCAGCCGCAGGGCGACCGGGTGCCCGCCGCGGGGCTGGTCCATGCGGTCGGCGCGGAGCGCGGAGAGGCCGCCCCCGGGATCGAGCTTCCGGAGCGCGGACGCCACGGTCGCGGGACCGGCGACCCGGGCGGCGTGGTCGTCGGCGATGAACTCGATCGCGATGGTCGTTGACAGGGCGAGGCGCTGGCTGGCGGGCAGCGCCGGCAGGATCGCGCGGGAGACCTGGGCGAGACGCACCGCCAGCGCGTGCCGCTGCTCGAGGTGCGCGGTCTCGTGCTCGATGACGGCGGCGAGCTCGTCGTCGTCGAGGCGGGCGCGCGCCTCCGTGGTGAGGAGGATCACGCCGGTCGAGGGCGAGAGCGCGGCGAGCGGCACGTCGGACTCGACGAGGCGCGCGTCGCGGCCGGCGACCCGGTACGGCCGGGAGGCGAGCAGCAGGGTCGCGACCTCGCCGGCCCGCCGCCGCGCCTCGCGCACCACACGTCCGCCCTCCTCCACGATGCGGAACAGCAGCACCCCGAGCACCCCCGCCGCGACGTATGCCAGGGGGACGGCCGCGAGGGGGACGGCGGCGACGGGGACGGCCGCGAGGGGCGCGGCGCCGGGCGCGCCCGCATCCGCCGCCGGATGCGCGCCCGCCTGCAGCGACATGCCCTGGTGGATGAGGAGGCCGAGCCCCGAGCCGAGGCTCAGCACCGCCGTGGCGAGGAACCCGTGCCACGCGGCGAGCATGGCGACGGGACGCTGGGCGACGAGCGGCAGCCGGCCGAGGAGGAGCGGCGCCAGGAGCGTGACGGTGACGTAGCACTCCAGGAGGAGCACCGCGCGGACCGTGTCGCTCACTGGTCGCGCTCCGTTCGGGTGGTGCGGGGATGCGGGTGGTGCGGGTGCGGGTGCGCCGCCCGGCGCGGCGCCGCCCGGTCAGATGGTCTCGGGGAGCGCCTTCGCGTTGTCGATGACCTGGCTGAGCACCGACTTCAGCCCCTGGAGCTGCTCCTCCGACATGGACAGGCGGTCGCGGATCTGCTGCGGGATGGTGACTGCCCGCTCGCGCAGCTCGCGGCCCTGGTCGGTGAGGCCGATCTCGAGCACCCGCTCGTCGGTGGCGCGGCGCACGCGCCACACGTGGCCCATGGCCTCCAGGCGCTTGAGGAGGGGGGAGAGCGTGGCGCTGTCGAGCTGGAGCTCGTGGCTGAGGTCCTTCACCGAGCGGGGTCCGCGCGCCCAGAGGGCGAGGAGGACGAGGTACTGCGGGTGGGTGAGCCCGAGGGGGTCGAGGATGGGGCGGTAGAGGGCGGTCACGCTGCGTGCGGCGACGACGAGCGAGTAGCTGACCTGCCTGTCGAGCGCGAGCGGGTCCTGCAGGTCCTGCGGTGATGACATGGTTCCTCCGCGGGTCATTCTGTCACTCCGTGTTGCTAACCCCGGGGCGGGCGGGGGTCGGCAGCCGGATCTGTGGAAACGCTCCTGCTTGTGAGGGATTCGGAGCGGGCCGCTCAGGCGGCGGGTGCCCGCACCTCCGGGACCAGGCGCGAGGCGAGCTCGGCGGCCGACTCGACGACCGCGATCGTGCCCGCCGCCTCGGCCGGGCTCCCGTAGCCCCAGCCGACCATGACGGTCGGGATGCCGTGCGCGGCGGCCCCGAGCACGTCGTGCTCGCGGTCGCCCACCATCACCGCGTTCGCGACGTCGACGCCGGCCGCGCGGAGCCGCCGCAGCGCCTCCTCGATGACGTCGGCCTTGGCGGAGCGCACCTCGTCCTCGCTGGCGCCGCAGATCTCCGTGAACAGGTCGGTGAGGCCGTAGTGGTCGAGCACGCGGCGCGCCTGCGACTCGGGCTTGCTGGTGGCGAGGGACAGCGGGATGCCGGCGGCGCGGATCGCGCGCAGCACGTCGGGGACGCCGTCGTAGACCGCGCTGTCGAAGACGCCGCCGGCCGCGTAGCCCGCGCGGTAGTGGGCGAGCGCACGCTGCTGGGCCTCGTCGTCCATGCCGGCGAGGTCGCGGAAGGAGTCGAGGATGGGCGGGCCCACGTACTCGAGCAGCTGGGCGGGGCCCGGCACCGGCAGGCCCATGAAGACGAGCGTCTTCGCGAGCTGCGCCGTGATGCCGGGGGCCGAGTCGGTGATGGTGCCGTCGAGGTCGAAGAGGATGCAGCTCCAGGGCGCGGAGCCGGCGACGGAGGACGGCGTGGTCGTGTCGGGTGCGGTCACGCTGACACCCTACGAGGGTCGTGCGGGTGCCCGCCGGGAGCGCACCCGGAGCGCGTCCCGGACGCGGCCCGCGTCAGAACAGGCGCGAGTGCCCGTCGTCGAGGCCGCGCATGGCGTCGTAGTCGAGGAGGAGGCAGCGGATCCCGCGGTCCTCGGCGAGCGTGCGGGCCTGCGGCCTGATCTCCTGCGCGGCGTACACGCCCGTGACCGGCGCGAGGTGCGGATCCCGGTTCATGAGCTCCAGGTAGCGCGTGAGCTGCTCGACGCCGTCGATGTCGCCGCGGCGCTTCAGCTCCACCGCGACCGACCGGCCGGCAGCGTCCCGCGCCAGGATGTCGACCGGCCCGATCGCGGTCATGTACTCGCGGCGCACCAGCTCGTGGCCGTCGCCCAGCAGGTGGATCTGCTCGGCGAGCAGCTTCTGCAGGTGCGCCTCCACGCCGTCCTTGACGAGGCCCGGGTCGACGCCGAGGTCGTGGGCGGAGTCGTGCAGCACCTCGTGGATGGAAACGACGAGCATGTCGGCCGTCTTCGGCTGCACCACGCGCCAGATCTCGCGGACCCCCGCGAGCGCCTGGTCGTCGTCGGGCTCGACCTCGACGATCGTGCAGGGCGGGCTCATCCAGTTGAGGGGCTTGTAGGAGCCGCCGTCCGAGTGGACGAGGAGGCTCCCGTCGGCCTTGACCATGAGGAGCCGGGTGGCGAGGGGGAGATGCGCGCTGAGGCGGCCGGCGTAGTCGACGGAGCAGCGGGCGATGACGAGACGCACCCGGCGAGCCTAGCCGGGCGTCGGAGGGGTGCGCGTCGCGGCCGCGGGGGCGGGAGGCGCCGCGGGGTCTCCGGCGGACGTCGCCGGGGCGGGCCTCGATCGTGGGGCCGCACGGCGGCGGCCCTGCGACAGGAGCACGCCGAGGAGCACGAGGGCGGCACCGGCGGGCTCGTTCCAGTGCAGGGTCTCGCCGAGCACGAGGATCCCGAGCGCGACGCCGACGACCGGCGTGATGTACGTGACGGTGGAGGTGGCGGTGGGCCCCCAGGCGAGCAGCACGTTCATGTTCCAGAGGTACGCGAGGCCCGTGCCCACCACGCCGAGCACCAGCAGGCTGAGGACGACCGGCACGTCGAGCGACACGGGCCCGGTGGCGAGGAACGGGGTGGCGACGACCATGGCGGCGGCTCCCATGCCGATCTGCATGAAGGCCGTGACCACGCCGGGGATGCCGCGGTGCGTGAGGAAGCGGCGGAGGTAGCCGAACGTGATCCCGTAGCAGAGGGCCGCGCCCAGGCACGCGAGCTGGCCCGCGAGCTCGAGCAGCGGCTGACCGGACGCGGCGGCCTCCGCCGACGGGGTCAGCCGCCACGGCCCGATGATCACGACGACGCCCGCGATGCCGAGGGCGATGCCCGCGAGCTGCCGACGGCCGAGCCGCTCGACGCGGAAGGCCAGGGTCGCGAGGAGCGCCGTCATGATCGGCGTGGTCGCGTTGTAGATGCTCGCGACCCCCGAGGTGACGTGCTGCTCGGCCCAGGCGAACAGCGAGAACGGGATGGCCGACCCGACGACGCCGACGACCGCGAAGTGCAGCCAGACGACGCGCTCCCGCGGCAGCGGCAGGCGGCGCCCGGCGACGATGAGGCCGAGCGCGACGGCGCCGAGCACGAGCCGGGTCCAGGACACCTGGCCGAACGAGACGCCCTCCAGCGCGACCTTCATGAACAGGAAGCTGGCGCCCCACACCGTGCCCATCGCGACGAACTGCACGGCGATCCGGCGGCCGCCGGGAGCGGTGAGCGCGGCGGCGGAGGTGCTCGGGGCGGCGGATGCGGAGGGCGTCGGGGCGCCGCGGGGTGTCACGTCGTCAGCGTATCGGCGGGGTGCGGCGCGGGCGACGGCGGGGGCGGCCGAGGCGCTCGAGGGGGATCGTGATGAGCAGCACGAGGAGCGCCCAGGTGCCGACGCCGGGCACGGCCGCGGCGAGGACGAGGGCGAGCGCCATCAGGCCGGTGGGGATCCAGCGGCTGCGGCGGAGGGCGGCGTGGCTCGGAGCGCCGGGGTCGTCGTGGTGGTCGTCGTCGTCGAGGGCGACGCCGGCGCGGATCCCGAGCTCGGCGAGCACGGCGAGGGAGGTGGACGCGACCAGCATGGTCGCGATGTAGATCACGACGCCCAGCCGGTCCTCCTCCGCGGCCCCGACGATGAGGACGGTGGGCAGCGGCAGGAACACGATGGCGGCCAGCCACAGCCAGTTCGCGCGCATCATGCCCCGGGTGAGCGCCCGGATCCGCCCGAGGACGGCGTGGTGGGCCTGCCAGAGCGCGGCGATCACGACGAAGCTCAGGGCCGCCGCGCCGAGGGGCGCCGCGTTCTCCCGCACGAAGCCCGCGACGCTGTCGGACGCCCCGTCGCGGGCGGTGTCCACGAGCGGCAGGACGACCAGGGTGATGGCGATGGCGACGACCGCGTCGCTGAAGGCGACGAGCCGTTCGAGGCCGCGCTCGGAGCTCATGCGTCGATCAGATCACACGCCGTCCTCCGGCTCCCCTCCCGGGGCCCGACACGGCGCTCGAGGACGCCGGCCGGCCTGCCCGCCGAACGTGGCGCGTGGGAGCATCGGGCGATGACGACGTCGCCCGCTCCCGTGCTCGTCACGGAGCGGTATGCGCTCGAGCCGCTGGTGGTCGGGCACGCGGGCGAGATGGTCGGGGTGCTCCAGGATCCGGCGCTGTACCGCTTCACGGGCGGCGTGCCGCCGACGCTCGACGCGCTGCGGACCCGGTTCGCCCGCCAGGCGGCGGGGCGCTCGCCGGACGGATCGGAGCTGTGGCTCGTCTGGGTGATCCGGGAGCGCGCCTCCGGGCGCGCCGTCGGGTTCGTGCAGGCGACCGTGACCGGCGAGGGGGAGGCGCGCGCGGCGGAGGTCGCATGGCTGATCGGGACCGGGGCCCAGGGGGCCGGCGCCGCCGCGGAGTGCGCGGCTGCGATGCTCCGGTGGCTGCGGGAGGACGGCGTGGGGACCGTGCGGGCGCGCATCCACCCCGATCACGCGGCGTCGCAGGCCGTCGCGCGACGGCTCGCGCTGGTGCCGACGGACGTGGTGGTGGACGGCGAGGTGCGCTGGGAGGCACCGGCGCGGGGTCCGATGGCGCGGCCCGAGGTCAGGCCGTGAGGTCGCGCGTCATCCAGACGAGGTCGCCGTGGTCGGGGTCCGGCATCACCCGGCCGCTCTCCGTGAAGCCGGCCTCGGCGAGCACGCGGAGCGAGGCCGCGTTCCAGCGGCGCTCCGTGGCCCAGAGCCGGACGCGGCCCGTGGCGCGCGCTGCGTCGACCACGGCGCGGACGGCCTCCGTCGCGATGCCCTGCCCCTGCGCCTCGTGCAGCAGCTCGACGACGATCTCCGGCTCCTCCGCGGACGCGCGGCCGACGACCAGCCCGCAGTAGCCCACGACCCCCGGCGCGTCCCGGCGTTCGATCGCCAGCTGGCCGACGCCGGTGCGCAGCGACTCCTCGGCCTGCACGGCCAGGCGGGCGCGGACCTCGTCGCGCGTCGGGTGCCCGTCCCCGTCGACGCGGCGCTCCGGCGGGACGCGGGGGTCGCGCTCGGTCCAGAGGCGGTGGACGACGTCCGCGTCCCCCGGGCCGAGCGGCCGCAGCAGGAGGCGCGCGGTCTCGATGCGCGCGGGCAGCGGGGCGGCGGTCATGGGGTCACGCTACGGGCGCGCCCGCTCCCGCGGGGATCCGCGCCCCCGCCGGCCGCCGACGCTCAGTGGACTGCAAGCTCCACCGCGAGGACCAGGACGCCGAGCGCCGCGACGCCCCCGAGCACCAGGAGCTTCACGCCCAGCGCGACGCGGAGCCGGCGGACGGCGATGAGGGTCACGAGCACGAGCGTCGCCACCAGCACGATCGAGATGATCCGCAGGGCCGTCGCCAGGTCGAGCGCCCCGAGCGCGGAGAGCCCGAGGATCGCGAGCGGCGCGGGCAGGACACCGAGCGAGCTGCCGCACACGTAGAGGATGTGGGCCACGTCGCGGCGGTCCGGCACCTCGCCGTCGCGGACCATCTGGGCGATGCACTCGGCCACGGACACCGCGAGCAGCGTGCCGACCACCGTGAGCAGGAGGGTGAGGGCGGCCGTCCCGACGGTCGCGTGGTCGGCCTCGCGCTCGGTCGCGATGGTGACCGCGAGCGCGGTGAAGGTGACGTAGATCCGCTCCTTCAGCGCCTCCGAGCGGGCCTCGGCGTCGGGGGCGGGGCGGCCGGCGGTCCGGCCGGCGGCGCGCTCGGGACGGGATCGGCGGGCGGGCGGCGGCGTCGGGTCTTCCACCGGATCAGGCTACGGGCGCCGCGGCGCCGGATCGGGCCGGGGCCCGCCCGCATGGGAGCATCGGGTCCATGAGCGATGCGACCGCGCCCGCCTCCCCGCCCGACCTCCCCGCCGCGGCGCGGATGTGGGCGGCGTACGCGGAGGCGCACCCGCAGGCGGTGGCCGCGGGACCCGAGCACACGGTCGAGCGCTTCGGGGACACCGCGCGCCTCGCGGACGAGCTGCTCGGGATCGTGCTCGACGGCCGGAAGCGCGCCACCGCCGAGCTCGTCGCCGACTTCCTCGCCCGCGGCGAGCAGGTGCCGCGCATCGGATCGCACTGGATCGCGTGCGACGGCGCCGGGAGGCCGCGCATCGTGATCCGCAGCACCGAGCTCCGCGTCGGCCCCTTCGCGAGCGCCGACGCCGCCTTCGCGCACGACGAGGGGGAGGACGACCTCTCGCTCGACAGCTGGCGCATCCAGCACCGGATCTACTGGCAGCGGGTGAGCGCGGCCCGCGGCGCCGTGTGGTCGGAGGACGAGGACATCGTCTTCGAGCGCTTCGCCGTGGTGTGGCCGCCGGAGCACGCGGACGCCCGGTGACGGCCGCGGCATCCGGCGCGTCGCGCGGACCGGCCGCCCGCGGCGGGGCGCGCACGTGGGCGCGCGCCTGGTTCGCCGCGCAGGCGCTCGGCGGGGCCGCGTGGTGGGTCGCCGTGCCGACCGTGCCCGCGGTGCGCGCCGCGACGCTCGGGTCGCTGGACCCGCTGCTGGTCGCCCTCCTCGACGTCCCCCTGTTCGTGGTCGGGTCGGCGCTCGCCGCCGCCGGGATCCGGTGGGCCGCCCTCGTCGCCGCCGCCTGGACCCTCGTGGTCGCCGTCGCGCTCGCCGGGTTCGCGACCGTCACCCGGGAGGCGGGCGTGGGCGTCGTGGTCATGGCGGTCGCCGCGCTCGGATCGCTCGTCGCCTGCGCCCTCCTGCTCCTCGGCCGGCTGCCGAGCCGGTGGGCGCTCGTCGGCCCGTTCGCGGCCCGGCCCGCGGACGCGAGCGCCGCCACCTCCCGCCACGTGGCCGCGACGGCCGCGCAGATCGTCGTCTTCTGGGGCGCCTTCCTCGTTGTGGCGCCCCTCGCGATCCGCTGGCTCGAGCTGCGGTGGCGGGTCGCCGTCCCGCTGCCGGACGGGGTGCTGGTCGTCGCGGTGCCCGCGGCGGGGGTCGTCGTGCTGGTGCTCGCGAGCGCGCTCGGGATCTGGTCGGCGGCGGCCATGTCGACCCGCGGCGGCGGCACCCCGCTCCCGGCGGCGACCGCGACGCGGCTCGTGATCGCCGGGCCGTACCGGTTCGTGCGGAACCCCATGGCGCTCGCGGGCGTCACGCAGGCCGCGGCCGTCGGGCTCGTGCTCGGGTCGTGGATGGTGGTCGCCTACGCCGTCATCGGCTCGTCGCTCTGGAACCACGTCGTGCGGCCGGGCGAGGAGGCCGACCTCGAGGCGCGCTTCGGGGATCCGTTCCGCCGCTACCGCGACGCCGTGCGCTGCTGGGTGCCCACGTTCCCGGGCGTGCCGGCGACGCCGCGGAGCTGAGGGACGGGCGTCGCGTCCTCCTCCCTCCCGGGCCGCGCCCACCCGACCGGCGCAGGATGGGGAGATGACGGACACCGGGATCCCCACGACCACCTTCCCCGACGGCCGCAGCGCGGTCGCGCTCGCCCAGGGCACCTGGAACATGGGCGACGACGCCGGCGCCCGCGCGACCGAGCTCGACGCGCTGCGCGCCGGGATCGACGAGGGCCTCACGGCCATCGACACGGCCGAGATGTACGGCAGCGGGCGCTCCGAGGAGCTCGTCGGCGAGGCCATCGGGGGCCGCCGTGACGACGTGTTCCTCATCAGCAAGGTGCTGCCGTCGAACGCGTCCCGCCGCGGCACCGGCGAGGCCGCGCGCCGCAGCCTCGCGCGCCTCGGCACCGACCGGCTCGACCTGTACCTGCTCCACTGGCGGGGATCGCACCCGCTCGCCGACACGGTCGCCGCGATGCAGGAGCTCGTGGAGGAGGGCCTCGTGCGCGCCTGGGGCGTCAGCAACCTCGACGCCGACGACCTCGACGAGCTGGCCGCCATCCCGTGCGGCGACGCCGCGCAGACGGACCAGGTGCTCTACAACCTCGCCCAGCGCGGGCCGGAGCACGACGTGATCCCGTGGGCGGCGGAGCGCCGCATGCCGGTCATGGCGTACTCGCCGCTCGACCAGGGGAGGCTCGCGACGGATCCGGCGCTCGCCGACCTCGCCGCGCCCCTCGGCGTGAGCGCGGGCCAGCTCGCGCTCGCATGGGTCGTCCGCCAGGCGCCGCACGTGTTCGCGACCGCGAAGGCCGCGACGCGCGCGCACGTCGCCGAGAACCGCGCCGCGCTCGACCTCGTGATCCCGGAGGAGACGCTCGCCGCGCTCGACCGGGCGTTCCCGGGGCCGCGGGGCGGCGCGCCGCTCGCGATGTACTGACGGCTCAGGCGCGCGCGGCGCCCGTCACGATCCAGCGGTCGCCGCGGGCGCGCAGGCCGAGCGTGAGCGCGCGGGCGCCGATGTACACGAGGCCGAAGGCCGCCCACAGCGCGAGCAGCGCGGGGGTCCCGGCGACGCGGCCGGTCTCCGTGAGCCACGCCACGAGGATCAGCGCGGGCGCGTAGAGCACCAGGTTCACGAGTCCCGCGAGGGCGAGGTAGCGCGCGTCCCCCGCGCCGATGAGCACGCCGTCGAGCATGAACACGTAGCCCGCGACGGGCAGGCCCACGGCCAGCACCAGGGTCACGGCCGTCAGCATGCGGTGGATCGCCGGGTCGCCCGTGAACACCGGGCCGAGCAGCGGCGACACGGCCGCGAGGACGAGGCCGAGGATCGCGCCGAGGCCGACGCCCCACTGCACGAGCCGGTGGGCGACGGCGCGGACGCGCGGAACGTCGTCGGCGCCGAGCCCGTGGCCGACCAGCGCCTGCCCGGCGATCGCCAGCGCGTCGAGCACGAACGCGACCGTCGAGAACAGGGTGAGGGCGATCTGCAGGGTCGCGAGCCCCGTGACGCCGAGCCCCGCGCCGACGGCCACCGTGGCGAGCATCGCGGCGCGCAGCGACGCCGTGCGCACGAGCAGCCAGCCGCCGGACGCCGCCGAGCGCGCGACCCCGCGGAGGCCGGGGCGCAGGGTGGTGCCCGTGTCACGGGCGGCGCGCACGGCGATCACGACGAAGACCGCGGCCATGCCCCACTGCGCGACCACGGTCCCCCACGCGGAACCGGCGATGCCGAGGCCGAGCCCGTAGATGAGCACGGCGTTGAGCGCCGCGTTCGCCGCGAAGCCCGCGACCGCGACGACGAGCGGGGTGCGGGTGTCCTGCAGGCCGCGGAGGAGGCCGGTCGCCGCGATGGCGAGGAGCATGGCGGGGATCCCGAGGAGCGAGATGCCGAGGTAGGTGCTCGCCGCGTCGACCACGGCCGCGGTCGCCGCGGGATCCGCGTCGGCGCCGCCGGTGCCCGCGAGGGCGCGCACGAGCGGATCCGCGACGAGGGAGCCGACGACCAGCACCACCGCGCCGAGCACCAGGGCGAGCCACAGGCCGTCGATGCCCGCGCGGATCGCGCCGGGACGGTCGCCCGCGCCGAGCCGCCGGGCGACCGTGGGCGTGGTCGCGTAGGCGAGGAACACGAGGAGGCCGACGATCGTCTGCAGGATCACGCTCGCGATGCCGAGGCCCGCGAGCGGCGCGCTGCCGAGGTGCCCGACGAGCGCCGTGTCGGTGAGGAGGAACAGCGGCTCGGCCACGAGCGCGCCGAGCGCCGGCACCGCCAGCGCGAGGATCTCGCGGTCGAGCGGGCGCCGGGGGCGCCGGGTGCGCACGACGGACCCGGGCTCGCCCCCGGCGGACCCGGATCCGCCCGTGGAGGCGCCCGTCAGCGGACCGCGTGCGCCAGGCGCTGCACGACCCCGGCCGTCGCGGCCGTGAAGGCACGGAGGACCTCGGGGCCGAGCGAGCCGAGCGAGATCGGCCCGCGCTCCGCGATGTGCGCGTCGTACGGCACCGTGAAGATCTGGGCCGGGCGGGCGTCGTCGAGGATGCGGTCGATGCGCGCGACGACCGCGGGGTCCTCCGGGCGCCCGTCGTGCAGGCGGATGATCACGGCGTTGTCGGCGAGCATCGCGGCGTGGCCGCCGAGCTCGCGCAGGAAGTCGAGCAGCGCGACGGCCTCGAGCACCGCGTCGCCCGCGTTGAGCACCGGGACGACGAGCACGTCGGTGACCTCGATCGCGCCGCGGAAGGCGGAGGAGGACGGCTGGTTGCCGGAGTCCATCACGCGCACGGCGTAGTACTCGTCGATGAGGCGGGAGACGCCCACGACGTCCTCGCCCGTGAGCTCGCGGCGCGGCCCCACGGACGCGACGACCGAGGCGAAGCTCGTCTGCGGCGCCGTGTAGCCGGCGAGCTGCCCGGCGCTGTGGATCTCGTCGCGGTCGCGCACCAGCTCGCCGAGGCCGCGCTGGGGCTGGCCCTCCGCGCGGTAGCCGAGCGCGCCGGGGTCGTCGGTGACCTCGACCACGGCGACGGATCCGCCGCGGATGGAGCCCAGCACGCCGCCCAGGATGAGGCTCGTCGGGGTCTTGCCCACGCCGCCCTTGCGGTTGGCGACCAGCACGCTGACCGCGCGGGACCAGGTGGCCTGGCGGATGACCCGCTCGTCGCCCTCGCGCCGGGTTGCCTCCGCGTTCGCGGCGGCCTCCTCGGGGCCCGGGCCGATCTTGAGCAGGCCGCCCGTGACCGTGTTGAGGAACCCGCGGAACCCGGTGCGCGCGACGACGGGGCCGCGCGGGGGGCGCTGGCCGGTCTGCTCGGGGAAGAGGGTGAGGGCGCTCGCCGCGGCGTCGGCGCGCGGGGTGCGCATGGCGTAGCGCTGCGGATCCGCGTCGGGGAACGCCGTGAGGTCGGTGCCGGGGCGGCGGGACTCCGCGGCATCCTCCTCGGGGGCGTCGTCGGGCGCGGCGGGGAGGGAGGCGACGGGGGTCGCGACCGGGACCGGCGGGAGCAGGGGCGCGGGCGCGGGGCGGGCGGATGCGGGCCGGGCGGAGGCGGGCACGGGCGCGTCGTCGACGGGGACGGCGACCGGGGCGTCGTCGGCCGACGCGGCCTCGGTCCGCGTCTCGGTCCCGGCCTCGGCCGTGGCCGGGTCGGCGGCGTGGTCGTCCGGGCCGTCGGACCGGGCGGCGCGCGGCTCCTCGACGC
Organism: Clavibacter sp. GW821-FHT01D01; assembly: GCF_059422605.1. Lineage (NCBI taxonomy): Bacteria > Bacillati > Actinomycetota > Actinomycetes > Micrococcales > Microbacteriaceae > Clavibacter > Clavibacter sp. GW821-FHT01D01. Next base: position 448,233 of record NZ_JBWKXC010000001.1, read on the forward strand.
TCGGGCGCAGCGGCATGCGGAAGGGGTGCGCGTTGACGACGTGCGGGGCGGGGACCGTCCACGCGGATCCGGCCTCCGGGGAGACCACCGCGTCGAAGGAGCCGGGGGCGGAGGCGGGGCGCGGCGCGTCGTCCGCGTCGGCCTCGGCCGGGGCGTCGTCGGGCACGCGGTCCTCGGGATCCACGTCGTCCTCGTCCGCGTCGTCGAACAGCTCGTCGAACGCGTGGGTGCCGACGACCTCGGCGTCGTCGTCCTCCGCGGCGTCGTCGACGGTGGCGTCCTCATCCGCGGCATCGGCGTCGTGGGCGGCATCGTGATCGGCGTCGGCCGGCGCCGCGCCCGGGCGCACCCGGTCGGGCCCGAACAGGCCGCCCTCGGAGGTGCGCGGGACCGCGGGGAACGGATCCACCCAGCGGTGCGCGTCGCCCGACGCGTCGGAGGAGCCCTGCTCCATCTCCTGCTGGCGGCGGCGCAGCTCGCGCCGGCTGAGGAGGGGAGGCTCCGACGCCCCGCCGTCTCGGTGGCCGGTGTCGGTCGTGTCGTCGGTCATGTTGCTCGCCTTCGTCTTCCCCGCCTGCGCGGACGAGGCTACCAGCCCGCCAGATACCAGGCGCCGCGGCGCTTGGGCAAGCGCAACCATATTTAATCTAATTATTCCGCGCTGCAGCTATGTCCTGCCCCTTTACGTCATTCCGCCAGACGCTCTTCTAAAAGTAGCCGTGCGCGCCGAAATTCCGATACTCCCAGATCGATGGCATCTGCGGCTTCGGCAACGGCCCGATACGCCCGTCGGCCGGACGCGGTCAAATTGCGCTCCATTTCAGGAAGATTTACAATAACGTTGGCGAACTCCATGATACTAATACGCGCTTGCCCAAAAGTGTTTTCTGCCTGCTTCAGTGTTTCAATTTCTTGCTGGACCTGCTCTCGGGCGGCGGAGTCGTTCATGAGTCGAGTGCGGGAAACGCCGTTTGTGCTATCCCCTAGCTGAGTTAGCGCACTACGAAGTTCAGGGTTTAACGCCTCCATTTCCATAGAATATTCGTCAAAATCGGCGGCAACTTGGCGCATTAAAGCTCGCAGCACGGGCGCGGCCTTCGACCCAAGATTTGTATTCGCTTTATTTATCTGCTCAGTACGATTCTCGAGCTTATGGCCCACCGTCTCCGTAGCGTCATTTAGCTTCTCGGCAACGCCCGCGACTGTCTCGCTGCTTTCCGATAAAGCGATTGCGTAATCAAGGAAACCGAGTGGGCTGTGCTCTTCTGTGGTTGGGGTAGAGCTTGCGTCGGTTGCAGTTTCGTTCTCGACTAGTGCGAGCGCGGGCTCGTAAAAGACGCCGCCGGGTCGATCAGAATCTTCGTCTTCTGGTTCCTTGAGGATCTCTGCGGGCTTGTTCTGCGTTTTTGGCCTATCTTGTGGCGCAACGGGAATTCGAGCGACCTGAGTTGCCTTTGCGAGTGAATCAGGCGCGAAGTCCTGAATGGGATTGCTAAATTCCGCGGTGCCGTCCTGAATAGCACGGGCAACCGCCGAGATGGCGTCTGTCAACTTGGCAGCTCCACTAAAGTTGACGGTGTACTCGGTTGCCCGGTACGGCCTCAGGTCGAAAGGCAACTCCGCGATGTGCTGGGTGATCATCATGGTGCGTTTGCCCATCCCATGAGCAAGTCCCAATTCGTACATCACATTGCCGTTTAGGCCTGTAACATCAACTATGACAAGATCAGCTGCATGCAATCTTGTGATAATATCCTTTAGTATTTGCTGCTGATTATCGGATAGGTCTGCACGAGAAACGTCAAAATTGTTTGAGGTGAGACCAGGTACAATCAAACTGTCGTAGACGGCCTCGAAGTCGCCGCTGAACGACATCAATACAAAAGCTTGTAACTTAGGCATGGTTTCCTTTGATTTAAACACGCTTATTGCAGTCTAACGAAAGTGCGTCTTGCTGTCTGTACCGCGGCTCCTTCAAATTTCCAAAGCGCAGTGCGGTGAGGCTCGGTATCTGCCCCCCGGGCCCTCGACCGGGGCACAGTCCCTGTCTCGGTAGTCCGACCGGCCGGCGCGCGCGACCACTGGCATATCGGGTCGCGGCTACCGGCGTCGCCCGCACGGCATCCCGAGCGGGCCCGCGTCGCCCCTAGCTTCGCCCTGTCGGCCGCTGGGGCCGACGCACAGGGGGGCGGGACGGTCCGGCATCGGACGCGGGACCCGCGCGACAAGGGGAGCACGACCATGGCACTGCACGCAGACCGCCCGCGCATGACGCGGCGCACCAAGACGATGGCCTTCCTGTCCGGGGGACTCGTCCTCGGGCTCGGCATCACCGCCACGCTCGCCGCGTGGACCGACTCCGAGTGGGTGTTCGGCGGCAACGCGGACGGCACCGGCCCGGGTCTCGGCACGTCGACCTTCGAGGTCGAGCAGAACGCATCGTCGCCGTACCTCCCCGCCGAGTTCGAGCAGGACGAGACGAACCCCGGTCAGGACCTCACCTTCACCGCCGGCGCGCTCGCGCTGACGCCCGGCACGAGCGTCTACGCGCCCGTCGCGCTCCGCACGGTCGCGGGATCCGTCGCCGGCACCGTGGTCCTGCAGGACTCCGAGCCCGCGGTGGGCGTCGGCCTCGAGGCCGACGACGCCGACGACGCGCTCCTCGGCGCCCTCACGCTCCGCGTCGCGGTCTCCACCACGGCGACCACGTGCGACGCCGCGGCGTTCGCGACCGGCGCGCTCGTGACGAGCGGCCCCCTGGCCACCGCCGCGGGCACCGGCGCGCAGACGCTCGACGCGTCCGGCGGCAACACGCAGTTCTACTGCTTCGAGATCACGCTCCCCGCGGCGCCCACCCTGCCGACCGGGGTGACCCTCGACGACCTCCAGGGCCGCACGGTGACGCCGGCGTGGGAGTTCCTCTCCACGTCGGTCTAGACCGCGGAGGGACCGCATCATGTCAGCGCAGGCCGCGGCGACGCGCGCGGGGGACCGGGACGCGCTCGCGGCTGCCCGCCGTGATGCCGTCGCGGCGTCCCGCGCCCGCGCACGCGGCGGTGCGCGCGGCAGCGCCGGGGCGCGTCCGCGGCGGACCGCCGGGCTCCGGGTGCGCGACGCCGTGCTCACCCTCACGGGGATCGCGGGGGCGCTCGTCATCGCGTGGACGCTCCTCTCGCGCATCCTCGGGCTGTCGCTCGTGGTGCTCATGACGGGGTCCATGGCGCCGACGCTGCCGACCGGATCCGCCGCCGTGACGCTCGACGGCGTGCCGGCCGCGGACCTGCGGCCGGGCGACGTCGTGAAGGTGCCGCGACCGGGCTACGACCTGCCGGTCACGCACCGCGTCGTCTCCGTCGGACCCGTCACGGGCGAGGTGGAGCAGCTGTCGGCGGGAGTGGATCCCGCGGATCCCGCGGCCCGCCAGCTCGTGCTGCAGGGCGACGCGAACGCCACCGTCGACCCGTCGCCGTACGTGGTGACGGAGGCCGACCGCGTGCTCGGCGGCGCGCCCTACCTCGGCTACGCGAACCGCCTGCTGCACACGCCGCTCGTGATCGCGGGGCTCGCGGGCGCGCTGGTGCTGCTGCTCGTGGGCACGTCGTGGCCGACGGGGGAGCGCCGCGGGAGCCCGAGCGGCGACCGGGCGACCGGCCGCCGCTCGGCGGGCGGACCGCCCCGCCGCCCGGCCCGCCATGCGCGCTGAGGCGGGGTCGGCCGCCGCGCCGATCCCGCGCCGGTCCCCGCTCCGCTCCGCGCTCACCGCCGTCGCCGCGCTCGCGCTCGTGGGCGGCCTGAGCCTCATCGGCACCCGGGCCTCCGCCGTCCTCCTCGACGTGCCGGAGAACGGCACGCCCGGGTACCTCTCCCTCTCCTCCGATTGGAGCACCGCCATGCTGGACGTCTCGCCCGGCGCCCCCGGGCACTGGCTGATCTCCGCACGGCTGCGCGACGCGGACGTCGCGCGCCTCGCCGTGGAGATCCGCTCGGGCGGCGAGCTGGCCGAGGTCGACGCGGGCGTGCTCCTGCGGCTCGACCGCTGCGACGACGCCTGGATCCCCGCGCCCGCCGCCGAGGGTCCGCACGCCGCGCCCGCGTGCGCCGGGGGATCCGCGCCCGTGCTCGCCGCGACCCCGCTGAGCGCGTTCCGGGGCGAGGGTCCGCGGACGGGCCTCCCCGACATCACCGCCGCCGCGGGCGAGCACCTCCTCCTCACGGCGTCCGTCGACCCCGCGCTGTCGGGCGACTCCCGCGTGATGGGCCGCACCGGATCGCTCGCGGTCGGCCTCACGGCGGCGGGGTCGGATCCCGTGGCCGCTGCCGTGCCGCCCGCGGTCGGCGGGATCCTGCCGCGCACGGGCTCCGCCATCGACGTGGTCGCCGTCGCGCTGGCCGGAGCGGGCGCCCTCGCGCTGGGCCTGCTGCTGCGGCGACCGGGGACGGGCCGACGTCCGGGCCTCGTCGACGGATCGCCGGACGGGGGCGGCGCGTGAGCGGGGGCACGGGGACCCGCGGGCGCCGCAGTGCGGGGCGGGCGGGCCGTGAGGGACGCGCGGGCCGCGAGGACCTCGTCGGCCGGCCGCCCCAGCGCCGCGCCGAGCCGCGGATCGTCGGCCTCGGCCGCGTGCTGGCCGGCTTCCGCCTGCCCCGCCTCGCCGGCCGCGCCCCGTCGCTCGTCGCCGCCGGCGTCGCCGTCGCGCTGGTCGCCGGCGCGGTGACCCCGGGCATCGTGCCGGTCGCCGCCGCGTGGACCGACCGCGAGTGGGCGAAGGGCGCCATCGGCACGGAGGACCTCGACTGCGGCACCTCCACGGGCTTCACGACCACGGCGTCCGCGCGCTTCCTGCGCGGGAGCCTCCTCTCCCTCCCGCTCGACACCGTCGCGGGCGTGTCCGGCCTCTCGGCCGTCGACGACGCCGCGCCCGGCTCGCGGCGCACCCCGGCGACCGCCCCCAGCCTCGGATCCGGCGCCTATGCGAACCCGCTCGCCATCACGGCGGTCTCCGGCGCGGCCGCCCTGGACCTCACGGGCCTGTCGGCGGGGTTGCCCGCCGGATCCGCGGGAGCCCTCAACCAGTACGTGCGCGTGACCGAGACGGGGACCTCCACGGCGGCCAGCGGGCTCGTGTCCGACTCCGGCGGGGTCGGCGTGACCTCCGGCACGTCGGCGTCCCTGCCCGGGCGGGCGACCATCAGCCTTGCCCGCGTCCTCCCGGCCACCACGGACATCGCCCGCGCGGAGCTGGCGGTGGGCGCCGTGGCCTCCCGCGCGACCCTCGACTGGTGCTCCGCGCGCCGCAGCGCCCTCTGGGGGGACGGCTCCGTCGACGGCGTGATCCGCGAGTACGGCATCGCGGGCCTCGAGCTCCGGGTGGCGAGCCCCGTCGTCGGAGGCGTGGCCACCGCCGTGGGGAACACGACCACGACCGTCCTGCCCGCCGCGGTGGCGGCCCTGTCGGGACCGACCGGGACCATCGCGACCTCCGTCGGCTCCGCCCTCGACGCCCTCATCGGCGGGCTCGTCACCACGGGGCTCACCGGCTCGGTCACGCTCACCGGGGTGGAGGCGGCGACCGCCGCCGTCACGCCGCTGCTCACCAAGCCCCTGCGCAGTCCCGACGGCAGCGTGGCGATCGACCTCGCCACCGGCACGGTGCTGGTCGACCTCGCCGCCCTCACCGGCCGCGGGCCCGGAGGGCTGAACGGCCTGCCGCCGAACACCGAGCTGGTGCTGTCGGCCCCGGTCGTGAACGCGATCAGCGCCCGGGTCGGGGTCCTGATGGACACCCGGACCGCGGAGATCCAGACGGCCCTCACGACCGCGCTCCAGGCCGTCAAGGTGAGCATCGCCTTGACGACCGAGGTGAGGACCTCGAACACCCTGCTCGGCATCAGGGTGCTGAAGGTCGGCGTGGGCTACGAGGGCACCCTCGGCGACCTCGCGTCGGGAGCTCGTCAGCTGGCGGTCACGGCCGACGCCCTCGGGCTCGGCGCGACCCTCAACCCGATCCTGGCCGGGCTCGGGCTGGGGAACATCGACCTCCTCTCGGCGCTCGTCCGGGGGCTCGGCTCCTCCCTCGTCTCCACCCTCACGACCACGCTGGGCTCCCTGCTCGTCACGCCCGTGACGACCCTGGGAGCGACGCTCTCCACGCTCTCGGGACGTCTCGTGACGGCGGTCGCGGCCGTCGTGAACCCGCTCCCGAGCGTCCTGTCCGTCATGGTGAACGTGCAGCCCGACCGCCCGGGGGCGCCTCCGGGCAGCGTCGTGGTCCCGGGCATCGGGCGGGACACGAGCCCCGAGCGGTCGGTGACCGCGCTGCGGATCGGCCTGCTCGACTCGGCGGCGCCCGCGCTGGGGCTGTCGGCGGTCGAGCTCGCCACCTCCACCGCCGGCCGCAACGCGTACCGGGCGCCCTGATCGGCGTCGGTTAGGGTCTCCACGTGATCCCGGAGCCGACACCCGACCGCCCCGCCGACGCCCCGGTCGACGGGCGCGCGGCCGCCGTCTCGTCGGTGGCGTCCGAGCTCGGGGCGCTGCTCATGTCGATCCGCTCCCTGCGCATCGAGGAGGCCGCGACGTTCCACCCCGGCCTGCAGCCCGGCGCCTTCGCGGTCGCGCGCTGGATCCGCACCGCCGGCCCGTCCTCCGCGGGCGCCGTCGCGGCGGGCCTGCTCATGGACAAGAGCTCGGTCAGCCGCCACCTCCGCGTGCTGCGCGAGGCCGGCTACGTGCAGGACGAGCCGGATCCCGAGGACCGCCGCTCCACCATCCTCACGCTCACGCCGCTGGCGGAGGAGCGCCTCGCGGACGTGCGCTCCGGCACGCGCGAGCGCCTGCAGAACCGGCTCTCCGCGTGGGACACGACCGAGGTCGAGCAGCTCGCGGGCCTGCTGCACCGCTTCAACGTCTCGCCCCGGGACCGGCCCGCCGACGACTGATCGGCCTACCGGCCGATCGGCCGCCGCCCCGCCCGGCTCAGCCCGCCTGGTGCACCGCGTAGCTGGCCACGAACCCGAGGACCGTCACGAGGCCCGTGAGCGCCTGCGCCTTGCGGAACGCCTCGGGGATCATGGTGTCGCAGATCATCGCGAGGATCGCCCCGGCCGCGAACGCCATCACCACCGACTGGCCGCTCTCCGGGAGCCCGCCGAGCAGCGCGTAGCCGCCGAGGGAGGAGAGGGCGCAGACCACGGCGATCGAGGTCCAGAGCCCGAAGACGTAGCGCGGGCCGCGGCCGTCCTCCTTGAGGTCGGCCGTGCTCGACATCCCCTCCGGGAGGTTCGAGATGACGACGGCCACGAGCACGCCGACGCTCAGCGTCCCGCCGCCCGTGAGGCTGAGGCCCTGCACGGACGTCTCGGGGACGCCGTCGAGCAGGGCGCCGAGCGCGATCCCCACGCCCGTGCCGCCCCCGCCGCCCTTCCGCCGGTGCGGCTTCCGCCGGAACCCGCCGTGCTCGAGGACCTGGTCGAGCACCACGTACACGACGGCGCCGGCGACGAAGCCGGCGATGGTGGGCAGGAATCCGCCGCTCGCCGCGGCCTCGTCGACGAGGTCGAACGCGAGCGCCGAGATCAGCACGCCGGCGCCGAACGCCATGACGAGCGCGACGACCTCCCGCGGCACCCTCGCGAACCACGCGACGAGGGAACCGACGACCAGCGACAGCCCGGAGAGCAGACCGGCGAGCCCGGCGAGGAGGAGAGGCGACATGCCTCCGAGGATGCTCCCTCCCGGAGCGCGCGTCCGCCCGGACGGCGCTCCGTCGGTGCGGCCGCTTGCGAGCGGCTCCCGGGATCGATCCACTGGACCCATGCGACGGCGACGGGTGGGGGATGCGCGCGCGAGGTCCTCGGGCGGGAGGCAGCGCCTCCGCACGGGCACCGTCCTGGTGTCCACCTCGGCCGTGACCGCCGGCCTCGGCCTGGTCGTCCTCGCGCTCCTGGCGTCCACCGGCACCCCGCCGGACGCCGCCCCGGGGGATCGGCTGCCCGTGCCCGCCGCGGCGGCCGCGGCGCTGTGCGCGGCGGCGCTGGCCGCGCTCGGGGCGGCGCCCTACCCGCTGTGGCGCGGGCGCGCCCCCTGGCCGGCGCTCTGGGCCGCCTCGATCGCCGGCGTCCTCGTCGTCGCGGCCGTGGCCGCGGCGGTGGCGCTCGCGGCGGCGGGTGACGCCGCGCTCGGGCTCGTGGTCGGCATGCCGGTGGCCGCCCTGTCGGCCGTCGCCGCGGTGCCGGTCACCGAGGGGATCCTGCGCGCGCGGGACCGGGCGCGGACCTGACCCGCCCGCCGGGGCCCGATCAGCGCCCGGACACCCCCGCGTCGCGGAGCGCGAGGTCGGCGAGCTGCCGCACGACCCGCGGGTCCCCGGCGCGCCAGGCGGCGACCGGATCCGGGTGCGCCGCGAGCAGCGCCGCCGGCTTCCGGGTGGAGAGCGCCCGCAGCGCCAGGAGCTCCGTGCCCCCGGGCGTCCCCGCGAGGGCGCGGGCCGCGGCCGCGCGCCGCACGAACGAGATCCGCCGGAGCAGCCAGTGCCGCACGATGAGCGCGATCGGCACGAGCGCGACGAGGATCCCGACCACGAGCGCGACCGTCCCCACCAGCGCCTGCTGGTCGCGGCCCGCCTGCACGAGGCCCGCTCCGATGCCGCTCGCGTCCTCGAACGGCCCGCGTGCGGCGTCGCCCACGAGCGGCAGTCGGCCGAGGGCGTCGGCGGCGTCGGTCATGGATCCGCTCAGCTGCGTGCCCGAGCTCTCCATGCTGCGGCCGAGGTCGCCGAGCGGGCGGATGAGCGCCGCCACCGCGACCCCCACCAGCACGGAGACGACGACGCCGACGAGGGCCGCCGTGTCGGCCGCGATCTGTCGGGCGCGGACGAGGGGGAGCGCGGAGTAGAGCTGCATGGGACCAGCCTGGCCTGCGGGCGTCACCCGTCGTGGAGGCGCCGCGGCGCGCGGGCGTCCCACGCCTCCCGGAGCAGCTCGGCGAGTCGTGCGGCGGGGACGCGGTCCAGCCGGACGAGCACGCTCGGGTGACCGTCGTAGTGCGGGGTCGTCGTGAACGCGGCGGGATCCTCCTGCAGCAGCGCCTCGCGCTCGCCCAGGTCGGCGCGCCACACCAGCAGCACGCCGGGCTCCTCCACCAGGCGGGCGATCATGCGCGGTCCGGCGTAGAAGGCGGGGGTCCCGTAGGCGGTGCGCTCCTCGACGCCCGGCAGCGACAGCGCCAGCTCGCGGACGTCGGCCTCGGTGCTCATGCGCCCAGTCTGCGCCGCGGGCCTGCCGGGCGTCAGGTGGCGCGCGTGCCCGGCGTCAGCCGGCGGGGCGGTCGAGCGCGTCGAGCTCCCGCAGCGCCGCGTGCGCCCGCTCGAGGCGCGCGTGCTCGGGCTCGTCCCACCAGCGCGGTCCGCGCTCGCCGAGGCCGTGCTTCGCGAGTCCGACGCGCGTGCGGGCGGCGGCGACCGCGTCGTCGTCGCCCCGGCGCTTCGCGGCGCCCACGCCCGAGCGCCCGCGTCCGAGGTGCGACGTCAGCGCCTCCACGACCTCGGCCGGCAGCGACGGATCCGTGCGCGGCCACCGCCGCCCGCCCACGACCAGCCAGCGCTCGTCGTCGGTCGGGCCGTCGGGATCCTGGGGCTCGGTCACCCCTCGACGCTAGCCCGCGTCCCCCGGCGACGCGCGCGAGCCCGCCGGAGCGCACGGCGCCCCGGACGCCCGAGGGCCGGGGCGCACGCACGCCCCGGCCCTCGTGATCCGCCGCCGTCGGCGGCCGGATCGGTCCTGCGGATCAGCCCCGCCACACCTGGATGACCGACGGACGCGGTCCGCGCCAGGCGCCCTTCGGCGGGGTGGCGCCGGCCGGCACGTAGTCGGGGAAGAACGAGTGCTGCTCGGCGAACGAGCCGTCCTCGCCCGGGTGCTGCACCGCGACGAACACCATGCCCTCGGTGTCGTGCACGACCGGGCCGCAGGTCTCCGCCTCGGTGGGCACGGAGAGGAACTGCTGCACGTGGCCGCGCTCGGCGCCCTCCAGCGGGACCTTGAACAGGCCGTCGTTGAGGCCGATGGTGCTCGGCGCGCCGTCGGTGGAGATCCAGAGGTCGCCCGCGGAGTCGAACGCGACGTTGTCCGGGCAGCTGATGGGCGAGACCTTGTCCTTCGGGAAGCCCGCGAAGTACGTCGACTCGTTCTTCGCCGGGTCGCCCGCGACGAGGAGCAGGTTCCAGGTGAAGGTGGTCGAGCGGAGGTCGCCGCCGTCCTCGACGACCTCGACGATGTGGCCGTCGCGGTTGGTGGTCCGCGGGTTCATCTCCGTGGCGCCCTCCTTGCCGGCCTTGCCGCGGTCGGTGTTGTTGGTGCACGCGACGTAGACCTTGCCCGTGACGGGGCTCGGCTGCACGTCCTCGCAGCGGTCCATCTTGGTCGCGCCCACGGCGTCCGCCACGAGGCGGGTGCGGATGAGCGCGTCCTCGATGGTGAAGCCGGGGACGGGGCAGACGCCGTCGACCGCGATCGCGATCCACTCGCCGATGCCGTCGAACTGCCCGTCGGAGGGCAGCTGGCCGGTGCCGGTGATCTCCGCGACGGGCGAGTCGCCCGTGAAGCGGGCCACGTAGAGCGAGCCGCGCGTGAGGAGCTGCTTGTTCCTCCGGCGGTCCTGGCGCGTCGTGCCGGTGACCATCGTGTCGTGCGAGACGAACTTGTAGAGGTAGTCGAAGCGCTCGTCGTCGCCCATGTAGGCGGCGACGTGGCCGCTCTTCCCGGCGATGACGTTCGCGCCCTCGTGCTTGAAGCGGCCGAGCGCGGTGTGCTTGACGGGCGCCTCGCCGGGCTCGAACGGGTCGACCTCGACGATGTAGCCGAAGCGGTTCGGCTCGTTCTCGTAGCCGGGTGTGCGGGCGTCGAAGCGGGGGTCGATGGACTCCCAGCCGCGGCTCGTCGCCTTGTCGCCGAGGCCGTAGCGCTTGTCGGCCGCCGAGGTGCCGGCGGTGCGGAAGTAGCCGTTGAAGTTCTCCTCGCCGGAGAGCACGGTGCCCCAGGGGGTGGTGCCGCCGGCGCAGTTGCCGAGCGTGCCGAGGATCGTGGTGCCCTTCGGGTCGGCCTTCGTGCGGAGCGCGGCGGATCCGGCGACGGGCCCGGTCACGGTGAAGGGAGTGTCCGCGGTGATGCGGCGGTTGCGGTGGTGGCCGACCGTGTACGTCCACGGCTGCCCGACCGTCTTGCGGCGGAGCGCGACGACGGACATGCCGTGCGAGGCCTTGCCGATGCGGCGCTGCTCGTCGAGCTCGGCGGCGTCGGCTGCGGGCGGGAACATGATGTTCTCGTTCGTGTACTCGTGGTTGGCGACGAGGAGCGCCTCCTTGTTCCGCGAGTTGATCGGGATGATGTCGAGGTAGTCGTTGTTGTAGCCGAACTGGCGCGCGGCGAGGCGCGCGGTCTGGTTGTCGGCGTCGAAGTCGTCGGCGTAGCTGAAGATCGGGTCGCCCCAGCGGATGATCGGCGCCCAGCGGTAGCCGGTCGGCACGGTGAACTGGTCGACCGATGCGTCGACGGGCGTGATCGCCGTGAAGGGCAGGTTCGACGCGGCCTGCGCGGCGGCGGCCTCGGCGCCGGGCGCCGCGGCGTTCTGCGCCACGAGGATCGCGAGGGCTCCCGCTCCGGCGCCGCCGAGCAGCGTGCGGCGCGAGAGGGCGCGGCCCGCGATGTCGCGGAAGTAGGAGTTGTCGCTGACGTTGGGGACGGGCTTCGTGCACGCGTCGTCGCACTTGAGGTGGCAGGTGACGGTGCTGCGCTTGCCGCGGGCGTGGGGATCGCGCGACAGGATCGGCAGCAGCCGGTGGTGGGTCTCACGGGTGAGGGTCATGTGGGGTCTCCATCGATCTCGGGCGTCTGCTCCGGGTGCCGGCGGACGCATCACGCTCGCAAGCTATTGCCGCCCCCGGGCAGCCCTCCGACGTGACGGTGGACGCCGGGTGAACCGGGGGTGTCCGGATCGTGCGGGCGTACCGTCGAGGTGCGGCGCGGATCCGCGCCGCCCGATCCGAGGAGGACTCCCATGGCCAGGTTCGACACGAAGACCGCGCTCGTCACCGGCGGCGGCAGCGGCATCGGCGCCGCCATCTCGCGTGCGCTCGCCGCGGAGGGCGCGTCGGTCGTCGTCACCGACATCCAGCTGGAGGCGGCCGAGCGCGTCGTCGCCGAGATCGAGGCCGCGGGCGGCACCGCCACCGCGTTCCGCCAGGACACCTCGAAGGCCGAGGACTCCGAGTCCGCCGTCGCGCACGCGGTCGCGACCTACGGCGCGCTGCACCTCGCCGTGAACAACGCCGGCATCAGCGCCCCGGCCGCCGACATCGGCGAGTACGACATCGCCGCCTGGGACCGCACGCGCGCGGTCGACCTCGACGGCGTCTTCTACGGCCTCCGCTACCAGCTGCCCGCGATGGTGGAGGCGGGCGGCGGCGCGGTCGTCAACATGAGCTCGGTGCTCGGGTCCGTGGGGTTCGCCCAGAACGCCGCCTACGTCGCCAGCAAGCACGCCCTCGTCGGCCTCACGAAGGTGGCAGCGCTCGAGTACACGGCGCGCGGCGTGCGCACCAACGCGGTCGGCCCGGGCTTCATCGACACCCCGCTGGTGCGCGCGTCGCTCACCCCGGACGCCCTCGCGTACCTGGAGAGCCAGCACGCGACCGGCCGCCTGGGTACCGACCAGGAGGTCGCGGCGCTCGTCCTCTTCCTCCTGAGCGACGACGCGTCCTTCATCTCGGGCAGCTACCACCTCGTGGACGGCGGCTACTCGGCGCGCTGACGCGTCGGGCCGGCGCCGGTCGTGGGGTGCCGGCCCCGGACCGGCTCCGGTCAGCGGATGCCGCTGCGCGCGAAGCCCTGCACGAAGTAGCGCTGGAAGACGAGGAACAGCACCACCATCGGCGTCACGTTGATCAGGGCGAAGGCCATCGTGCCGCCGTAGTCGGAGCCGAACTGGCCCTGCAGGTACAGCAGGCCGATGGGGAGCGTGAACAGCTCGTTCTGCTTCAGCGCGATGAGCGGCCAGGAGAAGTCGTTCCAGGTCGACAGCAGGCTCATGAAGAACAGCACCGCGAGCAGCGGCTTCGACAGCGGGAGCACGATGCTGCGGAGGATCCGCAGATGGCTCGCGCCGTCGATCCGCGCCGCCTCGATGAGCTCGGTGGGGATGCCGAGGATGAACTGCCGCGCGAGGAACAGGCCGAACGCGCTCGCCGCCGTGGGCAGGATCACGGCCCAGTACGTGCCGTAGAGGTCGAGCCCGGTGACGAGGGTGAACAGCGGCACCATGATGACCTGCACGGGGATCATCAGCGTCGCGAGCGCCACGAGGAAGAGCGCGTTCGAGCCGCGGAACCTCAGCCGCGCGAACGCGTACCCGCCGAGCACGTTGACGCTCACGGTGATGAGCGCGACCACGAGGGCGATGGCGGTGGAGTTCCCGAACCAGGTGGCCACGGGGAAGGAGTCGAGGACGCGCTCGAAGTTCGACAGCGTGAGCGTCGTCGGGAAGATGCGCAGCGCGCCGCCGAGGAGGTCGGCGCGGGTCGAGAACGCGACGACGACCATCCAGTACAGCGGGAACAGGATGATGAGCGCGACGACGCTCGCGGCGACGACGCGCAGCGCGACGAGGCGGCGCTCGCGGCTGCGGCGGGCGCCCGGCCGGGTCAGCCGGTCGGGGGACGCGGTGCGGGCCGGGCGGACCTCGGAGCCCACGGGCGCGACGGGTGCGGTGGTCATGGGGCGGCTCTCAGTCCACGAGGTCCCGGGAGCGGCTGGAGTACCAGCGCACCACGGTGAAGGCGAGCATGACGAGGAGCAGCACGACGCCGATGGCGGCCGCGTAGCCCTGGTCGCGGGTGACGAACCCCTGGTCGTAGGCGTACGTCACGATGACCGAGGTGGCATTGCCGGGGCCGCCGCCGGTCATCACGAAGACGAGGTCGAAGACCTGGAACGAGTAGATGACGTTGAGGATCAGCAGGAAGAACGACGACGGCCCCACGAGCGGCACCGTGAGGTACCGGAAGCGCTGCCAGCCGTTCGCGCCGTCGAGGCGGCCGGCCTCGTACACGCCCGCGTCGACCGACTGCAGCCCCGCCAGGTAGATGAGCATGTTGAACCCGACGCGCCACCACAGCGTGATGAGCACGATCGAGACGAACGCGGCCGTGCCGTCCGACTGCCACGGGACGCCCGGCAGCCCCACGGCGCGCACGAGCTTGTCGATGAGGCCGCTGTTCTCGTCGAAGAGGAGCACGCCGATGAGCGCGGTCGCGACCCCCGAGATGGCCATGGGGAGGATGAGGATCGAGCGGAACAGCCCGCGCGCCGGCAGCACCGAGTCCAGCAGCACGGCGGCGCCGAGGCCGAGGCCCATCGACAGCGGCGTGACGATCAGCGTGAAGAGCACCGTGTTGGCGGCGGACCGCCAGAAGACCGGGTCGGAGACCAGGCGCTGGTAGTTGTCGAGCCCGGTGAAGGTGCCACCGCCGAAGCCGTCGGTGCGCTGGAGGCTCACGAAGACCGCCCACACGAGCGGCACGAGCACGAAGAGGCCCAGCAGGAGGAGGTTCGGCGTGAGGAGCATCCACGCGACCGCCGCCTCGCCGCGCGAGCGCGTGCGGCGGCGGTGCGGCGGACGGTCCGCGCGTCCCGCACCCGCGGGCGTCGTGCCCGGGGTGCGGGCGGGGGCGCCCGTCCGCACCCCGGGTGCCGCGGTCATCAGCCCGCCTGGACGGCGGACGCGATGCCCGCGGAGAGCGCGGCGACCACGTCGTCCGTCGACGCGTCGCTCGTGAACGCCTTCTCCAGCTCGTCCTGCAGCACCGTGATGATGCGCGACATCGACGGCGAGGCGACCTGCCCCGAGTCGGAGGCCTGCACGGTGCTCGCCTGGCCGACGTAGACGGGAGCGAGCTCGGGGCGCACCGCGAACTCGATGCCGGAGTCGATGAGGTCCTGCCGCGTGGGCAGCAGCGACGCGCCCTCGCAGAACGCGCGCATGGCGTCCTCCTGCGTGACGAAGTCGAGGAAGGCGGCGGCCAGCGCGGGATCCGCCACGTCCTTCGTGACCACCAGCGCGTTGCCGCCGAAGTCGCTGGCGGCGCGCACGTCCCGGGGGGCGAAGGTCGCGCCCCACTCGAAGTCGAGGGTGTCGGTGGCATCGGGGATGGAGAACGCGCCGGAGAAGACCATCGCCGTGGTCTGCGCGTACCAGCTGTCCTGCGCGTAGGTGGAGGACTTGATCGTGTCGTTGTCGGGCACGTAGCCCTTCTCGAAGAACGAGCGGGTGAAGTCCACGGCCTTCCGCGCCGCGTCGGAGTCGATGGCGGCGTCCGCGAGGTCCTCGGTGAGGAAGCGGCCGTCGGCCTCGAACAGCCAGGTGAGCCAGCGGGTCACGCCGTTGCCCTGCCAGTTGTACGCGAACGGGTACTGGTCGGCGGGGAGTGCGGCGCGCAGCTGCGCGGCGACGGCGTCGAACTCCTCCCAGGTCCAGGCGTCCTCGAGCGTCGTCGGGATGTCGGTGACGCCGGCGGCGTCCATGAGGGCCGTGTTGTAGAGGATCGCCGTGGTGTCGGTGTGGTGCGGCACGCCGAAGGGGGCGTCGCCGTTCTGCACGGCCGCCCACGCGCCCCGCGTGAAGCGGTCGCCGAAGTCGGCGGGCAGGTGGTCGGAGAGGTCGAGCAGCTGGTCGCGCCCGGCGTAGCTGCCGAACGTGTAGTACGGCACGCGGAAGACGTCCGGCGGGTTGCCGGCCTGCAGCTGCGCGTCGATGTTGGTGAACATCTGCTCGTACGGCACGGCGTTCAGCTCCACCGTGGATCCCGGGTTCGCCTCCTGGAACCGGGCGATCTGGTCGCGGAAGCCGGCGAGCTCGGAGTCCGTCCCCCAGGTGGTGAAGGCGAGCGTGCCGGCCGCGGCGGAGGTGGCGGGCTTGCTGAAGCCCGCGCAGCTCGCGAGGAGCGCGGTCAGCGAGACGGCTCCGGTGGCGGTGAGGAAGCGGCGGCGGTCGAGTTCCATGGGGGCCTTTCCGAGGGGTGCGCAGGGGCGCGCGGCGGACGCCATGCGGTGTCATGCCATTCGATACCCCGGCCGGGGGGCATCGTGGATCCTCGGATGCGCCCGTCAGATCTGCTGTCCCGTCAGCGCACGAGCGCGACGGCCAGCGCGGCGAGCCCCGCGACCGCCGTGAGCGCCGCGACGAGCGCGGGCAGCCCGCCGTCGGGGAGCGCGGCCTCGGCCGGCGCGGCCGGGTCGGCGGCCTCCGTCGTGAGGATCCGGTGCACCCGC
Source organism: Clavibacter sp. GW821-FHT01D01 (assembly GCF_059422605.1). Classification (NCBI taxonomy): domain Bacteria; kingdom Bacillati; phylum Actinomycetota; class Actinomycetes; order Micrococcales; family Microbacteriaceae; genus Clavibacter; species Clavibacter sp. GW821-FHT01D01. Next base: position 464,553 of record NZ_JBWKXC010000001.1, read on the forward strand.
CGGTAGCGCCGGTGCGCGGTGACGAGCACGCCCAGCGCGAGCGCCACCCCGGCGAACGCCAGCGCGAGGCCGGGCACGCCGAGCACCGCGGGGAGGGTGCGCAGCCCGAGCAGGGATCCGACGACGAGCGCGAGCGCGGTGCGCCGCCACGCGAGGGCCGTGCGCTCGGGCTGGAGCCCCGGGTCGTACGGCCTGTCGTGGCGCGCGGCGTCGGGACCGCTCACGCCGTGAGGACCCCGAGCAGCACGAGCACCCCGGCGACCGCCACCGCGATCCCGAGCGGCAGCGACAGGACGGACGACGGCAGCGGGCGGTCGCGGCGGAGGGCCCGTTCGGTGCGCATCCAGCCGGTCCACGCCTGCGCTGGCGCCGCGATGCCGGTCACGATGAGCACGACCGACGCCGCGAGCCGGAACCCGGGCTGCAGCCCGAGCCCCAGCGCCTCGAGCGCGACCCCGCCGGCCAGCAGGGCGAGCGAGGTGCGGATCCAGGCGAGGAACGTCCGCTCGTTGGCGAGCGTGAACCGCACGTCGGGCTCGGTCCCCTCGCGGTAGACGCGGCGCGGGAAGCGGCGGTCGGGGGCGGTCATGCGGCCATCCTCCCGCGGATCAGCCGCCGATCCCCTCCAGCTCCGCGAGCGCGTCCTCGGGCAGGCGGATCCGCGCGCCCTGCACGTTCTCCCGCAGGTGCTCGACGGACGACGTGCCGGCGATGACCAGCACGTTCGGCGACCGCTGCAGGAGCCACGCGAGCGCGACCGGCAGCGGCGCGGATCCGAGCGACGCGGCCACCCGCGACAGCGTCTCCGACTGCAGCGGCGAGAACCCGCCGAGCGGGAAGTAGGGCACGTACGCGATGCCGTCCGCGGCCAGCTCGTCGATGAGCGCGTCGTCGTCGCGGCGGGCCAGGTTGTAGTGGTTCTGCACCGACACGATCGGCGCGATCGCGCGGGCCTCGGCCACCTGCGCGGGCGTCACGTTGCTCACGCCCAGGTGGCGGACGAGCCCCTCCCGCTGCAGCTCCGCCAACGCCGTGAACGGCTCCTCGATCGACCCGTCGGTGGGGCTGTCGAACGCGCCCACGCGGAGGTTCACGACGTCGAGCACGTCGAGCGTCAGGTGGGTGAGGTTGTCGTAGACCACCTGGCGGAGCTCGTCCGCGGAGAGCGCCTGCGGCCAGCGGCCCTTCGCGTCGCGGAGCGACCCGACCTTCGTCACGATGTGCAGGTGCTCCGGGTACGGGAACAGCGCCTCCTCGATGACGGCGTTGGTGTGCCCGGGGCCGTAGAAGTCGGCCGTGTCGATGTGGGTGATCCCGAGCGCCACGGCCTCGCGCAGCACGGCGCGGGCGGCGTCCGGATCGGCGGGCGGGCCGAACACGCGCGGCCCGGCGAGCTGCATGGCGCCGTAGCCGAAGCGCGTGACGGTGAGGTCGTCGGCGAGGGGGAAGAGCCCTCCGGGCAGGTCGGTGGACATGGGATCCTCTCGGGTCGCGGGCGTCCGCCCACTCTCCCGCGGGCGGACGCGCGGCCGGCCGCACTCGCAGGAGCCCGTGAGCGGATCCGCGCGGAGCGGCCCGCGGCCGGGCGGCCTAGGAGGCGCCCGGCGCGGCCTGCGCCGCCGGATGCGCGCGCCGGGTCGCCAGCACGCGCGAGAAGACCAGCACGAGGAGCCCGGCGGCCGGGATGAAGATGAGCCCGAGGCGCAGCGACGACGCGTCCGCGATGGCGCCGACGATCGGCGGAGACACCAGGAACCCGACCCGCAGCAGCCAGCCGACGATGGTGAGCCCCGTGCCGGGCTTGAACCCGGGCAGCTCGTCGGCGGCCTGCATGGCGGCCGGGATGAGGGTCGCGACGCCGAAGCCCGCGACGCCGAACCCGACGATGGTGCCGACGACGCTGGGGAACGCGAGCGCGCCGCCCATCCCGGCGAGCACCAGCACGCCGCCGAGGCGGGCGATGGCGCGCTGGCCGAAGCGGTCCACCATGCGGTCCCCGAGCATCCGGCCGATGAACTGCATGCCCTGGAGGGAGATGAAGCCGAGGCCCGCGACGAAGGCCGAGGCCTCGAGGTCGCGCGAGAGGTAGATGGCCGACCAGGTGCTGCCCGCGTCCTCCACGATCGCGCCGCCGGAGGCGATGATGACGAGCGCGAGGAGCACGCCGTACCGGGCCACGAGGCCGAGCGCGCGCGGGGAGGCGGCGCGCACGACGCCGTCCTCCGGATCCGCGGCGGGAGCGTGCGCGTGCGCCGCGCCGCCCTCGCCGGGCTCCGGCTCGGGGCCCTTCAGGAGCCAGGCGAGCGACACCACGGCGAACGCGCTGAAGAGGACCGCGGTGAGGGAGAGGTGCACGAGGATCGGCAGCCGCACCTGCGCGGCGGCCGCGCCCATGATCCCGCCGGTGACCGCGCCGATGGACCAGACCGCGTGGAACGAGTTGATGATCGAGCGCCCGTACAGCCGCTGCACTCGCAGCGCGTGCGAGTTCTGCGCGACGTCGGTGATGGAGTCCATGGCGCCGGCGAGGAACAGGGCGCCCGCGAGCACCAGCCACCCGGGGGCGAGGCCGGCCAGCAGGATCCCGACGGAGGCCAGCACCGTGGCGGCCACGGCGACGCGCGCCGACCGGTACCGGCGGATGAGGACGCCCGCGGCGAGCCCCGCGATGAGCGCCCCGAGCGGCGACGCGGCGACGGCGGCCCCGAACTCGACGTCGGCGAGCCCCAGCTCCGCCTTGAGCGCGGGGTAGCGCGGCAGCAGGTTCGCGAAGATCGCGCCGTTGGTGAAGAACAGGATGCCGACGGCGACGCGCGCGCGGCGGACGTCACGGGTGGGAGCGGGCGTGCGCGACAGCGTCGGCGCGGACGGGGAGGGCATGGGGCGTGATCTCTCTCTGGCCTCGCCCGGCGGCGATGCAGGTCTCCAGCCTAGGGACGCGCGGGGGCCTCCGACGACCGCTCGCCCGCCTGCTCGGCCATGTCGGCCACGAGGTCCATGAGGGGGATGAGCCGCGCGGACGCCTCGTGGCCGAGCTCGGTGAGCCGGTAGTCGACGCGCGGCGGGATGGTCGCCTGGGCGTCGCGGATGACGAACCCGTCTTCTGCGAGCGTGCGGAGGGTCGAGGCGAGCATCTTCTCGCTGATGCCCTCGATCTCCCGGCGGAGCTCGCCCCAGCGGCGGGATCCCTGCCCGAGGGCGAGCAGGACGAGGACGCCCCACTTGCTCGTGACGTGGTCGAGGAGAGTCCGCGACGGGCAGTTCGCGGGGTAGCGGCCCTCGGTCACGCCGGGCCGGTCGCGGGTCACCCGGAAGCTCATGTCGTGCATGCGACCAACTTACCTGAAAGTGGGTACCTCCCTGTGGGAAGCTCTTCGCCGTCGACCCGGTTGTCCCGGGCGTACCGCACCTCCCACGACTCGAAAGGCACCCCATGACCATCGTCGTCACCGCCGCCACCGGCCGCCTCGGATCGCGCATCGTCGCGTCCCTCCTCGCCCGCGGCGCCGCCGCGTCCGACGTGCTCGCCACCGCGCGCCGTCCCGAGGCCCTCGCGGACCTCGCCGCCCAGGGCGTGCGCACCGCGCGCCTGGAGTACACCGACGCCGACAGCGTGACCGCGGCCATCCAGCCCGGCGACACCCTCGTGCTCGTCTCCGGCAGCGAGGTGGGCCAGCGCGTCCCGCAGCACACCACCGTCATCCAGGCCGCGAAGGCCGCGGGCGTCGGCCGGATCCTCTACACGAGCGTCCTCCGCGCCACCACCACCGAGCTGTTCATCGCGGGCGAGCACAAGGCCACCGAGGAGGTCCTCGCCGCCTCGGGCGTGCCCGTCACGCTCCTCCGCAACGGCTGGTACACCGAGAACTACGCGGCCACCGTCGACGCCGTGCGGCAGTCCGGGGGCCTCCTCACGAGCGCGGGCGACGGCATCGTCGCGAGCGCCACCATCGCCGACTTCGCCGAGGGGATCGCCGTCGCGGCCCTCGACGACTCGCTCGCCGGGCGGACGCTCGAGCTCGCGGGCGACGAGCGCTGGACGCAGGACGACCTCGCCGCCGCGATCTCCGGCATCGTCGGCCAGCCCGTCCCCGTGTCGCGGGTCTCGTCGGAGGAGCACGCGAGCATCCTCGGCGGCGCCGGCCTCGACGAGGGCACCATCGGCTTCCTGGTGGGCCTCGACGCCGCCACGGCCGCCGGTCAACTCGACGACCGGACGGGCGACCTCGCCCGCCTCCTCGGCCGCCCCACCACCTCGCTCGCCGAGGGCCTGCGCCAGGCGGTCGCGAGCGCCTGAGCCGCGGACGGATCCGGACCCGAGCCGGATCCGCACGCGACGACGGCCCGCCTCCCTCGGGGCGGGCCGTCGTCGCGCGGCGTCAGCCGAGCGCGTCGCGCATGCGCCGCACCTCGGCCGGCCCCACCCGGCAGCAGCCGCCGACCAGCGACGCGCCCGCCGCGATCCACGCGTCGACGGACGGCAGGGCCGGGTCGCCGCCCCAGCCCCGGGCGACCGCGTCCCAGCGCTCCCCGGAGTTCGGATAGACCACCACGGGCCGGTCGGTCACCGCGCGGGCAGCGGCGATCGCGCCCGGCACCTCGTCCGGGTGCGCGCAGTTGATCCCGACGGCCGCGACCTCGTCGGCCTCCTCCACCAGTGCGAACCCCTCGCGCATCGGCTGGCCGGACCGCAGCCGCCCGTCCGCGACCGTGAACGCGAGCCACACCCGCGCGCCCGAGCCGCGCGCGAGGTCCACCAGCGCCCGGCCCTCGTCGAGGCTCGGGATCGTCTCGCAGGCGAGGAGGTCGGCGCCCGCGTCGGCGAGCACGGCGAACCGCGGGGCGTGCCAGCGGCGCAACTCGTCGCGGGTGAGGCCCGAGGACCCGCGGTACTCCGACCCGTCGCCGAGCGTGGCGCCGTAGGGGCCCACGGACGCGGCGATCCAGCGGTCGCGCGGGGCGCGGGGCGGTCGTCCCGCGGCCGCGTCGCCCGCCGCGTCCTCCCGCGCGGCGCCGTCGCGCGCCTCGGCGGCGAGCCGCACGCTCGCGCGGAGCAGCGCCTCGGTGGCGGCGGCGTCCAGGCCGCGGCGCGCGAAGGCCTCGAAGCCCACCTGGTACGACGCCGTGATCGCCACGTCCGCCCCGGCGCGGTTGTACTCCGCGTGCGCGGACCGGATCGCGTCGGGCTCCTCGGCGAGCACGCGCGCGCTCCAGAGCGGATCCGTCAGGTCGTGCCCGCGCGCCTCCAGCAGCGTGCCGAGGCCGCCGTCGAGCACCAGCGGGCGGTCGGGGAGGGGGAGCGGGCGGGCCATGCCGACATCCTGCCGGAGCGCGTCGGCGGATCCGGCCGGTGACGCCGCGCGACGCCGCGCATCCGCCACGCGCCCGCGGGCCCGCCCCGCGTCCCGCCCCGCGTCCGTGCCGGGTACCGTGGAGGCGACGGTGGGAGTCCCGATGAAGGATGACGACGACGTCGACCTGGTGATCGACGCGTGGGGCGCGGCCATGCCCGACGTCGACTTCGCGCCGCTCGACGTGGTGTCGCGGCTGCGGCGCCTGCTGCCGCAGATGCAGCGGATCCGCGAGGGCGCCTTCGCCGCCGAGGGCCTGACGACGAGCGAGTTCGAGTTCCTGTCCGTGCTCCGCCAGCAGGGCGACGCGGGCCTCACGCGCGCGGGCCTCGCCGAGCGCCTCGGCACCGACACCGGCAGCCTCGTGCACCGGGTGAACCGGCTGACGGCGCGCTCCTTCATCACGCGCGAGGAGGATCCGGCGGGCGGCCGCAGCCGGCTCGTCGTGCTCACCCCCTTCGGCATCGAGCGGGTCGACCGGGCGATGCGCCGGCTCGTCGCCGACGAGGACGAGGTGCTCGCCGACCTCAGCCGCGAGCAGGTCGCGACCCTCATCGACAGCCTCCGCGTGATCGCGCGCACCACCGAGCGGGTCCGCGCGCGCCGCTCCTGATCCTCCGGGCATCCCGAGCGGGCATCCGTGCGGGTCGCACGGAGGTGCGCCGGAGCACGATGGACGCATGGCCGACACCGATCGCATCCCGCCCGCCGTCCTCTTCGACATCGACGAGACCCTCATCCACACGGGCGGCTCCGGCACCCGCAGCTGGGCGATGGCGTTCCGGGACGTGCACGACGTCGACGCCGACATCGGCGAGCACTCCTCCGCCGGGGAGACCGATCCCCAGGTGGGCACGGCGACGTTCCGCGGCGTCCTGGGCCGCGATCCGCAGCCCGCCGAGCTCGCGCGCCTCTACGCCTCCTACCTCCGGCACCTCGCCGACGACATCCGCGTCTCCGAGGGCTACCGCGTGCTCGACGGCGCCGAGGCCCTGCTCGACCGGCTCGCCGACGCGGGCGTCGTGCTCGGCGTCGTCTCCGGCGCGATGGAGGGCGCGGCCCGCACGAAGATGGAGCCCGCCCGCCTCGGCCGCTTCTTCGTGTTCGGCGCCTACGGGTCGGACTCGCCCGACCGGGTCGACGTGGTGCGCCGCGCGATCGCGACCGCCGGGACCCTGCGCGGTGCCGCGCCCGGCCACGACGAGGTGCTCGTCGTCGGCGACACCCCGAACGACATCACCTCCGCGCACGACGCGGGTGCCACGGCGGTCGGCGTCGCGAGCGGCCACTACTCGGCCGACGAGCTGCGGGACGCGGGCGCGGACCTCGTGCTCGAGTCGCTGGAGGACCCGGCGCTCGAGCGCCTGCTCGGCCTCTGAGCCCGGGCCCGCGCCCCCGCCGGCCCGCGAGGCCGGCCTGCGCCGCCGACCTGCGCCGCCTGCGCTAGTCGGTCCCGCGCAGCCGCGCGACCGTGCTCATCACGTGGTAGACGACGATCGCCGCGACCGTGCCGAGCGCGATGCCGTTGAACGAAACCGTGCCGAGCGTGAAGGTGAAGGGCGCGATCGCGACGATGAGCGCGGTCGCGGCGGTGAGCTGGTTGACGGGCTTGGCGAAGTCGACCCGGTTGTCCATCCAGATCTTCACGCCGATGATCCCGATGAGCCCGTAGAGCGCGGTGGTCACGCCGCCGAGCACGCCCGCGGGGATCGTGTTGATGACCGCGCCGACCTTGGGGGAGAGCCCGAGCAGCACCGCGAAGGCGCCCGCGACCCAGTACGCGGCGGTCGAGTAGACGCGCGTGGCCGCCATCACGCCGATGTTCTCGCCGTAGGTCGTGGTTCCGGATCCGCCGCCGAGGCCCGCGAGCACCGTCGCGATGCCGTCCGCGAGGAGCGCCCGGCCGGTCAGCCTGTTGACCGAGCCGTCGGTCATCTGCGCGACGCCGCGGATGTGCCCCACGTTCTCCGCGACGAGCACGAGCACGACGGGCAGGAACGCGGGCAGCAGCGCCCAGAACTGCGGCGTGATCTCCGGCGAGTGGAACTCCGGCAGCCCGATCCACGCGGCGTCCGCGATGGCCGAGAAGTCGACCTCCGATCGGATGACCGCCACCACGTACCCGACGACGACGCCGAGCACGATGGAGAGCCGGCCGAGGATCCCGCGGAACAGCACGGTGGAGAGGATCACGACGGCGAGCGTGATGGTGGCCGTCACGGGCGCCACCACGAAGTTGTCGCGCGCCGCGGAGGCGAGGTTGAACCCGATCAGCGCCACGATCGCGCCGGCGACCACGGGCGGCAGGAGCGCGTCGATCCAGCCGGTGCCGGTGAGCTGCACGATGCCGCCGACGACGGCCAGCAGGATCCCGACCGCGACGATGCCCGCGAGCGCCGCCCCGATGCCGCCGCCGCCCGAGGCGGTCGCCGCGTTGGCGGCGAGGATCGGCGCGATGAACGCGAACGACGAGCCGAGGTAGCTGGGGAGCCGGTTCCGCGTGATGAGGAGGAACAGCAGCGTCCCGATCCCGGAGAAGAACAGGGTGGTCGTGGGCGGGAAGCCCGTGAGCACGGGCACCAGGAAGGTCGCGCCGAACATCGCGACGACGTGCTGCATGCCGAGGCCGATGGTGCGCGGCCAGGTGAGGCGCTCGCCGGGGCCGACGACCGCGGAGGCGTCCACCGCCTTGCCGTCGCCGTGGAGGGTCCAGATCTGTCGGGCCATGCTCGCCTGCTCTCGCGCGGGTGTGTGGGGAGACGCCCCGATCCGCGAGCGTACCGACGCCGTGTTGCGGTGGCGTTTCCGCGCGCGGATCCGCGCGGCTCAGCTCCGCCGGACGACCACGGCGTTCGCGACGGCCCACACGGAGGCGAGCGCGAGCATCTGCCCCCAGATGAACCAGTGGATCTCGCCCTGCAGCGTGGTGACGACGAACGCCACGACGGAGATGACGAGCGCCGCGACGCCGACCACGGCGAACCCCTGCTGCGCCAGCCGGCCGTCGCGCTCGTCGCGGTACTCGAGCCCGTTGATGCGCGTCACGTCGCTCGCGCCCGGCCGGGACGCCTGCAGGGCGCCGCCGAACCCGATCGCGCCCATGAAGGCGAGCACGAAGGCGGACCCGGGGTTCCCCGCGATCAGCGCGACCAGCGCGCCGACGCCGAACACGGACACGAGCAGCACGTTCACGCGGGAGATCCCGCGGCGTTCATTCGTCCTCGACATGGAAGACCTCCTCGACGGATCGGTGGAAGAAGCGGGCCGTCCGGACGGCCAGGGCGAGCGACGGGTCGTAGCGGCCCGTCTCGATGGCGTTCACGGTCTGGCGGGAGACGCCGAGCGCGGTGGCGAGGGCCTGCTGGGAGAGCCCGGCGGCCGTCCGGAGCCCCTTCACCTCGCTGCGCATGGATGACAAGCTAGCTTTACACCGGGAACGTGTCAAGCGCGCTTTACACATCGTCCGGGAGGGCGGCAGCCGGGGCGCCTAGGCTGGCCGCATGAGCGCCGAGACACCGCCGACCGGGATCCGCACCGACGAGCTGGACGCGGGGGTGCGCCCGCAGGACGACCTCTACCTCCACGTGAACGGCCGCTGGCTCGACCGCACCGCGATCCCCGACGACAAGGCCCGCTGGGGCTCGTTCCACCAGCTCGCGGAGGCGGCCGAGGAGGCCGTGCGGGTCATCATCGAGGAGGCCGTCGACGCCGCGCCCGGCACCGAGGAGCGCAAGACCGGCGACCTCCTCACGAGCTTCATGGACGAGGAGCGGGTGGAGGCGCTCGGCGTCGAGCCGATCCGCGACCAGCTCGACCAGGCCGCCGCCGTCGCCGACGTCCCGTCCTTCCTCGCCACGCTCGGCCGTCTCGAGCAGACCAACGTGAGCGGGCTCCTCGGCCTCTTCGTCGACAACGACCCGGGCGACCCCGAGCGCTACGTCGTGCAGATCGAGCAGGGCGGCATCGGCCTGCCCGACGAGAGCTACTACCGCGAGGAGGGCCACGCGGCCATCCGCGACGCGTACCGCGCCTTCGTCGAGCGCATGCTCGGCCTCGCACTGCTCGACGAGCCCGCGGCCCGCGCCGACCGCATCCTCGACCTCGAGACCCGCATCGCGGCCGCCCACTGGGACAACGTCCGCACGCGCGACAGCCAGGCCACCTACAACCTCACGACCTGGGCCGAGCTCCGCGACCTGGTCGCGCGCGCCGCCGGCGCCGACCTCGACGTCTGGCGCGACGCGCTGGAGGCGCCCGAGGGCGCGCTCGACGAGGTCGTCCTCCGCGAGCCGAGCTTCGCCGAGGGACTCGGCGCGCTCCTCACCGCCGACGAGGTCCCCGCGCTCCGCGACTGGCTCACCTGGCAGGTCGTCCGCTCGAACGCGGCGCTCCTCCCGAGGGCCTTCTCCGAGGCGAGCTTCGACTTCTACGGCCGCACCCTCACCGGCGCCCCTGAGCAGCGCGCCCGCTGGAAGCGCGGCGTCGCGCTCGTCGAGGGCGCCATGGGCGAGGCCATCGGCCGGATCTACGTCGACCGCCACTTCTCCCGCACCGCCAAGGCGGAGATGGACGTGCTGGTCGGCCACCTCGTGGAGGCGTACCGCGACTCCATCTCCGGCCTCGACTGGATGACCGCGGAGACCCGCGGCCGGGCGCTCGAGAAGCTCGACGCGTTCACCCCGAAGATCGGCTTCCCCGACCGGTGGCGCGACTACTCGGCCCTCGAGATCGACCCGACCGACCTCGTGGGCAACGTCCGCGCGACCGCCCGGTTCGAGACCCGCCGCGAGCTCGCGAAGATCGGCGCCCCGCTCGACCGCGACGAGTGGTTCATGACGCCGCAGACCATCAACGCGTACTACAACCCCGGCTTCAACGAGATCGTGTTCCCGGCGGCCATCCTGCAGTTCCCGTTCTTCGACGAGGAGCGCGACCCGGCCGCCAACTACGGCGCGATCGGCGCGGTCATCGGCCACGAGATCGGCCACGGCTTCGACGACCAGGGCTCGCGCTACGACGGCGACGGCCGGCTCACCGACTGGTGGACCCCGGCCGACCGGGCCGCGTTCGAGCAGCGCACGGCGTCGCTCATCCAGCAGTACGACGCCCTCGTCCCGGCGCAGCTCACGGCCGACGACGCCCCGCACGTGAACGGCGCGCTGACCATCGGCGAGAACATCGGCGACCTGGGCGGCCTGTCCATCGCGTGGAAGGCCTACCTGATCTCGCTCGACGGCGCCGAGCCGCCCGTGATCGACGGGCTCACCGGCGCGGAGCGCTTCTTCCTCTCCTGGGCGCAGGCCTGGCAGCAGAAGGGCCGCGACGCGGAGGTCACGCGCCTGCTCGCCATCGACCCGCACGCGCCGAACGAGTTCCGCTGCAACCAGATCGTCCGCAACATCGACGCCTTCTACGCGGCGTTCGACGTGCGGCCGGGCGACGGCCTCTGGCTCGACGAGGAGGCCCGCGTCACCATCTGGTGACGCGCGGGGCGCGGGCCGCACGATGAGCGCGACCGAGGAGGATCCGCCCCACCGCCCCCGGCACGCCGGGGGCGGCCCGGCGCGCCACCGCGGGCAGGAGCCCACCGACGGCTTCCGCTCCGCCTTCCGCGCGCTCGGCGTCCTCGCCCTCGACGGGATGAGCGTGGCGGCCCGCGCCACCGACCTCGACTCGGGCGCCGTGGTGCTCGCGGTCGACGACCACGTGGCCCTGCCGGCCGCGGGGCTCGGCCGCGTGCTGCTGCTCGCGGAGCTGTCGGCCCGCATGACCTCGGGCGACCTCTCGCCGCTGCACCTCGTCGACCGCGGCGACGGCGACGAGGGCGGCACGGCGGGCCTCTGGCGCCACCTCGTGGTCCCGTCGCTGCCCGTCACCGACCTCGCGTCGCTCGTCGGCGCCACCGGCGACGCGGCCGCGACCAACGCGCTGCTCGGCCTCGTCGGCCTCGACGCCGTGCGCGCCCGCGCCGAGTCGCTCGGCCTCCGCCGGACGGCGCTCCTCGACGTGGCCCGCGGCACGCGCGGGCCGGACGACGCCCCGCAGCTCTCCGTGGGATCCGCCCGCGAGCTCGCGTCGCTCTTCGCCTCGCTCGTGCACGGCGAGGTGGTCGACGAGGAGACGAGCACGCGCGTCGTCGGCTGGCTCGCCCTCAACACCGACCGGTCGATGGTCGCGGCCTCCTTCGGGATGGACGCGCCCGCGAGCCGCGGCGGCGCGCACGGCATGGCCCTGGTCGACTGCACGGGCGTCGATGCGGGCGTGCGGGCGGAGGCGGGCGTGCTGCGCGGCCCGCGCGGCGCCGTCGCCTACGCCGTGATGGTGCACTTCGACGACGCCGGGCTCCGCGCCCGGCTGGCCGTGCGCGACGCCCTGGGCGTGGTCGGGCTCGACCTCCTGGAGCACGTGCACCGGGACGCCGGATCCGCCCGGGCGTAGAGTCGGATGTCGCCCGCCACCCTCCCGGGCGACGGAGGAGAGCCCCGCATGACCGGCATGAACCCCGCCACCGCCAAGCGCCTCGCCCGCGACGACGTGTCGCCGATGCACGCCGAGGTCGACGCGGCGATCGCCCGCGCGGAGATCCCCGGCACCCCGGAGTGGCAGGAGAAGGTCCGCGGCCGCATCGTCATGGTGCGCCACGGGCAGACCGAGTGGAGCGTCAACGGCCGCCACACCGGCACGACCGACATCCCCCTCACGGAGACCGGCGAGGAGCAGGCGCGCGCGGTCGGCGAGGTGCTCGCGGGCACGGAGTTCGGCCTGGTGCTCGCGAGCCCGCGGTCGCGCGCGCTCCGCACCGCCGAGCTCATCGGCTACCGCGATCAGGCTGAGGTCGACGATCGCCTGGTCGAGTTCGACTACGGCGCGTACGAGGGGCGCACCACGGCGGACATCCAGTCCGAGCGCGGCCACTGGGACCTCTGGACCGACGGCGTCCCCGCGGGCGACACCCCCGGCGAGACGTCCGGGCAGGTCCGCGCGCGCGTCCTCGAGGTGCTCGCGCGCGTGCTGCCGGTGCTCGAGTCCGGGCAGGACGTGCTGCTCGTCGCCCACGCCCACGTGATCCGCGCGCTCGCCGTGGCCTGGGTGGGCCTCCCCGCCGAGGCCGGCGGGATCCTCACGCTCTCGACCTCCACGCTCAGCGAGCTCGGCTTCGAGCACGGCCGCCACGCGATCATGCGCTGGAACTGCCCGGCCACCGGCTGGGCCCCGTCGCCCGTGGGCGGCAGCCGCTAGCCGTCGCCGCGGTCGGCCGCTCCGCCGCCGCGTAGGATCGCCCCTCGTGGCACAGAAGAAGAAGCGCACCCGGCAGGCCCCCTCGTCCGCAGCCCGCACCCGTCCGGGATCGCCCGCGACGGCGCGCTCCGGGAACCCGGCGAAGGCCCGGAAGGCCACCGCGCGCGACTGGATCTCCGGCGCCCGCATCCGCACCCTGCCGCTCGCCGTCGCGCCCGTCGCCATCGGCGCGGGCGCCGCCCGCGCGATGGGCCCGGACGGCCCCGACCTCGGCCTCGCGCTCCTCTGCCTCGCCGTCGCGGTGCTGCTGCAGATCGGCGTGAACTACGCCAACGACTACTCCGACGGGATCCGCGGCACCGATGCGGTGCGCGTCGGCCCCGCCCGCCTCACCGGATCCGGCGCCGCGAGGCCCCGCACCGTCCTCACCGTCGCGCTCGCGTTCTTCGGCCTCGCCGCGGTCGCCGGCCTCGTGATCGTGCTGATCACCGGCCACTGGTGGCTGCTCGCGGTCGGCGCCGTCGCCATCGTCGCGGCCTACTTCTACACCGGCGGCAAGCGCCCCTACGGCTACGCGGGCCTCGGCGACGTGGTCGTCTTCGTGTTCTTCGGCCTGGTCGCGACGGCGGGCACGCAGTTCATCCTCATCGGCCGGATCACGGGCGAGGGCTGGCTGGGCGGCGTCGCGGCGGGCGGCTTCGCCTGCGCGGTGCTGATGGTGAACAACATCCGCGACATCGACCAGGACGGGAAGGTCGGCAAGCGCACCCTCGCGGTGCGCCTCGGCCCGCGCTGGTCGCGCATCGTCTACTGCCTCATGGTCGCGGTGGCGTACGGCGTGCTCGTCTTCTTCAGCCTCTTCTACCCGAAGGCGCTGCTGGTGCTGTTCACGCTGGTCCTGGCGCTGCCGGCGGCCATCATCGCGTGCACCGGCCGCACCCCGAAGGAGCTGATCCTCTCGCTGCAGCTGACGAGCATGGCGGCGCTCACGTTCGGCTTGGGGCTCGGCGCCGCGTTCGCGTTCTGAGCCGGGAGGGCGTCAGGTCAGGCGCTCGGTGATCCGGACGTCGACCTCGTCGCCCAGGTCCTTGCCGAGCCGCTTCCGCAGCCTCGCGCTGAGGGACAGCATGTGCCCGCCGGATCCGGTCGGCAGGAGGCCGATCGTGAGCGGCTCGCCGTCGACGGCGGCCACCACCTTCACGGCCCTGCCCGTCCCGAGCAGCTCCGCGGAGCCCGGGACCTCGACGCACGGCCAGAGGTCGCCCTTCACGGTGACGCCGATGGGCGCGGTGAAGGCGATGTCGAGGGGTCCTATGCCCGATCCCATGGATCCCGTCCTGCCTCGCGCGTCCGGCGGGTCAGCTGCGCTCGGCCTCGCCGTCGGCGCGCGGGGTGGCGGCCGCGGTGTCCGGCGTGCCGGCGCCCGGGGCGCCCGCGTCCTGCGCGGCGACGTCGGGCGCGCCCGCGGCCCGGGCACGGCGCTCGGCGGCGTCGACCGCGGCGTCCTCGGAGTCGTCGTCCTCCACGGGCTTGCGGCGGCCCGCCGCGACGGCCGCGAGGTCCGCGGCCATGGCCTCGCGCTGCCGGCGCAGGAAGATGTAGGAGCCGCAGAACGACACGACCGCGCCGATGACGGCGGCCAGGGGCCAGAGGTCCGGGTTCACCGCGACGACCAGGCCGAACGGGATCGCGAACATGAGCACGCGGAGGACGGTGTAGACGAGCCAGTAGCGACGGGAACTCACCGGGCAAGCATAGGTCGGGCACCTGGACGAGGGGCCCGGCGCCCCCATCCCGGTCGCCCGGCGCGCGCTCCCCGCGCGCACATCGGACGCCCGGCTGTTTCCCCGGCGGCGGAGCTACCATGACGAGATGCCCCGCCTGCTGATCGGTCTCGCCGTCGTGATCGTGTTCTTCACGGTCTTCGTCATCGTGGACACCGCGTTGACGCCGCGGACCCGCATGCGCGGCCTCCCGAAGCCCGCGTGGATCGCGGTCGTCGTCCTGGTGCCCCTCATCGGCGGCATCCTCTGGCTCACCATCGGCAAGGACCGCACCGACCTGGCACGCGCCTCCGGCCGCCGCCTGGGTCCCGACGACGACCCGGACTTCCTCTCCGGCCTCGGCCGCACCCGGTCGGAGGAGGAGCGGATCCGCCGCCTCGAGCAGGAGCTCGCCGACCTCGACAGCGACGGCGCGGGTCCCGACGATCCGCCCGCGCCGCCGGCTCCGGGCGGCACCCCGCGCCCCGGCCGCGACGACGACGACCGCGCACCGGGCCGCCGGGACGCCTGACCTCCGGTGACCGCGACCGACTCCCGCCCCGTCCCTCCCTCCTCCCCGCGCACCGGCAACCCGTCCACCGACCGCGCCCTGGCCATGCTGCTGGCGCTCGTCGCCGAGGGCGTCACCGACGTGGTGCTCTGCCCCGGATCCCGATCGCAGGCCCTCGCGCTCGTCGCCGCGGAGCTGGAGCGCGTCGACGGCGTCCGCCTGCACGTGCGCATCGACGAGCGCGCGGCCGGCTTCCTCGCGCTCGGCCTCGGCGTCGAGTCCGGTGGGCCCGCCCCCGTCATCACGACGTCCGGCACGGCCGTCGCGAACCTGCACCCGGCCGTGCTCGAGGCGTGGCACTCCGGCGTGCCGATGCTGGTCCTCACGGGCGACCGCCCCGCGGAGCTCCGCGGCATCGCGAGCAACCAGACCACCCGCCAGCCCGGCATGTTCGGCGACCGGGTCGCCTGCGTGGACGTGCCCGCGCCGGAGGGGACCGACGACGACCTGGCCCGGGACGCCGCCCTCGCGCGCGACGCGTACCGCCTCGCCCGGGACGAGCGGACGCCCGTGCACGTGAACGTGGCCTTCCGGGATCCGCTCTCCGTCGCCGTGCCCGACCTGGCTCCGGCGGTCCTCGAGGCCCGCGCCGCGGCGGACGCGGCCGCCCGGGCAGCGGCGGCCCGTCCCGCGCCCGACGGCGACGTCCTCGACCTGGCCCACGGCCCGCGCACCCTCGTCATCGCCGGCCACGCCGCGGGTGAGGCCGCCGAGGAGCTCGCGCGCGCCGCGGGCTGGCCGCTCGCCGCGGAGATCTCCAGCGGGTCCCACTTCGGCCCCAACGTCGTCGTCTCCTTCCGCGAGCTGCTCGCGCGCCCCGGCTTCGGCGACCGCGTCGAGCGCGTCGTCGTGTTCGGCCACCCCACCCTCACCCGGGAGGTCCCGCTGCTCGTCGGACGGGACGACGTGGAGGCGATCGTCGTCGGGTCCACGGGCGGCGAGGACTACGACCCCCGCCACCGCGTCACCGCCCGGCCGGCCGCCGTGCGCGTGGTCGGGGAGCCCGCGGATCCGGCGGAGGCGCGGCGCTGGCTCGGCACCTGGGTGCAGGAGAGCCGCGCGATCCTCGACGCGGCGACCGCCGCCGAGACCGCCCCGCTCGTGCCCGTCGGCACCACGCCCGCCGAGCGCCGCGAGTTCGCCCGCTCCGAGCTCGCCGCCGTGCGCGCCGACGTCACCCGCCGGCACCTGGTCCGCGCCGTCTGGCAGGCCACGTGGCCGCACGACCGGCTCGTCCTCGGCGCGTCGCGGCTCATCCGCGAGGCCGACCGGGCGCTCCGCGGCAAGCGCGTGCGCGTGCACGCGAACCGCGGGCTCGCCGGCATCGACGGCACCGTCTCGACGGGCCTCGGCATCGCCCTCGCCTCGCAGGCGGGATCCGGCACGTCCGCCGCGGGCGTCACCCGGGTGCTCCTCGGCGACCTCACGCTCCTGCACGACGTCGGCTCGCTGCTCCTCGGCACGGGCGAGCGGGTCCCGCGCATCCAGGTGATCGTGGGCAACGACGGCGGGGGCACCATCTTCGACGGCCTCGAGGTGTCCCGCACCGCGGCGCCCGCGGCGATCGACCGCGTCATGTTCACCCCGCAGCGCGTGGACCTCGCCGCCCTCGCCGCCGCCTACGGCTGGACCCACCTGCGCGCCTCCACCCGCGGCGAGCTGGAGGCGGCCCTCACGACCGCGTCCACGGCGCCCCTCCTCATCGAGGTGCCGCTGGTCCGGTAGGTGCCGCGGGCGTCGGCGGAGCCGTGCGCCGGCTCAGTCCGCGACGGCGCCCCGCCAGGTGCGCAGGGCCCGCCGTTCGGCGACGGTGAACCCGGCCGCATCGAGGAACCGGTCGAGGTCGACCCCGGTGAGCGCATCCCGGAACGCGGCCTCGCTCGTGGTCCCGCGCTCGGCGAGGAGCGACTCGAGCGCCGGCTCCAGGTCGCGCTCGCCCGAGTTCGCCGCCCGCTCAGGGCCGAGGCGGACGGTCGCGAGGTAGTCGTCCACGATGTCCTCGGGCTCGGCGTCGACCGCGAGCAGCAGCAGGAGGGCGACGAGACCGGTGCGGTCGCGACCGGCGCCGCAGTGGAACAGCACGCCTCCCGCGGGGGCGTCGAGGATCGCCCGCAGGGCGGATCCCGCCCGGGCCGGCAGCTCCGCGAGGTGCGGCAGGTAGTACAGCGGGGTGCCCACGAGCCCCGTGTCCCAGTAGGGGACCCAGAAGGACGGATGGTCGTCGAGGTCGTCGAGGTCGACTCCCACGACGTGGACCCATGCGGGGCGCGCATGCGCGTCGCGGGCGCGCTCGGCGGGCTGCCGGAGGTCGAGCACGGTGCGGTAGCCGAGCTCGCGCAGCCGCTCCCATCCGGTGTCGGCGATGAGGTCGGCGCTCTCGCACCGCGCGAGGGCACCGGTCGGGGTGACGCCGCCGCCGCGGAGGCGGATGCCCCCGAGGTCGCGGGCGTTCACGAGGCCGTCGATCGGGAGGGCGCGGTCGGATGCGGTCATCGCTCGATCCGATCACGAGGACGGCCGGGGGTCGTCATCCTCGCGACCCTCAAGCGAGTGTTTGACGGTCGGTGCGGGGACATGGTGGGATGGCGCGTGCCCACCGACAAGACCGACCTCCGCGACCTCCGCGTCATCGCCCACCCGCTGCGCCTGCGGCTGCTCTCGCTCTGCACGCGGTCGCCGCACAGCGCCTCCGAGGCCGCGCGCGAGCTCGGCGAGACGCAGGCCAACGTGAGCTACCACCTGCGGCGCCTCCGGGAGGCGGGACTCCTCGAGGAGGCGGGTACGGAGCTGATCCGCGGTGGACGGGCGAAGCGCTACCGGCACGCGCCGGAGAGCGGGGAGCGGCTCGCGACGGCGGCCGACGGCGGGCTCCCTCTCGTGGCTGCCGCGCTCGCCGCGGAGCTGACCCGCCGATCGACGATGCACGCGGCGGGCACGCGGCCGGTCGTCACCGACGCCGAGCTCACCGTCGCCGCCGGCACGTGGCTCCGGGCGCAGGACCTCGCCCGCGAGCTCGGCGCGGTGCTCCACGACGACTCCGGACGCCGGACGGGCGACGCCGACCTGACGGTCAGCGCTACGGTCGCGCTCTTCGCCATGGCGGCGTCCGGGTCCGGGGCGGCGTCCGGGCCGAGCACCGCGCCCATGGATCCCGCGCCGTGACGGACGGGACGCCCCCGCCCGCCCGCACCGGCTACCGGGCTGTGCTGGCACTGCCCGGCGCGCTCCGGGCATTCGTCCCCGCGATGCTCGGACGCCTCTCGTTCGCGATGGTCGCGCTCGCGCTGCTGCTCCTGGTGCAGGGCCGGACCGGGTCCTTCGCCGCGGCGGGCCTCGCGACCGGCGCGTTCGGTCTCGCGAACGTGCTCGCATCGCCGGCACGGGCGCGGCTCGTCGATCGGCTCGGCCAGCGTCCGGTGCTCGTCGCCCTCGCGCTGGCGCACGCCCTGGGACTGCTCGCGGTGCTGCTCGTGGTGCGGATCGACGCGCCCGTCGGGGCTGTCGTGGCGGCCGCCGCGCTCGCCGGTCTCGCGATGCCGCCGCTCGGCGCCGCGATGCGCGTCGTGTGGGCCGCGCTCGTCCCCGACCAGCGCATGCGCACGCGCGCGTACAGCCTGGACGCCGTCGGCGAGGAGGTCGTGTTCACCGTCGGTCCGCTGATCGTGGCCGCGCTCGTCGCCGCAGCGGATCCCGAGGTCGCGGTGCTCGCGTCCGCCGCCGCGAGCGTGATCGGCACGCTCGGCATGACGTCGTCACCCCTGTCCCGGGCGCAGGGCCCGCGACGACCCGTGCGGGGCGCGCGGACGGACCGCCGCGCCCGCGCCCGTCCCGCGGCTCCGCTCCGCCAGCCGCTCATGGTCCCCCTCCTCGTGACCCTCGTCGGCGTCGGCGCCGTGCTCGGCGCGGTGGAGGTCGCGGTCACGGCGCTGGCCGAGCGCGCGGGAGGCGTCGCGCTGGCGGGGCCGCTGCTGGCCGCCTTCGCGGCGGGGAGCGCGGTCGGCGGACTCGCGTACGGGACCCGCGCGTGGCGCGCGCCCGTGCGCGTCCGACTGGTCGCACTGGTCGCCGCCATGCTCGCCGCGACGGCCCTGCTCGTCGCGGTCGCTGCCCGGATCCCCGTGGAGCCGGGCGCGCTCGCCCTCGTCGTCCTCGGGGCCGCGCTCGTCCCGGTCGGCCTGTTCCTCGCGCCCGCGATGGTGTCGGGATACCTCCTGGCCGATGCGCAGACCGAGCCGGCGGTGCGGACCGAGGCGTCCGCCTGGGTGAACACGGCCGTCAACACGGGCGTCGCGCTCGCCGCGGCCGCGGTCGGCGCGATCGTGGACGAGGCCGGTCCGGTCGCCGGCATGCTGGCGGGCGCGCTCGCGGCTCTGGTCCTCGCGGGGCTCGCGACGCCGGCGCTGCTGCGACGACGGAGGGCGCCGGAGCCCTCGACGCCGACGGCGGCCGGACGGGCAGGGACCTAGCCCAGCGCCTCCACGACCGGGCGGAACTTCATCGCGGTCTCGGCGCGCTCGCGCTCCGGGTCGGATCCCGCGACGATGCCCGCGCCCGCGTGCGCGACGATGGCGCCCGACGGGTCCACCTGGGCGCCGCGCAGCGCGATGGCCCACTCGCCGTCGCCGTCGGCGGCGACCCAGCCGACCGGTCCGGCGTAGCGGCCGCGGTCGGCGGGCTCCAGCTCGGCGATCAACGCGAGCGCGGCGGCGGTGGGGTGCCCGGCGACGGCGGCCGTCGGGTGCAGGGCGCCCACGAGGTCGAGCGACGAGGATCCGTCGCCGAGCGTGCCCGTGACGTCGCTCGCCAGGTGCCACAGGTTCGGGAGCTTCAGGGTGAAGGGGGCGTCGGTGGTGGCGAGGTCGCGGCTGTGCGGGCGGAGCGCGTCGAGGACGCTGTCGCGCGCGAAGGCGTGCTCCTCGTTGTCCTTCGGGGAGGCGGCGAGGCCGGCGGCAGCAGCGGCGTCCTCCCGTGCGTCCGCGCCGCGCGACACCGTGCCCGCGAGCACGCGTGCGCCGACCGTGCCGCCGCCGACGCGCACGAGCGTCTCGGGGCTCGCGCCGATGAGACCGTCGACCGCGTAGGTCCAGCAGTCCGGGTAGCCGAGCGCGAAGCGGCTGAGGGCGAGGCGCAGGTCGCCGCCCAGGGGCAGGCGCCCCACGAGGTCACGCGCGATGACGACCTTCTCGAGGTCGCCGGCGCCGATCGCGGCGACCGCGCGCGCGACGGCCTCCTGGTAGGCGTCCGGGCCCATGGCGCCGGGGCGGAGGTGGAGCCGGTACTCGGCACCGGAGCGCTCGGGCACGGGGACCGCCCCGGCCGTCAGCGCGTCGAACGGCGACGCGGGGTCGGACGGCTCCGCCTCGGCGAGCCGGATGCGGGTCACCCACGACACCCCGTCGCGCCGGCCGACGACGACGCGCGGCACGACGAGCACGCTCGCGGCCTCCGAGTCGTCGGCGAACGCGAAGGCGCCGATCGCGATGAGCCCGGTGCCGGGGATCCCGAGCGGATCGACGACGGTCGCGGCGGCGGCGACCTCGCGCCACGCGGCGGCGGCGTCCCGCACGCGGTCGGGGCCGCGGAACTCCAGCCGGAGCGCCTCGCCGATGCCGCCCATCCCCGATCCGTGCCGCAGCCACAGGAGCGGGTGCCGGGCGTCGAGGAGGGGGACGAGCCGGGCGATGGAGTCGACGGGGGTGGTGTCGACGAGGAGCGCTCGGACGCGGGATGCGGTCACGGATGCCAGCCTACCGCCGGGGATACGGGCCTCCCCGGGCGCGCGGAGGGCCCTGGCCGGACCTCTCCGGGGCCGGTCGCCCCCGTCCTCTGATCGGCCCCTGGGCATCCGGCCGCCGCCCACCGTGCGCCCAGCGCTCCCGAATAGACTGACGGGGTGATGCGTGCAGACCTCAGCAAGAAGCCCGGCCAGGTGTCGGCGATGTTCGACGAGGTATCGAGCGCCTACGACCGGACGAACGCCCTGCTGTCGGTCGGCAACGACCAGCTGTGGCGCGTCGCGACCACCCGGGCGGTCGCCCCCGTCGCCGGCGAGCGGATCCTCGACCTCGCCGCGGGCACGGGCACCTCGAGCGCCGCGCTCGCCGCCTCCGGCGCCCACGTCGTCGCCGCCGACTTCTCCGAGGGGATGCTCGAGGTCGGCCGCCGCCGGCACGCGGGCAACCCGCGCATCGAGTTCGTGCACGCCGACGCCACCGACCTCCCCTTCGAGGACGACTCGTTCGACGCGGTCACCATCTCCTTCGGCCTCCGCAACGTGGTCGAGCCGCGCACGGGCCTCGACGAGCTCCTCCGCGTGCTGAAGCCCGGCGGCCGCATCGTCATCTGCGAGTTCAGCACGCCGCCCGTGCCGCTCGTGCGCCGCGGCTACGACCTCTACATGAAGGCCGTCGCGCCCTCCCTCGTGAAGCTCGTGAGCTCGAACGCCAGCGCGTACGAGTACCTGAACGAGTCGATCCAGGCCTGGCCCGACCAGGAGACGCTGAGCTCGTGGCTCCGCACGGCCGGCTTCGAGGCCGTCGAGCACCGGAACCTCACCGCGGGGATCGTGGCGCTGCACCGCGGCGTCAAGCCCGTCGGCCGCCACGCCGCTCCCCGTCCCGCCGCGTCCTGACCGCGCGTGAACCCCCAGAGACAAGGACGCCGATCATGAGTCCGAGCATCCCGCTCGCCCGCCGCGGCTCCGTCGCGTCCCACGCCAGCCTCACCGAGCGGCTGTTCTCGTCCTCCGACGACCGCCGCATGGCCCGCAGCATCGACGACGGGCTCGCGCTCGTGGAGGAGCAGCTCCTCCGCGAGGTGCGCTTCGCCGACGACGTGGCCGACGTCACCACGCGCTACCTGCTCGACGCGGGCGGCAAGCGGGTGCGTCCCATGCTGGCCCTGCTCATCGCCCAGCTCGGCGAGGGCAACACCCAGCAGGTCGTCGACGCGGCCGTCGCCATCGAGATCACGCACCTCGCGTCGCTGTACCACGACGACGTCATGGACGAGGCGGACATGCGCCGCGGCGTCCCGAGCGCGCAGGCCGTGTGGGGCAACTCCATCGCCATCCTCGCGGGCGACCTCCTGTTCGCCCGTGCCAGCAAGATCGTCGCGGACCTCGGCCCCCGCGCCATCCGCCTGCAGGCCGCCACCTTCGAGCGCCTGGTGCTCGGCCAGCTCCACGAGACCATCGGCCCGCGCGAGGACCAGGACCCCATCGAGCACTACCTCGACGTCCTGGCCGACAAGACCGGCTCCCTCATCGCCTGCGCGGCGCAGATGGGCGTCATCTACTCGGGCGCGGATCCCGAGCTCGAGTCCGCCGTCCTCGCGTTCGGCGAGCGCACCGGCGTGGCCTTCCAGCTCGTCGACGACGTGCTCGACCTCGCCGACCAGCCCGAGGAGACCGGCAAGCTCGCCGGCACCGACCTCCGCGCCGGCGTCTCCACGCTGCCGCTGCTGTACCTGACCCGGCTCGCGGCCACCGACCAGGAGGCGGCGGCGCTGCTCGCCCGCATCCAGCGCGACGTGGAGCACGAGGAGACGCCCGAGTCGGAGGCCGACCTCACGGCGGCCATCGCCGAGCTCCGCGACCACGAGGTCACCGCGCGCACCATCGCCGAGGCCCACCGCTGGGCCGCCGATGCGGTCGAGGCGCTCGCCCCGCTCCCGGAGGGCCCGGTCCGGAAGGCGCTCACGCGCTTCGCCGACACCATCGTCGAGCGCACGCGCTAGCTGCCGCTCGGCCCCGCCGGCTCTCGCGGGGATCCGCACCACCACGCCCCCGACGGCCGGCACGGGGACGCCGACGAACAAAAGGACATCAGTGACCAAGCTCAGGCTGGCCATCGTGGGCGCAGGGCCCGCGGGGATCTACGCGGCAGACATCATCCTGAAGGCCGAGAAGCAGTTCGACGTCTCCATCGACCTGTTCGAGCGCCTCCCCGCGCCCTACGGCCTGGTCCGCTACGGCGTCGCGCCCGACCACCCCCGCATCAAGGGCATCATCGGCGCGCTCCGCGACGTGCTCGACCGCGGCGACATCCGCATCTTCGGCAACGTCGACTACGGCCGCGACATCACCCTCGCCGACCTCCAGCGGCACTACAACGCGGTCATCTTCTCCACGGGCGCGATCCGCGACGCGGAGCTCGACATCCCCGGCATCGACCTGCCCGGGTCCTACGGCGCCGCGGACTTCGTGAACTGGTTCGACGGGCACCCCGACTTCCCGCGCGACTGGCCCCTCGAAGCCCGCGAGGTCGCCGTCATCGGCAACGGCAACGTGGCGCTCGACGTCGCGCGCATGCTCGCGAAGCACGCGGACGACCTGCTGCCCACCGAGATCCCCGACAACGTCTACACGGGCCTCAAGCACTCGCCCGTCACCGACGTGCACGTCTTCGGCCGCCGCGGCCCCGCGCAGGTGAAGTTCACGCCGCTGGAGCTGCGCGAGCTCGGCGAGGTGCCCGACGTCGACGTGATCGTGTACGACGAGGACTTCGGCGTGGATCCCGCCGCCGAGGAGGCCGCGAAGACGAACAAGCAGGTCATGGTCATCAGCCGCGTGCTGGAGAAGTGGCGCACCCGCGAGGCCGGCACCGCCTCGCGCCGCCTCCACCTGCACTTCTACTCGCGCCCCGCCGAGGTGCTCGCGTCCGACGACGCCGAGCCCCGCGTGGCGGCCCTGCGCATCGAGCGCACGCGGCCGGACGGCACGGGCGGCGTCGAGGGCACGGGCGAGTTCCGCGACGTGCCCGTGCAGGCGGTGTACCGCGCGGTGGGCTACTTCGGCTCGCCCGTCGACGGGATCCCGTTCGACGAGCGCCGCGGCGTCATCCCGAACCACGAGGGCCAGGTCCTCGACGCGGACAACACCCGCGTGCCGGGCGTCTACGCCACGGGCTGGATCAAGCGCGGGCCCATCGGCCTCATCGGGCACACGAAGTCGGACGCGATGGAGACCGTCTCGCACGTCCTCAACGACCAGGGCGACTGGTGGACCCCGGAGGCCCCGGAGGAGCAGGCGATCGTCGACCTGCTCGCCGACCGCGGCATCGAGTTCACCGACCTCTCCGGCTGGCACGCGCTCGACGAGCACGAGATCGCGCTGGGCGCGCCGCACGGCCGCGCCCGCATCAAGGTCGTCGAGCGCGACGAGATGCTCGAGGCGTCGCGCGCGCGGCAGTCCGCCTGACCCGCCCCGCCTGATCCACGCCGACGGGCGTCCGCGGTCCTCCCGCGGGCGCCCGTCCTCCGTCCGTCCCCAGGCGGGCGACCGGCACCCCGGTCGCCCGCCGCTGGCCCCTAGGGTCGCCGGGTGATCCCCGTCGCCGCGCCCCCGCTCTCCGCTGCGCTCGTCGGCGTCGGGGGCCTGTGGGGCGCCGCGGTCGGCGCCGTCGCGCCGGCCCTCGCGCGGTGGGCGCTCGCGGGAGGCCGGGGCCCGGACCTCGTCCCACCCGCCGCGGACCCGTCCGCCGCCCGTCCTCCCGCCGCCGATCCGCCCACCGGCCGCGGCCGCCGCTCCGCCGCCGTCGCCGCGCTCGCGACGGGCGCGCTCACGGCCGCCGTGGTGGCCGGGACCCCGACCGCGCGCCTCCCGCTCGCGCTCCTGCTCCTCGCGGTCGGCCCCGTGCTCGTGGTCGCGGACCTCGCGGCGCACCGCCTGCCCGACCGCGCCACGGGTCCCGCCGCCGTCGCCGCCGCGGCCGTCGCCCTGGCCGCGGGAGGTCCCGGCCTCCTCGTGCAGGCCCTCATGGGCGGCCTCGGCGCCGTCCTCGTCCTCGCGCTCCTCCAGGCCGCGACGGCCGGGGGCCTCGGATCCGGGGACGTGAAGCTCGCGGGCGTCATCGGCCTGGTCCTCGGCCAGCTCGGCGCGGCGCAGGTCGCCCTGGGGCTCGCCGCGGGGACGCTCCTCGGCGGCGTCGCGGCGCTCGCGCTGCTCGTGGTCGACCGCCGACGGGCGCCGGCGGCGATCCCGTTCGGGCCGTGGCTCCTGCTCGGCGCGCTCCTGGTGGCCGCATCGCCCACTACGATCGCGTGAGCGTGCGGACGACCCCGGCCGATGGTTGCCTGTACGTCGGCATCGTCGTGCTCGGACAGGCGTACGGTGGAGTCAGTGTCCAAGACCCCGGCATCGACGTACTGACGAGCCAGAGGAAATGACATGGCGGATAGATCGCTCACACTGCTGCAGGACGAGACCGGAGTGCTGCTGGCCGCGGCATCGCGGGCCGTCGTCTCGCTCTACCGGCCGCTGCTGCAGCCGCTCAACCTGACCCACCCGCAGTACCTCGTGCTGCTGGCCCTCGACGAGGAGGAGCCGCAGGCGGTCGTCGACCTCGCCGAGAAGCTGCACCTCACCCCCGGCACCCTCTCCCCGCTGCTCAAGCGCCTCGAGGTGTTCGGCTACGTGACCCGGTTCCGCGACACGTCCGACGAGCGCCGGCTCTCCGTCGGCCTCACCGATGCCGGGCGCGACATGCTGCCCGTCATCTGGCGGGTCGGCGACCAGGTCCGCCGCGACATCGCGGGCGAGGAGGAGGGCGACTCGCAGCTGCGCGACCTCCTGCAGGGCGTGCTCGACCGGGCCATCGCCCACGAGGTGGGCGATGCGCGCACGGGTGCCGACGGCTCCGGCGTCATCGCCTGACCCGCGCGCCCCTCGGGCCTACTGCACGCCCGAGGTCAGGCGGGCGAGGTTGTCCAGCACGGTGCTGGTGCGCGTGCGGCGGCTCCACTCGTCGAGCGTGAGCTCGCGGCTGCGCGCCCGGTAGCCGTCCTCGACGCGGCGCATCTCGCGCACGAACCCGGGGCCGCGCACCATCAGCGAGACCTCCATGTTGAGGCTGAACGAGCGCATGTCCATGTTGCTCGAGCCGATGACGGCCACGTCGTCGTCGATCGTGAAGTGCTTGCTGTGCAGGATGTACGGGGCCCGGTACATCCAGATCCGCACGCCGGCGTTGAGCAGCTCCTCGTAGTAGGAGCGCTGCGCGTGGTAGACCACGGGCTGGTCGCCGATCTCGCTCACGAACAGCTCCACGGAGAGCCCCCGCTGCACCGCGGTGGTGATCGCGTACCGCATGGAGTCGTCCGGCACGAAGTACGGCGACGTGATGACGATGCGCTCCTGCGCGTAGTACAGCAGCGCGTTGAAGAGCCGCAGGTTGTTCTCGCCCGGGAACCCGGGGCCGGACGGGACGACCTGGCAGTCGAGGTCCTCGTCGTCCGGGGTCGCCGCGATCTCGATCGGCTCCGTCTCGCGCACGAGCAGCTGGTCGGTCTCGGCGTACCAGTCGGTGATGAAGATCGCGTTCAGCCCGCTGACGATGGGCCCCTCGAGGCGCGTCATGAGGTCCTGCCACTTGAGCCCGCGCTTGCGGTTGACGACCTTGTTGTAGCTGCGGTGCACCATGTTCTGCGAGCCCATGAACCCGACGTGGCCGTCGACCACCAGCACCTTGCGGTGGTTGCGGAGGTCGGGCCGCTGGTAGCGCCCGCGCAGCGGCTGCACCGGGAGCATGAGGTGCCAGTCGGCGCCGATCGCCGTGAGCTTCCGCGTGGTGCGCCGGTAGCCGGGTGCTCGCAGCGAGGCGATGTGGTCGAGGAGCACGCGCACGGTGACGCCGCGCGCGACGGCGCGCTCCAGGGCGTCGAAGAACGGGGCGCTCGTCACGTCCCAGGCGAGGATGTAGAACTCGACGTGCACGTAGCGCGTCGCCTTCTCGACCTCCGCGGTCATCGCCGCGATCGACTCGTCGTACTGGCTGTAGAGCCTCGCCCGGTTGCCGCCCACGAGCGGCATGGCGCCGAGGGTCCGGTTGAGCTCGACGACGGAGTCGAGCCACGACGGCCAGGAGTGCTCCCGCGTCACCCGCTCGATGCCCTCGGTCGACTCGATGATGAAGCGGTTGATCTCCTGCTGCTTCTCGCGCCGGCGCCGCGGCAGCCGGGTGGAGCCGATGAGCAGGAACAGCAGGATGCCGATGTACGGCAGGAAGAAGATGGCCATGAGCCACGCCATGGCGGTCGACGGCCGGCGGTTCCGCGGGATGACCAGCAGGGCCGTGACGCGGACGATGAAGTCGACGACGAGCGCGAGCCCCGCGAGGATGAGGGTGGTCATCGAGGCATCCATCAGGCGGAGTCTAACCGGGGCGCCCTCGGGCCGACCGGGCGGGGGGCTCGACGGACACGCGCCCGGAGCCCCCGCGGGTCAGCGGAAGTTGACGAACTGGAGGTCGAGGTCGACGTCCGCGCCCTTCAGCAGCGCGATGGTCTGCTGGAGGTCGTCGCGGCTCTTGCTGGAGACGCGGAGCTCGTCGCCCTCGACGCGGCTCTTGATGCTCTTCGGGCCCTCGTCGCGGATGATCTTGCCGAGCTTCTTCGCGTTCGCCTGGTCGATGCCCTGCTTCAGGGTGACCTCGATGCGGTACTCCTTGCCGGAGGCGAAGGGGTCGCCCTCCTCGAGGCTCTTGAGGCCGATGCCGCGCTTGATCATCTTCGACTGGAGGACGTCGAGGATGGCCTTCACGCGCTCCTCGCTGGAGGCCTTCATGAGGATGGTGTCGCCGCTCCACTCGATGGAGGCGCCGACGTTCTTGAAGTCGTAGCGCTGCTCCACCTCCTTCTGGGTCTGGTGGACGGCGTTGTCCGCCTCCATGCGGTCGACCTTGCTGACGACGTCGAACGAGGAATCTGCCATGCCGACCATGTTAAGGGACGGCGGCGGGGGAGCGGCCGGTGCGCGGCCGGGGACGCGGCCGGCGCGATTTCGGTTCGCGGGCCGGCTCCCGCTATCATCGACGAGCGTCTCCGGTCCGTGATCACACAGGTCGGGTGCGCATGGCGAGTTACCCTAGCGGCCAAAGGGATCTGACTGTAAATCAGACGGCTCAGCCTTCGGGGGTTCGAATCCCTCACTCGCCACCCCATGAGGACGGCCCCGCGACGCGGGGCCGTCCGTCTGCCACGACGCTCTCGTCGCCGGCCCGCCCGTGCCCGCATCGCCGCGGACGCGCCCGACACCTGGACCCGCACATGTTCCCCGCCGCCCCCGGCCCCTCGACGCGCGCCCTCGGCACCTCCGGCCTCGTCGTCTCGACCCTCGGACTCGGCACCAGCGGCTTCGGCTGGACCGCCGACCGCGCGGAGGCGTGGGCGATCCTCGACGCCTACCGCGAGGAGGGCGGCACCTTCGTCGACACCGCCTCGTCGTACTCGCAGTGGGTCCCGGGGCACGCGGGCGGCGAGTCCGAGGCGATCATCGGCGGCTGGCTGGCCGCGCGCGGCTGCCGCGACGAGGTGGTCGTCGGCACGAAGGTCGGCAAGAGCCGCGACGCGCCGGGCACCTCGGCGGGCTCGATCCGCCGGGGCGTCGACGCGTCCCTCCGTCGCCTCCGCACGGACCGGGTCGACATCGTGCACGCGCACCTCGACGACACCCGCACGCCGCTCGAGGAGACCGTCGCCGCCCTGTCCGACCTCGTGACGGGCGGCAAGGCCCGTGTCGTGGGCGTCTCCGGCTTCACCCCGGAGCGCATCGAGCGGGCGCTCGCGCTCGCGCACGGATCCGGCGCGGTGCCCGTCGGCGTCGTCCAGGAGGAGTACAGCCTGCTGGCCCGCGACCACGCCGAGGGGCGGATGCAGGCGGTCGTCCGGCAGGAGGGCCTCGGGCTCGTCGCGCACAGCGTGCTCGCCAAGGGGTTCCTCACGGGCAAGTACCTGCCCGGGGCGCCCGCGGTCCCGTCGGCGCGCGCCCTCGACGCCGAGCAGTACATGTCGCCGGGCGGGCACGCGACCGTCCGGGCGGCCGAGGACGTCGCCCGGCTCCGCGGGGTGACGGTCGCCGAGGTCGCCATCGCCTGGGTGCTCGGCCGACGCGGCGTCGCGAGCGCGCTCGTGGGCGCGCGCACGGCCCGGCAGATCCGCCAGCTGATGCCCGCGGCGCAGCTCCGGCTCGACGACGACGAGGTGTCCCGCCTCGCGGCCGCCGCCGCGCGGGCGACGCGCGACCGGACCGCCTGACGCGCCGCCCGTATCCTGGGGCGACCGACGACCGACCGCATCACGAGGAGATCCGCCCGTGTCCCGTCCCTGGCCCGAGGGCTCCTACATCGCCGCCCTGCTCGTGATGACCACCGCGACCGGCGCCATCGACGGCGTGAGCTACCTCGCCCTCGACCGCGTCTTCACCGGGAACATGACCGGGAACGTGCTCTTCATCGGCTTCGGCCTGGTGGGGGTCGCCGACATCCCCGTGCTCAACAACCTCGTCGCGCTCCTCGCGTTCATGCTCGGCGCCGTCGTGGCGTCCCGCATCACCCGCCGGGCGCCCACGGACGTGCACCTGCCGCGCTCGTCGGTGTGGATCCTCGTGGCCGGCACCCTCCTGACCCTGGCGCTCGCCGTGGTGTGGCTCGCGGTCGGCGCGCTCGACACGACCGTGATGATCGCCATCACCGGGTTCCTCGCGCTGCTGCTCGGCGCGCAGGCGGCCGCCGTGAAGAGCATCGGCCTGCGGGACCTCTCCACGGTGGTCGTGACCATGACGATGGTGAACCTCTCCTCCGACAGCCGGGTCGCGGGCGGGACGGGCGCCGCCTGGGCCCGCCGCATCGGCGCGATCGTCTGCATGGGCCTCGGCGCCCTCGTGGCGGCGCTCATCACGACCCGGGTCGGGGGCGCGTGGGCGCTGCTCGCGGCCGGCGGGCTCATGGTCCTCGGCGTCGCGCTGCTCTGGAACGCGCGTCGCGTCGAGCGGAGGCGCCTCCGCGAGGGGGCGGACGCCGCGCCGGTAGTGGACGAGCGGCTCGGCGCGGCCCCGGCCTGAGCCGGACCCGGCGCCCGGCGGCGACCGCGGCCCCTGGCGCCCGCCCCGCAGGCGTCGGGGCCCCTCTGGCAGGGTGGGAGCATGACCAACCCCGGTGACACCGCGCTCCTGACCATCGCCCGCGACATCGCCGTGCGTGCCGGGGAGCTCGCGCTCCGCCGCCGCCGCGAGGGCGTGGAGGTGGCGGCGTCGAAGTCCAGCCCGGAGGACATCGTCACGCACGTGGACCGCGAGACCGAGGACCTCATCCGGCGGGCGCTGCAGGACGTGCGCCCCGACGACGGCTTCCTCGGCGAGGAGTCCGCGGGCACGACGGGCACCTCGGGGCTCACCTGGGTGGTCGACCCCATCGACGGCACCGTCAACTTCCTGTACGGCATCCCCGTCTGGGCGGTGAGCATCGCCGTGGTCGAGGGCGAGCCGGATCCGCTCACCTGGTCCGCGCGCGCCGGCTGCGTGGTGAACCCCACCCGCGGGGAGGTCTACACGGCCACGGCGGGAGGGGGATCGGCGCTCGACGGCCGGCCTCTCGCCGTGAACACGGGCGTGCCGCTCTCCCTCGCGCTCGTCGGGACGGGCTTCTCGTACGCGGCGGAGACGCGGATGCGGCAGGGCCGGGTGGTCACCGACCTCCTCGGCGAGGTGCGCGACATCCGCCGCATCGGCGCCGCGTCGCTCGACCTCTGCGACGTCGCGGCGGGCCGCACGGACGCGTGCTTCGAGCGCGGGCTGAAGCCCTGGGACCACGCGGCGGGGGCCCTCATCGCGGCCGAGGCGGGCGCCCGCGTGACGGGCGCAGGCGGCGGCCCGGCGTCCGCCGAGCTCCTGATCGCGGCGGCTCCCGAGCTCGCGCGCGCCCTCGAGGAGCGGCTCGAGCGCCCGCGCGCATAGCCCCTCCGACCCTCCCGGCGCATCCCCCGGGTGGCGCGAATCCCTTCCGCCGGTTAGCCTTTACCGATCCGTTACATTGCGACCGGGCTCGAACCGGTCGCACGCGCACGCCCCGACCCCCGTCGGCCGGCACCGCGCAGCACCTGTCCCTCGCACTAGGAGTCCTCCGATCCTGTCCGTCCTCCACGCCTCGCGTGCCCCCCAGCCCTCCGTCCGGCGGCCCTCGTGCTGACCCCCGACGAGACCACGGGGACCACGTACCCGACGCGACGCGAGCGCCGTGAGGCCGAGCGTCGAGCGGCCGGGGCCACGAGCGGATCCGCGGGGTCGGCCGTCCGCACCGAGGCGCCCGAGTCGCCCGTCGAGACGGAGGCGCCCGCACCCCGCCTCCTCCCCGTCGCCGTCGAGGCCCCCGCCGTCCCCACCACGCACCTCCCCGCGGACGCCGAGCCCGCCGTCCTGGCCGCCGCCGAGTCCGTGCCGCTCGAGACCCGCGCCCGCCGCATCCGCGCCGCGTCCGCCGCCGCCCCCGAGACCCGCCGGTCCTCGTTCGTGCACGCGAAGCGCGCCAGCGTCCCGGCCGCCGCCCCCCACGTGCGCTCCCGCGGCCGACGCGTCCCCGTCTCCTCGCGCCCCGCCCTCGCGGCGCCCGCGCCCGAGGCCGCCGCCGGCCGTCGTCGCGCCAACGCCTCGCGCGGCCTCACGCTCCTCACCATGGCGTTCGTCGCCACCGTGACCATCGCCACCTCGCTGCCGTCCTCCGCGTTCCTGACGGGGCAGGACATCGCCCAGGCGAACGTGGTCACGGACGCGCCGGCGAGCTCCATCCCCAGCCAGAGCATCGCGCTCTCCGCCGCTCCCGAGGCCAGCGTCGTCGGCGGGACCGACGACGCGTTCACGGCCACGACCCCGCAGCAGATCATGCTGGCGCAGACGTCGAAGGGCGCCGGGGCCTTCACGAACGACATCAACGGCACCATCCAGTGGCCCTTCGCCTCGGGCGTGCCCATCAGCGGGGTCTTCGGCAACCGCATCGCGCCCTGCTCCAACGGCTGCTCGAGCAACCACCAGGGCGTGGACTTCGCCCCCGGCATGGGCGCGCCCATCCAGTCGATCGCCGACGGCGTCGTGCGGGAGTCCGTCAGCAGCGACTCCGGCCTCGGCGTCCACCTCGTCATCGACCACGTCATCGACGGGCAGCTCGTCACGAGCGTCTACGGCCACATGCTGCCGGGGTCCATGCGCGTCCAGGCGGGCGATCCCGTCACGGTCGGCCAGCAGATCGGCCAGGTCGGCAACACGGGCGCGTCCACCGGCCCCCACCTCCACCTCGAGATCCGCATGGCCGACGGCACCGCGGTCGATCCCTTCGCCTGGCTGCAGGAGCACGCGAACTAGCAGCATCGGCGGCGCGCATCGCGCCCGCACGACGGAGCCCCCTCGCCCGAAGGCGAGGGGGCTCCGTCGTGCGGTCGGCGCCGACCGGGTCAGTCGGCGATGAGCCACACCGTCGTGTCGGACGGCACGGCGTCCCCGTCGAGCGCGCGGCTGGCGAGCAGCACGCGGCCCTCGGGCAGCGGCACGGGCGCGGCACCGAGGTTCGCGACGACCGTGACGCCCGAGCTGCGGAAGGCGAGGACGTCGTCGCCCTCCGCCGTGATCCACTCCATGTCGCCGAGCGCGAGGCCGTGCTCGCGGCGGAGCAGCAGCGCCTCCGTGTAGAGCGACAGCGTCGAGGCGGGATCCGCCTGCTCGGTGTCGCGGGCGAACCGGTCCCAGTCGTCGGGCTGCGGCAGCCAGCTGGCGTCGCCGGTGCTGAAGCCGTACGACGGGGCGCCCGCCTCCCACGGGATCGGCACGCGGCACCCGTCGCGCCCGTAGCGCTCGCCCGCGGTGCGGTGGAACGTCGGGTCCTGGCGCGCCTGGTCGGGCAGGCGGATGTCCTCCGGCAGCCCGAGCTCCTCGCCCTGGTAGATGTAGGCGCTGCCGGGCAGCGCGAGCATGAGCGCGCTGGCGGCGCGGGCCCGGCGGAGGCCGAGCTCCTCGTCCACCGTCACGGTCGAGCGCGGGCCGATGCCGACGCCCTGCGGGTTCTCGCCCGAGAGCGCGAGGCGGCTGGCGTGCCGCACCACGTCGTGGTTAGACAGCACCCACGTGCTGGGCGCGCCGACGGAGGAGAAGGTCGCCAGCGACGCGTCGATGGTGTGCCGGAGCGCGGTCGCGTCCCACGGCGTCTCGAGGTAGCTGAAGTTGAAGGCCTGGTGCATCTCGTCGGGGCGGACCCAGTCGGCGAGCTTCGCGAGCGGCTCCACCCACGCCTCGGCGACCATGGCGCGGTCGCCGTCGTAGGAGTCGAAGATCTCGCGCCACTCGCGGTAGATCTCGTGGACGCCCTCCTGTGCGAAGTACGGCGGCGGGGGAGCGGACGCGGCGGGCTCGTCGTCCACGCCGCCGGCGCCGCCGCCCATGCTGCCCTGGCCCTCGGGCGGCGTGTAGTCCGGGAGGCCGGGGGCCTTGACCATGCCGTGCGCGACGTCCACGCGGAATCCGTCGACCCCGCGGTCGAGCCAGAAGCGGAGGATCTCGCGGAACCGGGCGCGCACCCACGGGTTCGTCCAGTCGAGGTCGGGCTGCGACGAGTCGAACAGGTGCAGGTACCACTGGCCGGGCGTGCCGTCGGGCTCCGTGAGGCGCGTCCAGGCGGGTCCGCCGAAGATCGACTCCCAGTTGTTGGGCGGGAGCTCGCCGTCGGCGCCCTTCCCGTCGCGGAGCATGTAGCGGGCGCGCTCCTCGCTGCCGGCGGGGGTCGCGATGGCCTCCTGGAACCAGCGGTGCTCGGAGGAGGTGTGGTTGGGGACGATGTCGACGATCACGCGGAGGCCGAGCTCGTGCGCGCGGCGCTGCATCCGGTCGAAGTCGTCGAGGGTTCCGAACAGCGGGTCCACGTCGCAGTAGTCGGCCACGTCGTAGCCGGCGTCGTTCTGCGGGGAGAGGAAGAACGGGGAGAGCCAGACGGCGTCGACCCCGAGCTCGCGGAGCGCGGGGAGCCGCTCGGTGATGCCGGGTAGGTCGCCGATGCCGTCGCCGTCGGAGTCCGCGAACGAGCGGGGGTAGATCTGGTAGATCACGGCGGTGCGCCACCACTCGGATCCGGTGCCGTGCGCGTCGTCGCCGTCGGGGCGGGTCAGGATGTCGTCCCGGGCAGCCGGGGACAGGGCTGTGGGGGCAGGCGGAGTCATGCGACGAGCCTAGGCGACGGGCGGTGGGCCTCCCCGCGTCGGGGTCGGGCGCGCGGGCCCCGCGGGACCGCCGGGCGCGCGGCCGCGGAATAGCCGGGCGCCCGCGGCGGCTTGACCCTGGAGGCGGCCACCGCCGTCATCACCGGACGAAGGAGATCAGTCATGACGAACCCCGCACGCGTGCCCCTCGGATCCAGCGGCCTGGAGGTGCTGCCCCTGTCCTTCGGCGGCAACGTCTTCGGGTGGACCGCCGACGAGGAGACCTCGTTCCGGCTCCTCGACGCCTACACGGCGGCCGGCGGCAACTTCATCGACACGGCGGACGTGTACTCCGCGTGGAAGCCCGGCAACTCCGGCGGCGAGTCGGAGGAGATCATCGGCCGCTGGCTCGCGTCGCGCGGCCGCCCCGACGACCTCGTCATCGCCACCAAGGTGGGTTCGCTCGAGGCCGCGAAGGGCACCTCCCGCGACAGCGTCCGTCGCGGCGTGGAGGCCAGCCTCCGCCGCCTGGGCGTGGACGCGATCGACCTCTACTACGCGCACGTCGACGACCAGGACACCCCGCTCGAGGAGACCGTGACCGCGCTCGCCGAGCTGGTGACGGAGGGGAAGGTGCGCGCGATCGGCGCCTCCAACTTCACCGCGGAGCGCCTGCAGGCCGCCCTCGACATCTCGGCCCGCGAGGGCATCGCCCGCTTCGAGGTGCTCCAGAACCGCTACAACCTCGTCGCCCGCGACGACTACGAGGGCGAGCTCGCCGACCTCCTGATCCGCGAGGGCATCGCCTCGGCGCCGTACTCGGGCCTCGCGAGCGGCTTCCTCACCGGGAAGTACCGTGGCGCGGACGTCGACAGCCCGCGCGCCGGCGCCGCCTCCCAGTACTACGACGACCACGGCCGCGCCCTCCTCGAGGTGCTCGACCGCGTCGCCGCGGACCACGGCGTCAGCGTCACGACCGTCTCCCTCGCCTGGCTCCGGGCGCAGCCGTCGGTCACGGCGCCGATCGCGAGCGCGCGCGACCTCACGCAGCTCCCGGACCTCCTGGCCTCCGTCGAGCTCGAGCTGACGGCCGACGAGGTCCGGGACCTGTCCGCCGTCTGATCCCCTGCCGGCCGACCCGACCCGTCCGGGCCGGCCGTGCCCCGGTCCGGGGCCGTCGCGCGTCTCGCGGGCGGTCCCGGACCTGCTATCGTCGTAGGGTTCCAGCGCGTCTCCGACGCGCCCAGGCACGCCCCCATAGCTCATTGGTAGAGCACTTCCTTGGTAAGGAAGAGGTAGTGAGTTCAATCCTCACTGGGGGCTCGATCCTCCACGAGCGGCCACGGCCGCCGGCGGGGGTCATGGCGGGGTAGCTCAGGTGGTTAGAGCACACGGCTCATAATCGTGGTGTCGCGGGTTCAAGTCCCGCTCCCGCTACGGAAGCACGGATCCTCCGCGGTCCGTCCTCCTCGATAGGCCCCGGACACCTCTCGCCAGGTTCCGGGGCCTTTCCTCATGCCCCACCGGATCCCGTGCTTCCGATCGGACAGGTGCCGGGCGTAGCCTCCGGGCATGACCCACCACGAATCCCCCGACCACCCCGACCACGCCTCGGGCGCCGAGCACGACGACGTGCTCTACAAGACCCAGGGCAACCCCGTCCCCGACGCGCACGACGAGGAGCGCCGCGAGGCGTCCGCCGGCGGCGACTACACCGCCAGCGAGTCCGAGGCGGAGAAGGAGGCGCGCGAGGGCGGCGCCTGATCCGCCTCCCGCGCACCGAGCGCACGAGGGCCGCCGCGACGCGTTCGCGGCGGCCCTCGTGCGTGCCGCGACGGTCTGCGCGGCCGCCCGGGAGCGGGTCGGCCCGGGGCCGCGGCACCCGTCGTGGGGCGCCTCCGCGGGCGACACGCCGGGGTCGCGCGGGCTCCAGATCCGGTCGGCGAGCGCAGATCCGCATGATCGTGCGGAAGGCGCCGCGACACGCCGAAACACTAGATGTAGTGGAATGACAGGTCTGTAGTTCGGGTTATATAGTGGAGACCTCGCCGCCCCACCAGGTGGCCGAGCAACCCGGGACCCGCATCGACGCGGTCCCGGGAGGGCACGGAGCTGCGAGCACCGAGACCTGAGGAACCGCGACCGGCGGCTCCCGACACGACGCACCAGGAGGAACACATGGACTACGACAACAACGACTCCGTCGGCGGCTACGCGATCCCCGTCGACCCCATGGAGCTCCTGCAGTGCGACTCCTGCCAGTAGGCAGCTGATCCGCTCCGGCGGCATCGCGACCCGGGCCCCGGTCCCCACGAGAAGTGGGGGCCGGGGCTCTCGCATGCCCGGGGGCGCTCGCCGGCCGGCGCCCCCGAGGGCGCCGACGGGCCCGCCGCGTAGGATCGTCCGGTGCCAGTGAATCCAGAGATCCAGGGTCGCGTGCTCCCCGCCGCCGCCCCGTACCTGGTGGGACGCGAGAAGGTGCGCGAGTTCGCCCGTGCCGTCGGCGCCACCCACCCCGTCCACCTCGACCCCGAGGCCGCGCGCGCCGCCGGCCACGCGGACGTGGTCGCGCCGAGCACCTTCCCCGTCGTGGTGCAGGAGGCGACGCTCGCGCAGCTCCTCGCGGAGCCCGACGCGGGCATCGACTTCAGCCGCGTCGTGCACGGCGAGCAGGCGTTCACGTACACGCGCCCCGTGGTCGCGGGCGACGAGCTCACCGCCACGCTGACCGTCACCAAGGTGGCGTCGCTCGGCGGCAACTCCATGGTGACGGCCGAGTCCGCCATGGTCGACGCGTCCGGCGCGCACGTCGTCACGGCCGTCTCGACCCTCGTGGTGCGGGGGGACGACGCGTGAGCGCCGCATCCGCCGTGCCCGTGCCCGTGCTGGCCGACCTCGCGGTGGGCGACGTCGTGGCCGAGCGCTCCCTCCACCTCACGCGCGACTCCCTCGTCCGCTACGCGGGCGCGTCGGGCGACTTCAACCCCATCCACTACCGCGACGACGTCGCCGCGTCGGTCGGGCTCCCGGGCGTGCTGGCGCACGGCATGCTCACCATGGGCCAGGCAGTGCAGCCCGTCGCCGACTGGGCGGGCGACCCGGCCCGCATCGTCGCGTACGGCGTGCGCTTCACGCGGCCCGTGGTCGTGGATCCCGCCGCCGGGCAGGACATGACCATCGTCGCCAAGGTCGGCGCGATCGACGCGGAGGCGGGGACCGTCCGCATCGACATCGCGGCCTCGGTCGACGGCAAGACGGTGCTGGGCCGCGCGCAGGCGCAGGTCCGGCTGGCGTAGGGCACCCGTGACGATCCAGACCCACCGCGACGCCCCGCTCGCCGACCTCACGACGCTCCGCGTCGGCGGCCCCGCGGAGGAGCTCGTGACCGTGAGCGAGCGCGACGAGCTCGTCGACACGCTGCTCGGCCTGTGGTCCGTCGGCGAAGACTGGGTGGTCCTCGGCGGCGGCTCCAACACCCTGGTCTCCGACGAGGGGATCGCCGGCACGGTCGTCCGCATCGCGACGCGTGGCGTCGAGGTCGGCGAGGTGCGCCCCGACGGGACCGTGCTCGTGCGCGTGCAGGCCGGCGAGCCGTGGGACGCGCTCGTGGCGCGCACCGTGGCCGACGGCCTCGCGGGCCTCGAGGCGCTCTCCGGGATCCCCGGGTCGACCGGCGCCTCCCCGGTGCAGAACATCGGCGCGTACGGCCAGGAGGTCGCCAACGTCCTCGAGGCCGTCGACTTCCTCGACTACGAGTCGGGGACGGTGGAACGGCTCAGCACCGCCGACCTCGGCCTCGGCTACCGCACGTCGTCGCTGAAGCGCGGCCGCGTGGGCGTCGTGCTCTCGGTGGACTTCGCGCTCACCCCGGGCGACGGACCCGACGCGCTCGGCCTGCCGATCGCCTACCAGCAGCTGGCGGGCGCCCTCGGCGTCGAGCTCGGCGACCGCGTGCCCGTCGCCCGCGTGCGCGAGACCGTGCTGGCGCTCCGGGCGTCCAAGGGCATGGTGCTCGACGACGCGGATCCCGACACCTGGAGCGCCGGGTCCTTCTTCACCAACCCGATCGTCAGCGCCGCCTTCGCCCGCACGCTGCCGGCCGACGCCCCGCGCTGGCCGCAGGAGGACCCGCCCGAGGACCTCGTCGTCCCCCTCGGCGACCAGTGGGAGGTCGCGGAGGCGATCGAGCGCGAGGCCGTCGCGCGCCGCCGTCGCGAGCCCGCGGGCGTGAAGCTCAGCGCCGCGTGGCTCATCGAGCGCTCGGGCGTGCAGCGCGGCTTCCAGCTTCCCGGATCGGGCGCCGCGGTCTCCTCGAAGCACACGCTCGCGCTCACGAACCGCGGCACCGCGACCGCCGAGGACGTCGCCGCCCTCGCGCGCTACGTGCAGGGCCGCGTGATGAGCGAGCACGGCGTGATCCTGCAGCCCGAGCCCGTGCTGGTCGGCCTCTCCCTCTAGGGGCGGGTAGGCCGGCACGGGCCGGGCGGCGGGTCAGGCCAGCAGGTCGCGGATCCGGCGCACGAATGAGGACAGATAAGGGTCCACCGCGCCGAACCCCGAGGGACGGGGGCCCCTGGCCGTCTCACTTCCCTTTGCTGTTCCGCCGATTGCGGATGGCGAATGTCAATGCGACGAGCATGAACGCGCCCGACGTGAGCCAGAACACCGCGGCGTAGCTGCTGAACGGTGCGATCTGGCTCAAGACCAGTCCGGGGATCGCCAGCATCACCGCAACGCTGGGAATGGACTCGGCTATTCTCTTGCTGTTCTGCATCATCATCTCAGCTGTAGTGGTTGGCCATGCCGATGCAAGAAGTCACTGTGCCGCTGGATCCCGCTGATGCGGCCCCTAGGCAGACGAGACATCCGGCTCCTAGTGTGGCGACGCAGATCGCGGCACAGGCGATGCTGATGCCGGTCATGACCCACGCGGCGATCCCGGCGTTGGAGAGGCACTGGTTGAAGTTCCCCCACCAGTCTCCTCTCTGGTAGTCCATGGTGGAGATCGATCCGCCCTGGGAAGAGAGCGCCATCGAGGAACGGGCTCCAGGAGCGCTCACGTCGTGATTCGACACAGTCTTGCTTCCAGCCCAAGCGTGAACGGTTCCGGAAGTGGGGGAGGTGGCCTTGAACAGGAACTCAGTAGTGTCGATGAGCTTGCCCGCGTCGTCGAAGAAGACGGAGATGCTGGTCTGCTGTTCGACATCTTGTCCTGACGCGACGGGGATGCGCAGCATGCGGAGGTCAGGGGTGACGCGCCACGCGGTCGCGCTCTCGATGGTGAAGCGAAGTCCGCTTTGCGCCTGTAGTCCTGCCTGGTCGTAGACGGCCTCGAACTCCTCCGCATCGCGATCGGTGAGCCTCGTCCACGCCTCCTGCTCCGTCTGGCTCTTCAGCGCGAAGTCCTGCACTTCTGCCTGGGTGGGGCTAGATCTGCCCGTATGGGGCGACGATGGATCCGTGCCAGCATCGGCGGGAAGCGCCGGTGCCAGGACGAGAACCAAGGACACCCCGAGCGCACCCAACGGCATTGCCGCTGAAGGGGACATTGGCTCATTCTTCATGGGCAACCTCTTTGTTCGATTGTTTGACTGGACGGCCACGGTCGTCTGGTCGCGCAAAGGACTTCGCTTCGCTTCGCTTCGCTTCGCTTCGCTTCGCTTCGCTTGGGGCATGCACTGCTGATTCTCGACGCGGCTTCCTTCCGGCGCCGCGCGGTCAGGGGAGGTGCCGGAAGGAAGTTCGCATGGCGCCGTTCGCGCAGCAGGCTCTGCGGAGACGGTTCGGGAGGAGCGTCGCGGAAACCGCTCGATGCGTCGTGTGAGAAGGCGGCAAGAATGAGCAGCCGTGTGTCGCCCGTGATCGGGGATGGCTTTCCGATGTCGCGGGCCAGATCTGCATCGATCTGTGGAACGAGATGCAGGTCGCGTTCGTCCTCGCCGTGCGTCCTCTGTCGATGCGGGGCGATGACGGGCAACGTAGTGCTCGCGCAGTCCGTGCTGCTCGCGTATTTCACAGGGCGCGTTGCGGATGTGTGCAGGGGTGGTACCGGCCGGGGCGCGGGGTCCCAGGAGCGCACGCCGGAGGGCGTGGCCTCGCTCGGGAGGTGCATGAGCACCGAAGCGAGCCGACCCGGGCGACGTAGGCCGGCGCCAGGCCACCGCCCGGTCGCCCCGGGACGTATCGATCGGGCTGGTGCGGAAAGCCGCCAGCGATCTCTCGTGATGAGAGTGTGGATCCGATCGAAGATCATCGGGCCGCGTGGGTCGCGATCAGGCCGGGGTGGTCCGTGTGAGGGGGATCGGGCGCTTCCGAGCCGAGACGAATGCCTCGACTGTTGTCGTCATAGGACGATGATCAGAGCCCTTCCCCGAGCGAGGCCGACCCGCACGGAACGCGCAGCGGATCAAGCGAGGAGGTCGCGGATCCGCCGCACGCCCTCGAGCAGCGCCTCGTCGCCGAGCGCGTAGCTGAAGCGCAGGAACCCGCTCGGGCCGAACGCCTCGCCGGGCACCGCCGCGACCTCGGCCTTCTCCAGCAGGAGGTCGGCGACCTCGAGCGAGCTCGTGGGGGTCACGCCGTCGATCTCGCGGCCGAACAGGCCCGTGACGTCGGGGTAGACGTAGAACGCGCCCTGCGGAGTGGGCGTGACGAAGCCCGGGATGGCGTCGAGCTCGGCGACGATCGTGCGGCGGCGGCGGTCGAACGCCTCCCGCATGCGGTCGACGGTGTCCCGCGGGCCGCGGAGCGCCGCGATCGCCGCGCGCTGCGAGACGTTGGAGACGTTGGAGGAGAGGTGCGACTGCAGGTTGCCGGCGGCCTTGATGGCGTCCGCGGGGCCGACCATCCACCCGACCCGCCAGCCGGTCATCGCGTAGGTCTTCGCGACGCCGTTGACGAGGATCGTGCGGTCGGCCAGCGCCGGCACGACGTCGACGATGCTCGCGGCCTCGGCCCCGTCGTATACGAGGTCCTGGTAGATCTCGTCGCTGATGACCCACAGGCCCTTGGCGTCGGCCCACTCGCCGATCTCGCGGGTCTGCTCCCGCGAGTGGACGGCACCCGTGGGGTTGGAGGGCGAGACGAACAGCAGCACCTTCGTGCGCGGGGTCCATGCGGCCTCGAGCTGCTCGACGGTGACGAGGTAGCCCTGGTCGGCGCCCGCGAACACGTCGACGGGGACGCCGCCCGCGAGCCGGATGGCCTCGGGGTAGGTGGTCCAGTACGGCGTGGGGACGAGGACCTCGTCGCCCTGGTCGAGCAGCGTCTGGAACGCCTGGTAGACGGCCTGCTTGCCGCCGTTGGTGACGATGATCCGGTCGATCCCCACGTCGAGGCCGGAGGAGGCGCGCGTCCTGTCGGCGATCGCCTCGCGGAGGTCGGGGAGGCCGGCGGCCGCGGTGTAGCGGTGGTTGCGGGGATCCCGGGCGGCCTCGACCGCGGCCTCGACCACGTAGTCGGGCGTCGGGAAGTCGGGCTCGCCCGCCGCGAAGCTGATGACGGGACGCCCGGCGGCCTGCAGGGCCTTGGCCTTGCCGTCGACCTTGAGGGTCGCGGACTCGGCGATGGATCCGATGCGGGTGGAGACGCGGCTGAGGGGGACGGTGCTCTGCGGTTCGGACATACCTGCGAGCATAGGGATCCGGACGGCGCGCCACGCGGGCGCCGACGCCTGTCGGACGGGGGTCCGGACCGCGCGGGCGCGGATGCTGGTACACTCGTCCGGGTCGGTATCTCCGCCATGCTCTTCCGCGCCCTCTTCCGTCCGTGCTCGCACGGTGGTGGGGTGCAGGGGCAGGCGGGCGCCGACGCAGAGGGTGGTGGCTCAATTGGTAGAGCAGCGGTCTCCAAAACCGCAGGTTGCAGGTTCGAGTCCTGTCCGCCCTGCTAGATGATCCGCGTCCACGGACGCGGCCCATCGCGGCTCGCCCGAGCTCCGGGAGGCGCCGAGCAATGCAGGAAGGGACCCACGCGTGGCGCGGAAGATCGTCGACGAGCCGAGCGAGGAGATCGTCGCGCAGGCTCGCGAGCAGCGGGACGCGCGGCGCAACCCCTTCGCCCGGCTGGTGCTCTTCATCAAGCAGGTCGTGCAGGAGCTCAAGAAGGTGGTCACCCCCACCCGCAAGGAGCTGCTCACGTTCACGGGAGTGGTCCTGGCCTTCGTCATCGTGATGATGGTGATCGTCTCGCTCCTCGACCAGCTGTTCGGGTACCTCGCCATCGTGGTGTTCGGCAACGGCGCCTAGCACCGGGGCCTCCGCACGGAGGCGGCACGGACCGGACGGCGGTCGCACGGGGTCCACGGACCCTCGCGCCGCGGCGCACGAGGGCCGGGAGCGCGGCGGGTCGCATCGATCCGCCTCCGCGCGTGCGGGAGTCGCACGGCACGAGACGTACATGCACTACGAAGAACGAGGGAAGTAGATCCATTGGCTGAGAGCAAGCGCGACGACGTCGACCTCGCCCCCGCGGCGGAGCAGTCCTCCGAGGTGGACGAGGCCCAGGAGGGTTCCGTCACCACCGCATCCGAGGGCAGCTCGGACGCGGCGGAGCACACCGCCCTGCACGTCGAGGGCGAC
Organism: Clavibacter sp. GW821-FHT01D01; assembly: GCF_059422605.1. NCBI lineage: Bacteria > Bacillati > Actinomycetota > Actinomycetes > Micrococcales > Microbacteriaceae > Clavibacter > Clavibacter sp. GW821-FHT01D01. Next base: position 507,001 of record NZ_JBWKXC010000001.1, read on the forward strand.
GACGTCGAGACCGACCTGACGGCCGCGCTCGACGCCATGGAGTCGGTGGACGACCCCGAGGCCGACGCGATCGTCGAGGACGCGCTCGACATCGACTCCGCCGACGAGGCCGAGGCCGCCGTCGAGGCGACCGACGACGAGGCGGAGGAGGAGGCGGCCGAGGAGGCACTCGAGCCCGCCGAGGTCACGCCCGCCACCGCCGAGGACGTCGCGGAGGCCGAGGCCGACCTGGTGCCCGACGAGGACGCGCCCGAGGTCGACCCCTACGAGGACTTCCGCAAGGAGCTCCGCTCCAAGCCGGGCAAGTGGTACGTCATCCACTCCTACGCGGGCTTCGAGCGCCGTGTGAAGAGCAACATCGAGAACCGCATGGTGTCGCTCAACATGGAGGACGACATCTACCAGATCGAGGTCCCGATGGAGGACGTCGTCGAGATCAAGAACGGCCAGCGCAAGATGGTCAACCGCGTGCGCATCCCCGGCTACGTGCTGGTGCGCATGAGCCTCAACGAGGACAGCTGGTCGGTCGTCCGCCACACCCCCGGCGTCACGGGCTTCGTGGGCAACGCCCACAACCCCACGCCGCTGCGCTTCGAGGAGGCCTTCTCCATGCTGAAGAGCCTCGTCGAGATCAAGGAGGTGGCGCAGGTCAAGGGCCAGCCCACCAAGGGCGGACAGGCGCAGCGCGTCGTCGCCGCCGAGGTCGACTTCGAGATCGGCGAGACGATCACGATCAAGGAGGGCTCGTTCGCGGGCCTCCCCGGCTCCATCAGCGAGATCAAGCCCGAGAGCGGCAAGCTCACGGTCCTCGTCTCCCTGTTCGAGCGCGAGACCCCGGTCGAGCTCAGCTTCGACCAGGTCACCAAGCTCTAGGCGGTCGGGCCGCGCGGCCCGCTCGATCTAGCAATCAAGAAGAAGGAAGAGAAATGGCACCGAAGAAGAAGGTCACGGGTCTGATCAAGCTGCAGATCAAGGCCGGCGCCGCCAACCCCGCACCGCCCATCGGGCCGGCGCTGGGACAGCACGGCGTCAACATCATGGAGTTCTGCAAGGCGTACAACGCCCAGACCGAGGCTCAGCGCGGGAACGTCATCCCCGTCGAGATCACCGTCTACGAGGACCGGACGTTCACGTTCATCCTGAAGACGCCCCCGGCCGCGGAGCTCATCAAGAAGGCCGCCGGAGTCGCCAAGGGCTCGGGCACGCCGCACACGGTCAAGGTCGCGAAGCTCACGATGGACCAGGTCCGCGAGATCGCCGAGCAGAAGCAGGCCGACCTCAACGCCAACGACATCGACGCCGCGGCGAAGATCATCGCCGGCACCGCCCGCTCCATGGGCATCACGGTCGAGGCCTAGCCTCCACCACCCGCGGAGCCCGACCGGGGTCCGCTCCAGCATCACGCGGGAGAGCCAGCCAGGCTCACATCCACCGCACTCTCGAAACAGGAGAAGAACATGGCGAAGTCCAAGGCCTACCGGGCCGCAGCCGAGAAGATCGATCCCGCCAAGGCGTACACCGCCGCGGAGGCCGTCGAGCTCGCGCGCGAGACCGGTTCCAGCAAGTTCGACAGCACCGTCGAGGTCGCGCTCAAGCTCGGCGTCGACCCCCGCAAGGCAGACCAGATGGTCCGCGGCACCGTCATCCTTCCTCACGGTACCGGCAAGACCGCCCGCGTCATCGTCTTCGCGACGGGCCCCGCGGCCGAGGCGGCCATCGCCGCAGGAGCCGACGAGGTCGGCGGCGACGAGCTCATCGAGAAGGTGGCGGGCGGCTACACGTCGTTCGACTCCGCCGTGTCCACGCCCGAGCTCATGGGCAAGGTCGGACGCCTCGGCAAGGTCCTCGGACCGCGTGGCCTCATGCCCAACCCCAAGACCGGCACGGTCACCCCGGACGTCGCGCGCGCGGTGTCCGACATCAAGGGCGGCAAGATCGAGTTCCGCGTCGACAAGCACGCCAACGTCCACTTCGTGGTCGGCAAGGCGAGCTTCTCGCCCGAGCAGCTCTCCGAGAACGTGGGCGCCGCGCTCGAGGAGATCGTCCGCCTCAAGCCGTCCTCCTCGAAGGGCCGCTACGTGCAGAAGGCCACGGTCTCCACGACCTTCGGCCCCGGCATCCCGGTGGACGTCAACTCCATCTAGTCCCACGGCGCGCGAGCGCCCGCACGACCGCAGCACAGGAAGGGCCCGCCTCGGCGGGCCCTTCCGTCGTCTCCGGGCCGTGCCGGTGCCTAGGCTCTCAGGGTGAGCACCCCCGACATCGCGACCGCCGCCGCGGACGACCCCGCCGTCTCCTCCGCCCCCGCGTTCCGCGTCGCGACGCCCGCCGACGCGGAGGAGGTCGCGGCCCTCGCCGCGCGCACCTTCGCCCTCGCGTGCCCGCCCACGACGACGGCCGAGGCGATCGCGGCGCACATCCGCTCCGTGCTCTCGCCCGCGCGCTTCCGGGCGCACCTCGAGGACGCGGCCCACCGCGTCCTCCTCGCGGAGGTGGACGGCCGCCCGGTGGGCTACACGATGCTCGTCGCCGCGCCTCCCGCCGACCCCGACGTGGCCGGCGCGCTCCGGCTCCGGCCCGAGGTCGAGCTCAGCAAGGTGTACGTGGAGGCCGGGATGCACGGGGTCGGGGTCGCCCGGCCGCTCATGGCAGAGACGCTGCGGATCGCGCGCGAGCTGGCGGGGGAGCGGGGTCGCGACGCCCGGGCCGGCATCTGGCTCGGGGTCAACGAGCACAACGCGCGGGCCATCCGCTTCTACGAGCGCAGCGGCTTCCGCATCGTCGGCACGCGCTCGTTCCGCCTGTCGGACGCCGTCGAGACCGACCACGTGATGGAGCAGCCGCTCGCCGCGACCGTCCGCGGCTGAGCCCCGGGCGGGTCAGCCGCGCGACACGTTCAGCACGACCTTGCCGCGCGCGTGTCCGCTCTCCATGTGGCGGTGCGCCTCCGCCGCGTCCTCCAGGTCGAACACCTCGTCGACGTACACCTTGATGTCGCCCGACTCGAGGAGCCGGGCGATGACCGCCAGCGTCTGACCGTCGGGCGCGACCTCGTAGTGGGTGGCGCGCACGCCCACCGCGGCGGCGTCCTGCACGAGGGTCGGCCACCCCTGCACGGGCGCGCTGACCAGCAGGCCCCCGCGCCGGAGGACCTGGAGGGACCGCGTGCCGGTGTCGTCCGTGCAGTTGCCGACCAGGTCGATCACCACGTCGACGTCGGCGAGCACGTCCTCGAAGCGCACCTGCGTGCGGTCGATGACCTCGTCGGCGCCGAGCTCCGCCAGCCAGTCGACGTTCCGGGGCGATCCGGTCGCGACGACCCGGGCGCCGAAGTGGCGCGCGAACTGCACGGCGAAGTGGCCGACCCCGCCCGCGCCCGCGTGCACCAGGACGACCTGGCCCTCGTGGGCCCGGCCGATGTCGACCACCATGCCCCACGCCGTGAGCGCGCTGACCGGCGTGGCCGCCGCCTCGACGTGCGAGAGCCGGGCGGGCTTCCGGGCGAGGCTGACGCTCGGGACGGCGATGTACGGGGCGTAGCTGCCCGGCATGCGCGGCACCATGGCGAGCCCGAACACCTCGTCGCCGGGATGCAGCGCGTGGTCCTCGTAGGGGGACTCCACGACGACCCCGCTGAAGTCGCGGCCGAGCACCGCGGGCAGCGCGCCGAGGCCCGGACCGCCGGGCCCGCCCGCGCGCAGCCGCAGGTCGAGGGGGTTCACCCCGGCGGCGACGACCTTCACGAGCACCTCCGAGTCGAGGCGGTGCGGCACGGGCACGTCCGCCAGGTGCAGCACCTCGGGCCCGCCCGTCTCGGTGACGACGACCGCCCGCATGGTCTCCCCGCGCGGTGCGAGGGCGACGGCCGCGGCCGCGCGGTCCCGCTCGGCCTCGGCGGCTGCGGCGCCGGCTCTGGACTGGACGACCTGGCTCATCGTGCGACCCCTCCTCGGACCCGGCGGCGTGGTGGGTCCCACCTCGGCCCCCGCTCGTCCAGTGAAGTCGGCGCGTGAGTCGGGCGTGTTTCCACGGTGTTCCCCGGGTGAGAAGAATGCGGAGGGGCCTCACGGCTGGCGGGCTCGCGGGGGTCGAGGCGGTGGCGCGGGTCCCGGGCGTGCGCATCGGGCCGGACCGGACGGCGCCGACCCGGCGCGCGGTCGAGCGGATGCGGGTGCGGATCGCGCGCATCCGCTGAGGCCGGGTCAGGCCAGGCCGCGGGCTCCGGCCGGCGCGTTGGCCATGCGGACGATGAGGGCGATGAGGTCGTTCGCGCGCGCGACGAGCGCCGCGATCTCGGCCTCGTCCCGGTCGATCCACTTCCACCTCGGGATCTCGTGGACCGGCACGAAGTCGACGTGCTGCTCCCACACGATGAGCGAGCGCTCGGCACCCAGCACGTACTGCTGCCACCAGATCTGGCGCAGGTAGTTGCGGGGCACGCTGCGCCACGGCTTGGCGGTGGTCTTGATCTCCGCGAGCTCGAGCCGGCCGTCGGACCGGAGGCCCACGCCGTCGGGCGTCGCGAGGTGGCGGCGCTGGCCCTCCGCGTGGAAGAGGTGCGCGCTCGGGACGATCCCGTGCTCGGCCTCGACCCAGCGCGCGATCTCCGGCTCGCGCTCCCGGCCGTGGTCGGTGTACCGGTTGCCGCCGAAGCCCGAGCCGTAGAGCTTCTCGAGCGCGACGGCCTGCAGCGAGGCGTCCGTCGCGAGCCGGGCGACGTCGGTGGCGGTGATGCCGAAGCTGCGCGCCCGCAGCCATGCGACCCGGTCGGACGAGTGGGCGACGATGCGCGTGAGGTGCGGCGGGGGCGGCGGCGGCGCGGGTGCCGCGGGGGCGAGGTCGTCCTCCCAGGGGAAGGCCAGCATCTCGTCCGTCACGGGCTCCAGGGTACGCGCCGGATCCGACGCGGGCGGCCTCGACGCGGGTGGATCGGCCGGTCGGGCGGACGGGTTGTCCACAGGGCAGGCGTTCTCGCCCAGGGCACGGAGGATCGTGCTAGAAAGACGTCGTCCCACCCACCATCACCGCATCACCGCTCGGAGAGAGGAAACGGCATGACCATGCTCATGGAAGGACCGGTGTCGACGGGAGCGTCGGCGCTCGCGGAGGCGAACAGGCGCGTCGAGGAGGTCGATGCCGCGCGCGCCGACGCCCTCCTCGCCGAGGCGTTCGGCTTCACCATCACGCACCGTGGACGGGAGGCCGAGGTCGTCATGGCCGACGTCACCCTCTGCTGCAGCACGTGCTGCTCGTGCAGCAGCAAGCAGCAGCCTCGCTGACGGGTCCGCCATGGACCCGTCGACGACCTACTCGGTGAGTCCCCGCTACGCCGCCGGGGAGGTGGAGGACACCCTTCACCTCCTCGGCGGTCGCGAGCTGGTCTCCCTGCAGCTGCCCTCGGGCGACGCCGTCTCCGCGGTGTCGCGCCTCCTCTCCCGGCCCTTCACGCGCGCGGACGTCGATCGCGCCTTCGCCGAGCACGCCCCGGTCGTGGCCGAGCTCGTCGACGAGCTGGTCCTCCGGGACGTCGTCGTGGGCGCGCCCACCCGGTCCGCGGCGGACGACGTCCCGTCGCTCCACCCGGTCGGCCGGCTCGACGACCCCGACCAGGCCGAGCTCGCGCACATCCTCGACGAGGCCCGGCGCAACGGCGGCGACCGCACGGGGCTCGGGCCCCTGCGGGATCCGCGCACCCCCGCCCGGGTCGCGCTCGTCGGCGACGACATCCCCGCCCTGCTCGCCTCCCTCGCCGATGCCCTGCCCTCGGCGGAGCTGACCGACGAGTCCGATGCCGACCTGGTCATCGCGGCCGGCAGCCGGCGGCTCCTCCGCGAGGTGGGGGCGAGGATGCACGCGGCCGGGCGGGCGTGGCTCCCCGTCCACCCGTTCGACGGCCGCTTCCAGCTCGTCGGCCCGGTGGTCGTGCCCGACGAGGGGCCGTGCCTCGAGTGCGTCGCCCTCCGCTGGGCCTCGACCACGCCCTTCGCCGGCGACCACGCGGCGGCCGCCGACGCGGTCGCGCCCCTCCCGCGGGATCCGGGGCTCGACGCCATCGCGGCGGGGTTCGCCGCGCGCTACGCGGCCCGATGGATCTTCGCGCGCGACTGGCTGGTCGCGAGCACGGTCCTCGTGGTCGAGCCGAAGGTGCTGTCGGCGGAGGCGCATCCGGTGTTCCGCGTCGCCCGCTGCGGCACGTGCGGTCCGCGTCCGTACGCTGGGGTGGTCTCGCCGTGGCGGGCGTGAGGGCCGTGGCGGGCGTGAGGGCCGTGGCGGGCGTGAGGGCCGTGGTGGGCGACGTGGTCAGCCCCTTCACCGGGCTCGTCGCCTACTCGCATCCCATGGCCTTCACGCCGGACGCCATCCCCGACGCCCTGCACTCGGCGCGGACGGCCGACACGGGCTTCCTCACGGGCGTGGTGTCGGAGGGCTTCAGCATGGGTCCCGGCGGGAGCTCCGCCGACGCCCGGAGGTCGTGCGTGGGCGAGGCCGTGGAGCGGCTCTCGCTGGCGGGTGCCCGCGGGGCGTTCCGCGCACCCCTCGGATCGGATCCCCGGCAGGTGGCGCCCGCTGCCTTCCGGCGGTTCCACTCGACGCAGCGCGCGGACCCGGCGTTCGCGTTCGAGGAGCCGGAGCGCGGGCGGCTCATGAGCTGGCTGCCGGCGCGGTCGCTGCACGGCGGCCGCCGGGTGCACGTGCCCGCCCAGATGGCGGTGTTCCAGGACCCGCACGCGTCCGACGGGCACCGCGAGCCGCACCTGGAGGCGACCACGTCGTCGGGCGTCGCGGCCGGGCCCACGTTCGGCTTCGCCGCGGGCCGGGCCATCCTCGAGCTCATCGAGCGCGACGCCTTCCAGCGGGCGTGGCTGCGGGGATCCGCGCCGCCGGCCTTCGACTGGCGTGCGAGCCCACGTCTCGCCGACGCCACGCGACGCGAGCTCGACCGGCTGGAGGAGCTGTGCGGCCGATTCGGCGCAGCGTTTTCGCTGCGGGTGCTCGATGCGGCCGCGGACGTGCCCGTGCTCCTCGCGGTCATGCGCAGCGACCGCCTCGGCGTCGCGGTGGGATGCGCGGCCGACTTCCACCTCGACCGCGCCGCCCTCAACGCCGTGCGCGAGGCGGTGCACACGCACAACTGGTGCCTGCGGCTCCTGCCCCGGCCGCCCATCGGGCCCGCCGAGGTGGTCGAGTTCGAGGACCACGTGCGGCTGCACTGCCCGCCCTCCGCCCGGCCGCTGTCCGCCGCCCTCGACGCGTCGGGTGTGCGCACCGCGTCCCTGGGCGGGCCGTCGACCTGGGGCGAGGTCGTGGAGGGGCTGCATCGGGACGGCATCGAGGTGCTGCTCGCCGGGATCACCGCGCCCGAGGTGCGCGCCGCCGGCTACCACGTGGTCCGCGCGCTGAGCCCGGACCTCGTGGCGCTCGACGTGCGGCACGACGCGCGGTTCCTCGGCCATCCGCGGCTGTACCGGCGGTGGCGCGACGGGCCCGCGCTCGACGGCCCGGAGCACCTCGTCGACGTCCCGCACCCGTTCCCGTGAGGGCGGTCCCCGCCCGCATCCCCGTCCCGCATCCCCGTCCGCGCGCCTGCGGCGCACACCGCCGGCACCACCAGGAGGACCCCATGAGCATCATCGGCATCGGCACGGCGCCCGCGAGCGCCCCGGGGGACGGGCGGGAAGTCGATGCGTCGGGGCGCCCCGGCGCCGCGCCCGAACCCGCTTCCGCTGCGGTGGACGCGCACGAGCCTGCGCCTGCGCCTGCGCCCGCGTCCGCGTCCGCCGGCAGCGTCGGCCCGATCTTCAGCGTCGGCGGCGCCGTCGAGCGCCCAGCGGGCGATCTCGCCGAGGACTTCCACGAGGCGTCCAAGATCACGCGCATCACCCACCCCGGCTGGACCGACGTGCGCTACGCGCAGCAGCTGGCGCAGGAGGCGCAGGGCATCGACGCGGGTCCGGGCGGCGCCACGAGCGCGCCCCGCCTGCTCCCGGCGCTCGCCCTCCCGCCCGCGCTCCCGCTCCCGCACGCGCTCGGCGCGACGATGGCGGCGCGGCGCTCGGCGGATCCCGAGTCGCTCGCCGCATCCGTCCCGCTCGCGGAGCTCGCGACGGTGCTGCGCCTGGCGTACGGGCCGCGCGCGGCCGGCGGATCCGGGAGGTTCGTCCCCTCGGCCGGCGGTCTCTACCCGCTCGACCTGCACGTCGTGGTGCGCGCGGCGGAGGGGCTGGCGCCGGGAATCCACCAGCTCGATCCACTCGAGGAGACGCTCGTCGACGTGTCCGGGCTCGACCGCGCCGGGCGGCTCGCCCGCTTCCGGACGGCCGCGCCGACGGCCATGGCGCCACTCGCCGAGCAGGCGGCCGCGACCATCGTGATCACCGGCAGCTTCGAGCGATCCCGCACGAAGTACGGCCTGCGGGGCTACCGGCTCACCCTGCTGGAGGCCGGTCACGTCGCGCAGAACGCGCTGCTCGTGGCGACCGCGCTCGGGCTGCCCTCGATCGGGTGGGTCGGCTTCGTCGACCACGAGCTCGACGCCGTGCTCGGGCTCGACGGGGTGACGCAGTCGTCGCTCTACGCGATCTCGATGGGTGGGCGCCCAGGGCCCGACGTGCCCGCGCACCCCGAGGACCCGCACGCGGCGACCGCCGGTGCGCGACACTTCGCCCTGGAGGAGGCAGCACATGACTGATGCGGTGGAGCTCGACGGGATCACCCGGACCTTCGGGCGCACGCGCGCGCTCGACGACGCGTCCTTCGCGCTCGCGCCCGGCCTCGTGCACGCGCTGCTCGGGCCGAACGGATCCGGCAAGACGACGGCCATCGACGTGCTCACCGCCACGCGTCGCCCGGACGCCGGGCGGGCGCGCGTGCTCGGCCACGCCGTGCGCCGCGGCGGGCCCACGGCGGCGCTGGTCGCGGTGATGCCGCAGGCGCTCGCGTTCCCCGAGTACCTGACGGTGCGGGAGGTGCTGGCGCTCGCCCTCGTGCCGCACGCGGACGCCCTCGCGCCGGCGGCGGCGGTCGACCGCTTCGGCCTCGAGGCGCTCGCGGGCCGGCAGACGGGCGGCCTCAGCGGCGGCGAGCGTCGGCGGGTCGCGCTGGCGTGCGTCGTCGGGGCGGGCACCCCGGTCGTGGTGCTCGACGAGCCCTCGGCCGCGCTCGACATCCCCGGCCGTGCCGCCGTGCGCGAGGCCATCGCCGCCGTCCGCGACTCCGGGCGCACGGTGCTGCTCGCCTCGCACGACATGGAGGAGGTGGCGGCGCTCGCCGACACCGTGGTGTGCCTCGACCACGGGCGCGTGGTGGGCCATTGGACCGCCGCCGACTTCCGGGGGCTCGCGGGCATGCACCGCGTCTCCTTCGACGCGACGCCGTCCGAGGCGCGCGAGCTCCGGTCGGCGGGTGCGGTCCCCGCGCCCGGGGAGGAGCCGCGCGAGGGCGAGCGGATCCGGTGGGTCGTCGACACGGACCGGTCGGACGCGGTCGCCGGTCTCGTGCTCGCCGCCGTCGCGCGGCCCTCCCTCACGATCGTCGAGCCGGGGCTCGGCGAGATCGTCGAGCGCGTGCTGGCGGGCGGCGCTGCCGGGTCGGTCACGTCCTCGCCGCCGCGGGTGCCGACATCCTCGGAGGAGGGCTGCGGTGCCGTCCTCCCGGGCGCCGCCGATCCCGCGGGATGCGCCCGATGACCGCGTCCGCGTCCGCCTCCGCCTCCGCGGCGGAGCAGCCCTCGCCCGCACGCCCCACCGCGCGCCGGCGCCTCGCCGTCTACCGCGCGCACGTGGTGAGCGAGCTCGCCCAGAACGCGCGGATGCCCGCCTTCGTCCTCCCGCTGCTCGCGTATCCCGTGCTCATCTACGCGGTCGTCGGACTGCCGCAGGGCGGTTCCCCGAGCGCGCGGCTCAGCGTCCTGCTCGGCTACGTCCTCTTCTCCGTGCTCGGCACGGTCACGTTCCAGTTCGGCGTCGGGGTCGCGTCGGCCCGGGAGTCGCCCTGGGAGCGGTGGCTGTTCACGGCGCCGGTGCCCGCGTGGATCCGCCTGGCCGCGAAGCTCACGGTGGCGTGCGTCTTCGGCATCGTGTTCGTGATCCCGGTGCTGGCGCTCGGCCTCACCGCCGGGGGCGTGCGCGTCGACGCGGCGACGCTCGCGGCCGTCGCGCTCGCCGTCCTGGCCGGCGCGGTGCCGATGGCGCTGCTCGGGCTCGCGATGGGCTACTGGTTCCCGGCCCGCGGAGCCCTCGGGCTCGCGAACCTCGTGTACCTGCCGCTGTCGTTCGCGGGCGGCCTGTTCACGGGCGGCGACACGAGCGGCACGCCCTGGGCCTCCCTCACGGTCCTGCTGCCGACGGGTGCCTGGAGCGCGCTGACGAGCGCCGCCGCCCGTCAGGACACGGCCGCGAGCGGCGTCCCGCTGCTCCTCCTCGCGGCGTGGGCGCTGCTCCTCGGCGGCATCACGCTGGCCGGCTACCAGCGCACGCAGTCGGCGAACTTTCGCTGAACCCGACCCGTGGCGGCGCGCGGCCCGGTGTGTACCGTGGATCCCACGCGCCGTCACCGGATCCGCGTCACCGCCACCGTCACCGCCGACGAGAGGGAGCCATGCCCCAGATCACCACCCCCGTAGCGCTGTTCACCGGCCAGTGGGCCGACCTGCCGCTGGAGGAGGTCGCCCGCCTGGCGAGCGGCTGGGGCTTCGACGCCCTCGAGATCGCCTGCTCCGCCGAGCACCTCGACGTGTGGCGGGCCGCCGAGGACCCGGCCTACCTCCGGGGTCGCCTCGAGATCCTCGAGCGGCACGGCCTGCAGGTGCACGCGCTGTCGCAGCACCTCACCGGCCAGGCCGTGTGCGACGAGCCCATCGACTTCCGGCACCAGGCCATCCTGCGCTCGAAGGTGTGGGGCGACGGCGAGGCCGAGGGTGTGCGCCAGCGCGCCGCCGAGGAGCTGAAGCTCACCGCGAAGGCGGCCGCCGGCCTCGGCGTCACGCGCGTCACCGGCTTCACCGGGTCCCGCATCTGGCCGTACGTGGCGATGTTCCCGCCCGTGCCGGAGTCGGTGATCGACGCCGGCTACCAGGACTTCGCCGATCGGTGGAACCCGATCATCGACGTCTTCGACGACGAGGGCGTGCGGTACGCGCTCGAGGTGCACCCGAGCGAGATCGCGTACGACTACTGGACCACTCGGCGCACGCTCGAGGCCATCGGCCACCGGCCGGGCTTCGGTCTCAACTGGGACCCGAGCCACATGATGTGGCAGGGCATCGACCCCGTCGGCTTCCTCCTCGACTTCGCCGACCGCATCTACCACGTGCACGCGAAGGACACCCGCGTCACCGACGACGGCCGGGGCGGCCGGCTGGGATCGCACCTCAGCTGGGGGAACCCGCGGCGTGGGTGGGACTTCGTCTCCGTCGGCCACGGCGACGTGCCCTTCGAGCGGGCGTTCCGGGCGCTGCGCAGCATCGGGTACGACGGCCCCATCTCGGTGGAGTGGGAGGATGCGGGCATGGACCGACTGCACGGAGCCCCCGACGCCCTCGCGAAGGTCCGCTCCCTCCTCTGGCCGACGCCCGACAGCCTCTTCGACTCCGCCTTCGCCGCGAACCGCGACGACGCGGAGGGCGCGGCGGGCGCGGCGGCCGGGCGGCCCGACGGCACCGGATCGGCCGCGTGACGCTCCGCGACGGCCAGCTGGCCCGCCTCCTCGTGGTCGACGTGGAGACCGGCGCCGAGCGCATGGTCGCCGAGTCGGCCGTGCTGCACATCGAGGCCCCCAACTGGACGCCGGACGGGCGGTGGCTCGTCGTCAACGCGGAGGGCGGCCTCTGGCGGCTGCCGGCGCCCGCGGCCGAGGAGCCGGATCCGGACCTGCCCGAGCCCGCGGTCGACTTCCAGGCGGTCGACCTCGGCGGCGTCCCGCCCATCAACAACGACCACGTCATCTCGCCCGACGGCGAGCACGTCTACGTCTCCGGGCGCGACGGCCACCTCTACGACGTCCCGTGGAACGGCGGCGCGGGAGGCGCGGGGCGGGGCATCACGGCGGACCGGGACCCGGCCCTCGGCTTCAAGAACTACCTGCACGGCGTCTCGCCCGACGGCACCCTGCTCAGCGTCATCGGCGGCCAGGTCGACGCCCGCGGCGAGTGGACCACGAACATCCACCTCGTGCCCGTCGACGGCGGTCCCACCACGCAGCTCACCGACGACGGCTTCCCCGACGACGGCGCCGAGTTCTCGCCCGACGGCGAGTGGCTGTACTACAACTCCGAGCGCGGATCCGACCTGCCGGGCCACGCCCAGCTGTTCACGATGCGCATCGACGGCACCGACGCGCACCGCTTCACCTCCGACGAGCGCGTCAACTGGTTCCCCCACCCGTCGCCCGACGGCGAGCACATCGTCTACGTGAGCTTCCCGCCGGGCACGCTCGGGCATCCCGCCGACCGCGACGTGATCCTCCGCCTCATCGACCGGCAGAGCCACCGCACGCGGGACATCGCGGCGTTCCCGGGCGGTCAGGGCACCCTAAACGTCACGAGCTGGGCACCGGACTCGCGCCGGTTCGCGTACGTGGCGTACCCCTTCGAGGCTCCCAGCCTCACCTGATGGCGCCTTCCGGGGCCGGCCGGGGCGAGCCGGGCAGGTCGCCTCGGGCCGAGCTCGACCTCGACGGCGACCCCTCGGGGGCGACACCCGGGCCGGGCCCGCGCGGGCCGGGCGCGCCGATGCGCAGGAGCCGTCGAGCGTAGGCGCAGGCATTTCCCCGGGTTGGGGGGCGTCCCGCATGGGAACATGGGGCTTCCTCGCGCCACCCGCCGTCCCGATATCCCGTCGGCCTCATCCCGGAGACCCCCGTGAACATCACCACGACCACCTGGCTCATCACGATCGCGGTCACCATCGCGTTCTTCGTCTACGAGTTCTTCACCCACGTGCGCAAGCCGCACGAGCCCACCATCGGCGAGTCCGCCCGCTGGTCGGCGTTCTACATCGGCCTCGCGCTGATCTTCGGCGTCGGCATCGGCTTCACGAGCGGGTGGGGCTACGGCGGCGAGTACTTCGCCGGGTACCTCACCGAGAAGGCCCTGTCGATCGACAACCTGTTCGTGTTCCTGCTGATCATGACCGGGTTCGCCGTGCCGCGGAAGTACCAGCAGAAGGTGCTGATGATCGGCATCGTCATCGCGCTCATCATGCGCGCTGGCTTCATCGCGCTGGGTGCCGCGCTCATCGAGAACTTCTCCTGGGTGTTCTACATCTTCGGCGCGCTCCTGTTCGTGCTCGCGTACCAGCAGCTGAAGGGCGACCACGGCGGCAACGCGGCGGACAACATGTTCGTGCGCGTCGCCCGCCGCATCCTCCCGGTGCACGACGAGTTCGTCGGCGACCGCTTCACCACGAAGATCGACGGCAAGCGCTTCGTCACCCCGCTGCTGCTGTGCGTCATCGCGATCGGCTTCGTCGACCTGGTGTTCGCGCTCGACTCGATCCCCGCCATCTACGGCCTCACGAACGAGGCGTACATCGTGTTCACCGCGAACGCCTTCGCGCTGATGGGCCTCCGCCAGCTGTACTTCCTCATCGGCGGCCTGCTCGAGCGCCTCGTGTACCTGTCGCAGGGCCTCGCGGTCATCCTCGCGTTCATCGGCCTCAAGCTGGTCCTGCACGCCATGCACGTCAACGAGCTGCCCTTCATCAACGGCGGCGAGCCGATGCTGTGGGCGCCCGAGATCCCGATCTGGTTCTCGCTGCTCTTCATCGGCGCGACCATCACGGTCGCCACCGTCGCCAGCCTCGCGAAGACCCGCGGCGACAAGCAGAAGGGCGACCGGAAGACGGTCGAGGGCGAGACCGTCACCCGCGCCACGGAGGACAAGCACTAGCCCTCCGGAACCTCGGCACGACCACGGGCCCGGCGCATCACGCGCCGGGCCCGTCGTCGTCCGGCGGGCCGGTCGTCCTGCAGCGGGCCCTCCTCATCGGCGTCATGGCCGCCTCATGGCCGGCTCATAGGATCCTGTGGAGGATGGTCGACGTGACCACGACACCGCCCTCCGGCTTCCAGCCCGCCGCCGCCCCGCAGCCCCGCCTCACCCGTGCCGACGGGTCGCCCATCCGGGTGCTCGTCGTCGACGACGAGGCGTCCCTCACCGACCTGCTGCAGATGGCGCTGCGCTACGAGGGCTGGCAGGTGCGCACGGCGGCCGACGGGCAGCAGGCGCTCGCCGCGGCCCGGGAGTCCAAGCCGGACGCCGTGGTGCTCGACATCATGCTCCCCGACCTCGACGGCCTCCAGGTGCTGTCGCGGCTGCGGGCCGAGGCGCAGGACATCCCCGTGCTCTTCCTCACCGCGAAGGACTCCCTCGACGACCGGCTCGCGGGGCTCACCGCGGGCGGCGACGACTACGTGACGAAGCCGTTCAGCCTCGAGGAGGTCGTCGCCCGGCTCCGCGGCCTCATCCGCCGCTCCACGCTCGTGGTGAGCGACAGCGTCGACCCGGTGATCCGGGTGGGCGACCTCACCCTCGACGAGGACAGCCACGAGGTCGCGCGCGGAGGCGACCCCGTCGAGCTCACGGCGACCGAGTTCGAGCTGCTGCGCTACCTGATGCGGAACCCGCGCCGCGTGCTCAGCAAGCTGCAGATCCTCGACCGGGTGTGGAGCTACGACTTCGGCGGGAAGTCGAGCGTGGTGGAGATCTACATCTCGTATCTGCGCCGCAAGATCGACGCCGGCCGGAACCCCATGATCCACACGGTGCGCGGCAGCGGCTACATGCTCAAGGCCGCGGAGTGAGCGAGCCGTGGCGGGCCCGGCTGGCGGGCGCGGCGGGCGGCATGACCCTGCGCCGCCGCCTGGTCCTCAGCGTGGTGGGCCTCCTGGCGCTCGCGAGCATCATCATCGGGGCGGTCAGCATCCTCGCCCTCCAGGCCTCGCTCGAGCGGCAGGTCGACGAGCAGCTGCGGGGCACCGCGTCGCGCTCGCAGGACCTCGTCGACCGGGACTCCGACGGGTACGGCAGCTTCCCCGGCGCCCCTCCCGGCGGCCTCGGCGCCTTCGGCCAGCAGGTCGGGACGATCAGCGCCACCATCGTGGGCGGCGTCGTCTCGGGCGGCTACATCGCCGACCGCGACGCTGCGGAGGGCGAGCCCGGAGGCGCCGGCACCGTCGAGCTGACCGAGCGGCAGAGCCAGCAGCTGCGCAGCGTGCCGACCGACGGCGTGCCCCGCACGGTCGACCTCGGCGGTGCGCTCGGCCGCTACCGCCTGGTGGGGGACACCTCCTCGACCGGCGCCACCCTCGTCACGGGCCTGCCGCTGAAGCCCGCGGACGACGTCGTGGAGCAGCTCATCGTCGTGATCTCCGTGGTCGCCGCCATCACGCTGGCGCTCGCCGCGTTCGTGGGCGCGCTCATCGTGCGACGCGCCCTGCGCCCGCTCGACCGGGTCGTCGCGACCGCGACGCACGTGGCCGCGCTGGAGCTCGACCGCGGCGACGTCGCCCTCGAGGCCCGC
Source organism: Clavibacter sp. GW821-FHT01D01 (assembly GCF_059422605.1). Lineage (NCBI taxonomy): Bacteria > Bacillati > Actinomycetota > Actinomycetes > Micrococcales > Microbacteriaceae > Clavibacter > Clavibacter sp. GW821-FHT01D01. The sequence goes on from NZ_JBWKXC010000001.1 coordinate 522,519, forward strand.
GTCCCCGCATCCGACACCGACGAGCGCACCGAGGTGGGCCGCGTCGGCGCGGCGCTCAACGGGCTCCTCGGCCACGTCTCCGCGGCGCTGTCGTCGCGCCAGGCGAGCGAGGCGAAGGTGCGGCGGTTCGTCTCGGACGCGAGCCACGAGCTGCGCACGCCGCTCGCCTCCATCCGCGGATACGCCGAGCTCACGCGCCGTGGCCCGCACCTGCTGCCCGAGGACGTGACGCACTCGCTGTCGCGCATCGAGTCGGAGTCGGTGCGGATGACCACGATCGTCGAGGACCTCCTCCTGCTCGCCCGCCTCGACGAGGGCCGGGAGCTGGAGTCGGATCCGGTGGACGTCACGCGGATCCTCCTCGACACGGTCGGCGACGCGAGCGCGGCAGGCCCCGACCACGACTGGGGCCTCGACCTCCCGGAGGAGCCGGTCACCGTGCCCGGCGACGACGCCCGGCTCCGGCAGGTGGTCGTCAACCTGCTCGCGAACGCCCGCACCCACACGCCGCCGGGCACGCGCGTCGTCGCGTCGCTCGCGGTCGAGGGCGGCGGTCCGGACGCCCACGCCGTCATCCGCGTCACCGACGACGGCCCCGGCATCCCCCCGGCCCTGCAGGAGAGCCTGTTCGAGCGCTTCGTGCGCGGCGACGGATCGCGGGCGCGCGCCACCGGCGGCACAGGCCTCGGCCTCGCCATCGCGCAGGCCATCGTGGCCGCGCACCACGGCGCGCTGTGGGTCGAGTCGGAGCCCGGCCGCACCGTCTTCGGCGTGCGGCTGCCGCTCGAGCGCCGGACGACGCCGCCGCGCGACGCATCGGTCCCCGGCGCCGCCGGCTGGGCGCCGCCCTCCGGTGCGCCCGTGACGGGCCGTCCGGGCCCGACCGCGGCGGGCTGACGTGGATCCCGTCCGCCGCCTCCTGTTCTGGCTGCGCGTGCCGTTCGTCGCGGATGCGGCCCTCGTGGTGATCGGGATCGCGCTGCTCGTCGGCGGCGACGGGGTCGGCTGGTGGGTGCTCGTGTTCGCGGGGCTGCGGGCCGTGGTCGGCGTGGTGGCGATCGCGTGGATCGCGCCGCGGATGATCGCGCGGCTCGGCAGCGGCAGCGGCAGCGGCGACGGCAGCGGCAGCGGCGCCGAGCCGCCCGCCCCGGACGCGGGAACCGCCCGTCGATAGGCTGGACCCCGGATCCGCGCGCCCGAGCCGCGGTCCGAGAGGGTCGTCATCGTGAGCGCAGAGCCAGTCGTCGTCGAGTCCGCGGAGCCCACGGGCGGCATCCGCGTGCGACGCGCGCGCACGGGGGACGTGCCCCGGATCCAGCAGCTCGTCGAGCCGCTCGTGATGGAGGGCATCCTCCTCGGCAAGGACCTCGTCGTCCTCTACGAGAACGTGCAGGAGTTCCGGGTCGCGGTCGACGTGTCCGGCGAGGTCGTCGGCTGCGGCGCGCTGCACGTCATGTGGGAGGACCTCGGCGAGATCCGCACCCTGGCCGCGGCGCCGGAGACGCGCGGCACCGGCGTCGGGCACGCGCTGCTCGAGCGCCTGGAGGACGACGCCCGCGAGCTCGGCCTCAGCCGCCTGTTCTGCCTGACCTTCGAGGTGGGGTTCTTCACCCGGCACGGCTACCACGAGGTGGCGGAGTCGATCATCGCGCAGGAGATCTACTACGAGATGCTCCGCTCCCACGACGAGGGCATCGCCGAGTTCCTCGACCTCTCGCGCGTGAAGCCGAACACCCTCGGCAACACGCGGATGCTCAAGGCGCTCTGACCCGTCCCGCGGATGGCCGCGGACGTCCACGCACGGCCGCGGATGGCCGCGGAACGCCCGGAGCCCGGACCCGGGGCCCGGAGGGACGTGAGCGGCGGGCGCGCCGACCGGGCCGCGCGGGCGCTCGACCGTACCCTGGCGTCATGTCCTCGACCTCGCCCGGAGGCCGCCCGTCCGCGGCCGTGTACCGCCGCCGCCGTCTCGTCGCGCTGCTCGTCGTGGTGGCCGTGATCGCGGTCGTCGTGATCATCGTCTCGAACCTCGGCCGCGGTGCAGCCGACACCGCGGCCCCGGGAGCGACCCCGAGCGCGGGGGCGGACGCCGACGGCGACTCGGGCGACCCCGCCGCGGAGGCCCCGCCCACGCCGACCCCGAGCGCGAGCGCCGGCACGGAGACCAACGCCGACGGCTCCTGCGCCGTCGGCCAGCTGACGGTCACGCCCGTCACCGACGCGGCGTCCTACCAGGCGGGCGTGCTGCCGAAGCTGTCGTTCACGGTGACCAACACGGGCATGGAGCCCTGCACCGCGAACCTCGGCACCACCACGCAGGTGTTCACGATCTCCAGCGGATCCGACGTCTACTGGAGGTCGACGGACTGCCAGACGGGCGCGGAGGACGCCGAGGTCGAGCTCGCGGCGCGCACGCCGCAGACGTCGTCGCCGTTCGAGTGGTCGCGCCAGCGCTCGTCCACCACCACCTGCCAGGAGGAGGAGCGCCCGGCCGTGCCGGCGGGCGGCGCGACCTACACGCTCTCGGTCGAGGTCGCGGGCGTGGAGAGCGCGGAGCCGAAGTCCTTCCTGCTGTACTGACGCGCGGCCGCTGTGCTGACGCGCGGCCGCAGTGCGCACCTGACCACGGTTCTCGATTGGATGCACGCATTGCAATCCATGCATGCGTCTGTCAACCTGGTGCTCCCCCTACGGAAGGACGCACCATGACCGACACCACCGAGACGCACGCCGAGCACACCGTCGCCGAGCACCAGCACGGCGCCGACTGCGGCCACGAGACGGTCACGCACGACGACCACGTCGACTTCGTCCACGACGGCCACAAGCACGCCGAGCACGGCGACCACTACGACGAGCACTGATCCGACGCGCCGCAGCGCGCGACGATCGACGAGGACCCGGCCGCGAGGCGGGGTCCTCGTCGTCATAGGATCGACCAGATGACCTACCCACCCGCCGGCTTCGAGCAGGCAGCAGACCTCTTCAAGGTGCTGTCGTCGTCGTCGCGGCTCGGCCTCCTGGGGCTCCTCGCAGCGCGGCAGATGACCGTGTCGGAGCTCGTCGAGGAGTCGGGGCTGTCGCAGCCGCTCGTCTCGCAGCACCTGCGCGTGCTGCGGGCGTCGGGCCTGGTGACGGTGGAGCGCGCGGGGCGGCTCGCCCGCTACGAGGTGACCGACACGCACGTGACGCACGTGGTCGACGACGCCGTGGCGCACGTGCGCGAGCACGCCGCCGGATCCGCCGTGCAGGTCTGACCGCCGGCGCCACGCCGACCGGCAGGCCGGCCGGTCACGCCGCGCGCAGGGACGCCGCGCGCAGGGACCTCGCGCCCAGCGGCGCGGGGCTCAGAACGCCTCGTCGAGCTCCTTCTCCCGCTCGCTCCTCGCGAGGGAGAACGCGCGGCCGAGGGCGGAGAACAGCGGCCCCCACTCGGCGTCGACGATCTGCGTGAAGCCGAGCCGGCGGGCCTCCGCCGCGCGCTGCGGGGCGGACGTGACGCCGCGGATCTCGCCCGCCAGGCTGATCTCGCCGAACGCGGCGAGGTCGTGCGGCATGGCCTTGCCGTTGACGGCGGAGACGAGCGCCACGGCGATGGCGAGGTCGGCCGCGGGCTCGGTGAGCCGCACGCCGCCCACGGTGGAGACGTACACGTCGCGGTCCGAGAGCCGCACGTTGGCGCGCTTCTCCAGCACCGCGAGCAGCATGGCGACGCGCGACGCGTCCACCCCGTTGACGACCCGGCGTGGCTGCGGCGCCTTCGTGTCGACCACGAGGGCCTGGACCTCCACGGGGAGGGCGCGGCGGCCCTCCATCGCGACGGTGACGCAGGTGCCCGAGACGGAGTGGATGCCGCGCGAGAGGAACATGCCGCTCGGATCCGGCACCTCGACGATGCCGTCGCCGGCCATCTCGAAGCAGCCGACCTCGTCGGTGGGCCCGAAGCGGTTCTTGAGGGCGCGGATGAAGCGCAGCGACGTCTGCCGGTCGCCCTCGAACTGGCACACCACGTCGACCAGGTGCTCGAGGAGCCGGGGGCCCGCGATGGAGCCGTCCTTCGTGACGTGGCCGACGAGGAGCAGCGGCAGGTCGCGCTCCTTGCAGACGCGGATGAGCGTGACGGCGACCTCGCGCACCTGGCCGGGGTGGCCGGGCAGGCCGTCCGAGGTGCTGCTGGAGACGGTCTGCACCGAGTCGACGATGAGGAGGTCGGGGGACACCTGCTCGATGTGGCCGAGGATGGTGCCGAGGTCGGTCTCGGCGGCGATGAGGAGCGACTCCTGCAGCCCGCCCGTGCGCTCGGCGCGCATGCGCACCTGCGCGACCGACTCCTCGGCCGTGACGTAGAGGACCTTCGCGCCCTTCGCGGCGGCGCGGGCCGCGACCTCGAGCAGCAGCGTGGACTTGCCGACGCCGGGCTCGCCGCTCATGAGGATGGCCGCGCCCGGGACGATGCCGCCCCCGAGCACGCGGTCGAGCTCGCCCACGCCGCTCGGCATGTGGCTGGCGGAGGCGGTGCCGACGTGCATGATGGACCGCGCCTGGCTGGAGCCGGCGGGCGTGAGCGTGGTGACGCGGCCGGCTGCGGCGGGCGTCTGCGACACCTCCGCGACGGTGTTCCAGCTCTGGCACTCAGCGCACCGGCCGACCCACTTCGGGGTCGTCCACCCGCACTCCGAGCAGCGGTACGTGGAGTGGGTGCGGGCCATGCGGGGGACTCTACCGGCGGGCACCGACACGGCCGGACGGGGTCAGGACCGGGCGCGGCGACCCGTCGTGCGCACGTAGAGGAGCACGGAGACGGCGAACGCGACGGCGGGGATCCACGCGGGGCGGACGGCCCCCGTCACCAGCAGCGCGCCCGAGACCAGGCCGACCACCAGCCAGAGGGTGCCGGTGGGGCGGGCGTCGCGGGTGTCGTCGACCATGCCTCCACCCTACGGAGGCGGGTCCGCGGGGTGCCAGCGGTCAGCGCCCCGCGACCTCCAGCGCGCGGACGGTGGCGGGCAGGAACGGCAGGAACGCGCTCGCCCACACGCGGTACCCGCGGTCGTTGGGGTGGAAGAGGTCCCCCGCGGCCTGGGTGAGGGCGAGGACCGCGGTCTGGCGGCGCGTGGTGCGGTGCAGCGGCGCGATGCGGAGGCGGCGGTCGGTCGCGAGGCGGCGGACGATCTCGTTGGCGACCCGCACCTTCCGCTCGCTGGCCGGGAAGTGGAAGCACGGCAGGTCGGCCACGACGGTGGTGGGCGGGACGGCGTCGAGGATCCGGCCGAGGTCGCGCTCGAAGGCGACGGGCTCGAAGGCGGCGATGTCGTTGGCGCCGATGGCGAGGGTCACCACGTCCGGCTTCAGCTTCGCGAGGCGGGGGAGCTGGTAGTCGATGAGGTCGGCGACGCGGGCGCCCGAGACGCTGAGGTTCACGGTGCGGACCGTGCGGCCGCTGAGGGCCCGGATGCGGTCGGCGAGGATCCCGACGTAGCCGTTCACGGGCCGGCTCGCGCCGATGCCCTGCGCGGTCGAGTCGCCGAGCGCGACGTAGAGGAGGTCGCCGTCGACCTTCGCCTGCTCGCGCCACCAGGCGGAGTTCACGGGGAGGGTCTCGTTGAGGACCACGGCGCGCGCCCGGCGGCCGGCCTCGAAGCGGCGGGGGACGACGAGGGCGGCGGCGGTGAGGCCGCCGAGGGCCGCGGCGGTGGAGGCGAGGACGGCGGCGGGACGGGCGGAGCGGGTGGATCTCTGGGGCACTACGGGAGCATACGCGCGTGGATCCGGGTGCCGGCTGGTCGCCCCGTCGCCGGATCAGGCGACGCGGAGGCCTCGTGCGAGGAGCGAGGCGACCTGCCGTGCCTCGGAAGTGCGGCGGGGCCCGTCGGCTGCGGCTCCGATCCCGTGCAGCGCCATCATCACGGCCCCCGCGCCCGCGTCGTCGCGGATGGTGCCGTCGGAGACCCCTCGCGCCATCAGGTCGGTGAGGGTGCGTTCGAGCTCGCTCCCCCCCTCGGCGCGGTCCGCGGCGTCGACGATGCCGGCCAGCGTCCGCGCGAGCGCGGCGTGCTCGAGGACGTAGTCGACGAACGCGCGCAGGAACTCGTCCAGGGCCTCCGCGGGCGGGAGCGACGAGGCGCGGCCCCGCTCGCAGAGCGCGGCCACCTCGCCGCGGTAGACCGCCGCAGCCAGCGCCTCCCGCGTGGGGAAGTGGCGGTACAGGGTCCCGACGCCCACTCCCGCGCGTGCGGCGAAGTCGTCGAACCTCAGCGGCTCGTCGCGCTCGAACACCGCGCGCGCGGCGGCGATGATCGCCTCGCGGTTGCGGCGTGCGTCGGCACGCAGCGGCTTGTCCTCGGCCATGCACCCTCCCGTTGACATACGGAGACAATCTCCACATACTCAAGGGGTGGAGATCGTCTCCACTTTAGCGGGAGGAGTGCCATGAGGATCCTCATGTTCGGACGCGGGGTCATCGCGACCATCTACGGCCAGGCGCTCCAGGGGGCCGGGCACCGGGTCGAGTTCCTCGTGCGCCCGGGCCGCGCCGCCGAGTACGGGGACGAGGTGCGGACGGACGTCGTGGACGCGAGGCGCTCGCCGCTGGGCCGCCGTGTCCGTGCGTCCCTCGCGACGCGACTGCGGGAGACCCTCGGGTCCGCGGACGAGTTCGACCTCGTCGTCCTCAGCGTCGGGCACCACCGTCTCGGGGAGGCCGCCGCGTACCTCGCGCCGCGCATCGGCGATGCCACCGTGCTGGTCCTCGGCAACGTGTGGGCCGAGCCCCTCGCGGCGATCGCACCGCTTCCCGCCGACCAGGTGGTGTTCGGGTTCCCGCAGGCCGGCGGGGGCTTCGGTCCGGACGGGGTCCTCCACGGTGCTCTCTTCCGATCGATCACCCTCGAAGCCTCCGGGCATGCCGGGAGGCGCGGGCAGCTGGTGCGCGCGGCGTTCCGGCAGGCGGGGCTCGGCACCCGGGAGGAGGAGGACATGCGGGGATGGCTGCTGCTGCACTTCGCCATGGACGCCGGCATGTTCTCCCAGGCGCTGGCCATGGGAGGTCTCGCGCGCATGGTCGGGGACCCGCGAGCGCTCCGGGAGGCCTTCCTGGCCAGCCGGGAGCTGATCCCCGTCCTGGGAGCACGCGGCGTGGACCTCCGCAGGCACGCCGGTACCGCGCTCCCGTGGCGGCTGCCCGGGCTGACCGCCGGGGTGCTGGCGGCCGCGACCGTCCTCGTGCCGATCGCGCGGGTGAGCCTCGCCGCGCACACCGATCCGGACGCCGCCGAGCACCGCGCTGTCCTCGACGATGCGCTGGGCACGGCCCGGCAGCTCGACATCCCGACGCCGCGACTCTCCCGGGCCGCCCGCTGACCCGTCCCTCGACGGGGAACACGCAGGTGATCGTGCTGCCTCGCGCAGGCGGACGGGATCGGCTACGCGTCCCCCGGCGCCCGCCCCGCCCCCGCGGGCACGAAGCGGTACCCCATGCCCGGGTCCGTGAGCAGGTGCCGCGGGTGCGACGGATCCGGCTCGAGCTTCTTGCGGAGCTGCGCGACGTAGAGGCGGAGGTACCCGCTGTCGTTCACGTGGGTCGGACCCCAGATCTCGGTGAGGAGGGTCTGCCGGGACACCAGCCGGTCGGGGGCCCGCACGAGCAGCTCGAGCACCTGCCACTCCGTGGGCGTGAGGCGCACCCGCTGGTCGCCGCGCGTGACGACGCGGGCGGCGAGGTCGACGGTCACGTCCGCGAACGCGACGACGGCCGAGCGGTCCTCGTCGGGCGCGGCGCGGCGGCCGAGCGCGCGGATGCGGGCGAGCAGCTCGTCGATGGAGAACGGCTTGGTGACGTAGTCGTCGGCGCCCGCGTCGAGCGCCTCGACCTTGTCGGCGGCGCCCGAGCGGCCGGAGACCACGAGGATCGGCGCGGTCGACCAGAGCCGCAGCGCCTGGATCACCTCGACGCCGTCGAGCCGCGGCATGCCGAGGTCGATCATGTAGAGGTCCGGCTTCTCGGCGACCGCGACGCGGATGGCGGCGGCGCCGTCGTCGGCCGTGAGGATCTCGTAGCCGAGGCTCGTGAGGGTGATGCGCAGCGCCCGGAGGATCTGCTGGTCGTCGTCGGCGATGAGGATCCTCACGCGGGCACCTCCGACCCGGGCGTCGCGGCGGCGGCGCCGACCTGGGGCGCGTCGGGCGCGGATCCCGCCCGGCACTCCGGCAGCGCGACCACCATCGTGAGCCCGCCGCCCGGGGTGTCCTCGGCGGTGAGCGTGCCGCCCATGCCCTCGGTGAAGCCCTTGGAGAGCGCGAGGCCGAGCCCCAGGCCGGACGCGTTGTCGGTGTCGCCGAGCCGCTGGAACGGCACGAACATGTCGTCGCGCCGCTCGGGGGCGACGCCGGGGCCGTGGTCGACGACGCGGATCTCGACCGCCTCCGCGAACGCGCTCGTGCCGAGGCGGACGGGCACCCCGTCGGGCGCGTGCCGGACGGCGTTGCTCAGCAGGTTCACGACGACGCGCTGCAGGAGGCCCGGATCCGCGACGGCGCCGGGCAGGTCGGGCGCGAGGTCGAGCACCACGTCCGCGGGCCCGAGGTCGAGCTCGTCGAGGGCCGCGAGCACGACGTCGTCGAGGTCGACGTCCATCAGCCGCACGCCGAGCACGCCGGCCTGCACGCGGCTCACGTCGAGGAGGTCGGTCACGAGGTCGGCGAGCGTGCCGAGGCTCTCCTCCGCGGTGGCGAGCAGCTCCTCGCGGTCGCCGTCGGCCCAGTGCACGCCGGGCGAGCGGAGCGCGGTGACGGCGGCGGTCGCGGCGCTCAGCGGGCGGCGCAGGTCGTGGCTGACCGCCGAGAGGAGGGCCGTGCGGACGCGGTCCGTCTGCGCGAGCGGGCCCACCTCGCGGGCGGTGTCGGAGAGGTCGCGGTGCTCGAGCGCGGCGTCGAGCTGCGTGGCGATGACCCGGAGGAGCCGCCGGCCGGACGCCTCGAGGTCGCCGCCGAAGAGGGTGAGCACGCCGCGGGATCCCACGGGGACGTCGGTCGACGCGGCCCCCGTCACGACGCCGTCCCACGCGATGGCCTCGCCGCGGTCCACGAGCCGCACGCCCTGCAGGCCGAACGCCTCGCGCGTGCGACTGACGAGCGCGTGCACGGCGCCGTCGCCGCGGAGCACGGACCCGGACACGGTCGCCAGCAGCTCCGCCTCGGCGGCCGCGCGGCGGGCGAGGCGCGTGCGGCGGGCGGCCTGGTCGACGATCCAGCTGACCAGCAGCGCGATGACCACGTAGAGCACGAGCGCGAGCAGGTGCAGCGGCTCGTCGACGGTGATCGTGTACAGCGGGTCGATGAAGTAGAAGTCGAGCGTGACGCCCGAGAGGACCGCCGCGAACAGGGCCGGCCAGATGCCGCCGACGAGCGCCACGAGCACCACGAGCAGCTGGTACGAGAGCACGTCGCTCGTGATGGAGTCGTCCGAGCGGGTCGCCGAGAGCAGCCAGGTGAGCAGCGGGCCGCCGACGAGCGCGAGGAGCGCCCCGAGGACCCGGCGCCGCATGCTGAGCGCGCCGCCGCGGATGCGCGGCAGCCGGAAGCGCCCGCCCGCGGCCGCGTGCGTGACGATGTGCACGTCGATGTCGCCGGACTCCCGGATCACGGTGGCGCCGATGCCGGGACCGGTCGCGGCGGCGGCGAGGCGGCTGCGGCGGCTCACGCCGAGCACGAGCTGCGTCGCGTTCGACGCCCGGGCGAACTCCACGAGCGCCCGCGGGATGTCGTCGCCGACGACCTGGTGGTAGCTGCCGCCGAGCGAGTCGACGAGCGCGCGCTGGCGGGCGAGGGCCTCGGGGTTGCCGGAGCGGAGGCCGTCCTGGCTCGAGACGTGGACCGCCATCAGCTCCCCGCCGGCGGAGCGGGCCGCGATCCGGGCGCCACGGCGGAGCAGGGTCTCGCCCTCCGCCCCGCCGGTGAGGGCGACGACCACGCGCTCGCGGGCCTCCCAGCGGGCGTCGATGCCCTTCTCGTCGCGGTACGCGGAGAGCGCGGTGTCGACCTCGTCGGCGAGCCAGAGCAGCGCGAGCTCGCGGAGGGCCGTGAGGTTGCCGAGCCGGAAGTAGTGGGAGAGGGCCGCGTCGATCCGCTCGGCCGGGTACACGCGCCCGCCGGCGAGCCGGTCGCGCAGGGCCTCGGGCGCGAGGTCGACGACCTCGATCTGGTGCGCCTCGCGGAGCACCCGGTCGGGGATCGTCTCGCGCTGCGGCACGCCCGTGATCTTCTCCACCACGTCGTTGAGCGAGGCGATGTGCTGGATGTTGACGGTGGAGATCACGTCGATGCCGGCGTCGCGGAGCAGGTCGACGTCCTGCCAGCGCTTCTCGCTGCGGCCGCCGGGCGCGTTCGTGTGGGCGAGCTCGTCGACCAGCGCGATGGCGGGACGGCGGGCGATGACGGCGTCCACGTCGAGGTCGGTGATCTCCACGCCGCGGTGCGACACCTCGCGCCGGGGCAGGATCTCCAGGCCCTCGAGCATCGCGGCCGTGGCGACGCGGCCGTGGGTCTCCACGACCGCGACCACCACGTCGGCGCCCTCGTCGCGGAGCCGCCGGCCCTCCTCGAGCATCGCGTAGGTCTTGCCCACGCCGGGCGCCGCGCCCAGCAGCACCCGCAGTCGCCCGCGCTTCATGGATCCTCTTCCTCGCCCGCGTGGTGCGGGCCTCAGCCGCCGAGGCCGGCGAGCGCGATGTTGAGCTCGAGCACGTTCACGGTCGGCTCCCCGAGGTAGCCGAGGTCGCGTCCCTGGACGTGCCCCTCGACGAGGTCCGCGACCTCCTGCTCGGGGACGCCCCGGGCCTCGGCGACGCGGGCCACCTGCAGGCGAGCGTATTCCGGGCTGATGTGCGGGTCGAGCCCGGAGGCCGACGCCGTGAGCGCGTCGGCCGGGACGTCGGCCGGATCCACGCCGTCGGACGCCGCGATGGCCGCCCTGCGCTCCTCGATCGCGGCCACGAGGTCGGGGTTCTCGGGCCCGAGGTTGCTGCCGCTGGAGGCGGACGCGTCGTAGCCGTCGCCCGCGGCGGAGGGCCGGGACTGGAACCACTCCGGGAGGGCGGCGCCGTCGGCGTCCTGGAAGGACTGGCCGATCAGCGACGAGCCGACGACCTGGCCGTCGACGGACACGAGCGAGCCGTCGGCCTTCGCGGGCAGGGCGAGCTGGCCGACGCCCGTGACGACGGCCGCGTAGCCGACGCCGAGGACGACGGTGAGGACGGCCATCGCGCGGACGGCGACGCCGGCGGTGCGGAGGGACTGGCGGGGGGAGGGCATGGTGCTCCTTCTGTTTTGGGGGGGGGGGGGCGCGGGGATCAGAAGCCGGGGATCAGGCTGACGACGAGGTCGACGAGCTTGATGCCGAGGAACGGCGCGACGACGCCGCCGACCCCGTAGACCAGCAGGTTCCGGCTGAGCACCTTCGAGGCGCTGAGCGGCCGGTAGGCGACGCCCTTCAGCGCCAGCGGGATGAGCGCCACGATGACGAGCGCGTTGAAGACGATCGCGGAGAGGATCGCGGACGCCGGCGAGTGCAGCTGCATCACGTTCAGCACCGCGAGCTGCGGGAAGACGCCCGTGAACATCGCGGGGATGATCGCGAAGTACTTCGCGACGTCGTTCGCGATGGAGAACGTGGTGAGCGCGCCGCGGGTGATGAGCAGCTGCTTGCCGATCCGCACGATGTCGATGAGCTTCGTCGGGTCCGAGTCGAGGTCGACCATGTTGCCGGCCTCCTTCGCGGCCGACGTGCCCGTGTTCATCGCGACGCCGACGTCGGCCTGCGCGAGCGCGGGCGCGTCGTTGGTGCCGTCGCCGGTCATGGCGACGAGGCGGCCGCCCTCCTGCTCCTTCCGGATGAGCGCCAGCTTGTCCTCGGGCGTCGCCTCGGCGAGGTGGTCGTCCACCCCGGCCTCGGCCGCGATCGCGCGGGCGGTGAGCGGGTTGTCGCCCGTGATCATCACCGTGCGGATCCCCATCGCCCGCAGCTCCGCGAACCGCTCCTTCAGGCCGTCCTTCACGACGTCCTTGAGGTGCACGACGCCGAGCACGCGGCCGGATCCGTCGGCGTCCCTCGTCGCGACGACGAGCGGGGTGCCGCCGCCGTTCGAGACGGCCTCGACGGTCTCCATCAGCTCGGCGTGCAGCGACGACGGCAGCGGACGGCCGCCCTCCTCGAGCCACGCGATGACCGCGGACGACGCGCCCTTCCGGACCACCGTGCCGTCGGGCAGGTCCACGCCCGACATGCGGGTCTGGGCGGTGAAGGGCACGTCCACGCCGCGCGGCAGCGTCGACGTGTCGAGGCCCTGCGCGACCGCCAGGTCGACGACGCTGGAACCCTCCGGCGTCGGGTCGGCGAGCGACGACATGGCCGCCGCCCGGGCGAGCTCGTCGTCGCCCACGCCGTCGACGCGGATCAGCGCGCTCGCCCGGCGGTTGCCGTACGTGATGGTGCCGGTCTTGTCGAGCAGCAGGGTCGTCACGTCGCCGGCGGCCTCGACGGCGCGGCCGGACATGGCCAGCACGTTCCGCTGCACGAGCCGGTCCATGCCGGCGATGCCGATGGCGGAGAGGAGCGCGCCGATGGTGGTGGGGATCAGGCAGACGAGCAGCGCGATGAGCACGGGCACGCTGACGGTCGCCGCCGAGTACGAGGCGATCGGGTTGAGCGTGAGCGCCACGACGACGAACACGATGGTGAGGCTCGCGAGCAGGATGTTGAGCGCGATCTCGTTCGGCGTGCGCTGGCGCGACGCGCCCTCGACGAGGCCGATCATGCGGTCGACGAAGGTCTCGCCGGGCTTCGAGGTGATGCGCACGACGATCCGGTCGCTCAGCACCCGCGTGCCGCCCGTGACGGCGCTCCGGTCGCCGCCGGACTCGCGGACCACCGGCGCGGACTCGCCCGTGATGGCCGACTCGTCGATGGACGCGATGCCCCACACGACGTCGCCGTCGCCCGGGATCGACTCCCCGGCGACCACGACGACCATGTCGCCGAGCGTGAGGTCGGCGCTCGAGACGTCGCGGACCTCGCTGCGCTGGGCGCCTGGATCCCCGGAGGCGTCGTAGGTCGCGACGACGTGCGCCATGGTGCTGGTGCGGGTCCTCCGCAGGCTGTCGGCCTGCGCCTTCCCGCGGCCCTCGGCCACCGACTCCGCGAGGTTCGCGAAGAGGACGGTGAGCCAGAGCCACAGGGCGATCCCGGCGGTGAAGGTCGCGGGCACCTCGCTGCCGCCGGAGCTGCCGGGGCCGCCGGTGAAGGGCTCGGCGATCGCGAGGACCGTGGTGAACGCGGCGCCGACCTCGACGATGAGCATCACGGGGTTCCGCCGCATCAGCCGCGGGTCGAGCTTCCGGAACGCGCCGGGGAGAGCCTCGGCGAGCTGGCGGGCGTCGACGGCGCGGGCGCGCGACGGCTTGTGGTCGGCCGCGGGCGACGCGGCCTCGCGCGGTTCGGCCTCGGGGGTGATGGTGGTCATGACTGCAGCCCTTCCGCCAGGGGACCCAGCGCGAGAACGGGGAAGTAGGTGAGAGCGGTCACGATGACCGTCACCCCGATGAGGAGGCCGACGAACTGCGGCCGGTGGGTGGGCAGGGTCCCCGCCGTGGAGGGGATGCGGTCCTGCGCCGCGAGGGACCCGGCGAGCGCCAGCACGAGCACGATCGGCAGGAACCTGCCGAGCAGCATCGCGACGCCGAGGGCGGTGTTCAACCAGGGCGTGTTCGCGGTGAGGCCGGCGAACGCGGATCCGTTGTTGTTGGCCGCCGAGGTGAACGCGTAGACCACCTCCGACAGGCCGTGGAGGCCCGGGTTCCAGATGCTGGTGCCCTCGACGTCGGCGCGGACCGCCGGGATCGCGAAGCTCAGCGCCGTGCCGGTGAGCACGAGGACCGGCGTGACGAGGATGTAGAGGCTCGCGAGCTTGATCTCCCGCGGCCCGATCTTCTTGCCGAGGTACTCGGGCGTCCGGCCGACGAGGAGGCCCGCGACGAACACGGAGATGACGGCGAGCACGAGCATGCCGTAGAGGCCGGATCCGACGCCGCCGGGGGCGACCTCGCCGAGCATCATGTTCAGCATCGGCATCATGCCGCCGAGCGCCGTGTACGAGTCGTGCATCGAGTTGACGGCGCCGGTCGAGGTGAGAGTCGAGGTGGATCCGAACAGCGTCGAGAGCACGATGCCGAACCGCTGCTCCTTGCCCTCCATCGCGCCGCCCGCCGCCGTCGGCGCGGAGCCGGCGCCCTGCAGCTCGAAGAGCGTCAGGAGCGTCAAGGAGGCCAGGAAGATCGTCGCCATCACGGCGGTGATCGCGGCGCCCTGGCGGGTGTCGCCCACTAGCTTCCCGAAGGTGCGGGGGAGCGAGAACGGGATCAGGAGCATCAGCAGCACCTGGAACGCGCTGGTCCACGCGGTCGGGTCCTCGAACGGGTGCGCGGAGTTCGCGTTGAAGAACCCGCCGCCGTTCGTGCCGAGCATCTTGATCGCCTCCTGCGAGGCCACCGGCCCGCCCGGGAGCGTCTGCGTCCCGCCGGTGATGGTCGCCACGTCCTGGAACCCCTGGAGGTCCTGGATCACGCCGCCGGCGATGAGGACCACCGCGGTGACGAGCGAGAGGGGGAGCAGCAGGCGGAGGGATCCGCGGATCAGGTCGACCCACATGTTGCCGATGGTGCCGCTGCGCGTGCGGGCGAAGCCGCGGACGAGCGCGACGGCCACCGCGATCCCGACCGCCGCCGACACGAAGTTCTGCACGGCGAGCCCGGCCAGCTGCACCGTGTAGCCCAGGGTCGCCTCGGGCGAGTACGACTGCCAGTTCGTGTTGGTGACGAACGAGACGGCGGTGTTGAAGGAGAGGCCCTCGGGCACGGCGGGGAGGCCGAGCGCGTAGGGGAGGGACGACTGCAGGCGCTGCATCCCGTAGACGACGAGGACGCCGGTGAGCGAGAACGCGAGCACCGCGCGGAGGTAGGCGGGCCAGGTCTGCTCGGAGCGGGGGTCGACGCCGATGAGGCGGTAGATGCCGCGCTCCACGCGGGTCTCGTGGCGCGACTCGTACATGCGCGCCATCAGGTCGCCGAGGGGGCGGTGGACGAGCACGAGGACCAGGACGACGGAGGTGACCTGGAGGACGCCGGCGAGCGCGTCCATCAGAACCTCTCGGGGCGGATCAGGGCGTACACGAGGTACACCACCGCGGCGATGCCGAGCACGGCGGCGGCGAGGCCGGCCGCGTCGGCGAACGAGGTGATCACAGCTTCTCCACCCCCCGGCCGACGAGGCCGACGAGGGCGAACAGGACGATGGCGCCTGCGATGTACACGAGGTCGAGCACGGGGATCCTCCGGTGAGGGGTGCCGCGCCCGGTCGGACGCGGGTGCCCGGCGGGGCACGAGGCACCACTAGACACCTGGCGCGCGGACGCCCTCGCGCATCCATACGATTCCCTCACGGGGCGGCGGGGAACCTCACGACACTCCTACGCGGACGACTCCGGACGCGCTCGGCTCCGGGGTCGGCGGGCCGTCGGGGCCCGAGCCCCGAGCCGTCAGCCGGCGAGCGGGAGCTCGACCGTGCCGGCGGTCCTCACCGTGTCGCAGCGGTCGTCGGGGTCGGCGAGCGTCCACGACAGGTCGGGGGTCGCCTCGCCGAGCACCGTGCCGTCGGCGGCCAGCGCGGTCAGCGTGCCCTGCGCCGGGGTGGTCATGCCGCGCGCGATCGTCCACCGACCCGGCCCTGACGCGGTCGCCGAGTACTCGGGCAGCGCCGCGTCCGGATCCGGGGACGGATCCGACTGCTCGAGCGTCCCCGAGCAGCCGTCCGCGTCGCAGAGCCGGACGAGCGCCACCTGCGCGACCGTCTCCTCCGGTCCGACCACCTGCACGTCCAGCGTGTTCGAGTAGCCGACGTCGCTGCACGCGAGGGGCGCCGGCGACGAGCACGCGGCCAGCCCCGCGGCGAGCAGGCCGACGGCGAGCGCGCCGAGGCCGGGGGACGGACGCGCGGATCGGGTCATGCCCGACCCTCCCACGCGCCCCGATGCCGGCGCCAGGCCCGGGATCAGGTGGTCACGCCGCCCACTCCGCCACTACGTCCGACCCGACCTTCACGATCAGCACCGCCACCACCACGATGAACGCGATGCGGATGAAGCGGCTGCCGCGGGCGACGGCCATGCGGGATCCGGCGTAGCCGCCCACCATGTTGGCGACGCCCATGCCGAGCGCGAGCGCCCAGAGCACGTGGCCCTGCGGGATGAAGAAGGCGAGCGCGCCGAGGTTCGTCGCGACGTTCACGATCTTCGCCTTGGCGCTCGCGAGCACGAAGTCGTAGCCCAGCGCGGTGATCAGCGCGATGATCAGGAACGTCCCCGTGCCCGGGCCGATGAGCCCGTCGTAGAAGCCGATCACGATGCCGAGCAGCGCCGCGATCCCGTGGTGCTTCCGACCCGTGTGGCGGAGCGCGGCGACGTCGCCGAGCCGCGGGCGGGCGATGGTCACGACGGCCACGATGATGAGCGCGACCACCACGAGCGGCTTGAACACCGACGTGGGCAGGAGCGCCGCGAGGCTCGCGCCGCCGTAGCTGCCCGCCAGCGCGACCGCGGCCATGGGCAGGGCCGTGCGGAGGTCCGGGTGCGTCCGCCGGTACCAGGTGACCGCGCTCGTCGTCGTGCCGAACAGGGACGCGAGCTTGTTGGTCGCGAGCGCCTCCACCGGCGTGATCCCCGGCACGAGCAGCAGCGCCGGCAGCTGCAGCAGGCCGCCGCCGCCCACGACCGCGTCGATCCAGCCGGCGGCGAGCGCGGCCAGCAGCATGAGGAGCGCGACCGTCAGGGTGATCTCGCCGAGGGAGCCGCCGATGTCCACCGGGGCGCCGGCTACTCGGCGTCGGCGCCGGAGCCGGTGCGCGCGTCCGCCGACTCGAGCGCCACCAGGCGGCGGATCTCGTCCGCGTCGACGTTCACGCCGAAGAGCGAGCGGCCGGGCTCGAGCACGCGGCCGGCCGCGAGCGGGCCGATGTCGACGGGGTCGAAGCCGAACGCGTCCACGAGCGCCGCGACCCTGGCGCGCGTCCGCTCGTCATCGCCCGCGACCGCGATGCCCTTGCGGCCGGGCTCGCCGGCGGGCCGGGCCCCCTCGTCGAGGTCGTGGTAGCCCATGTGGTTGAAGGCCTTGACGACGGTGGAGTCGGGGAGGGAGTCCTGCACGAGCTCGCTCGTGGAGGAGGCGGGGTTCGCGAGGTCGTCGCGGTGGCCGTCCACCTCCCACCAGTAGTTCATGGAGTCGACCACGAGCTTCCCGGCCAGCTCCGCGACGGGCACGGAGGGCAGCTTGCCGAGGGGGAGCGCGAGGATCACGACGTCGGCGCGAGCCGCAGCGTCCGCCGAGGTGGTGGCGACGGCGCCGGGCGCGAGCACGTCGACGATGAGGGCGATGCGCGACGGATCCCCGGACCCGGAGATGAGCACGGGGTGCCCCGCGGCGATCGCGCGGCGGGCGAGCACGGTGCCGACCTCACCGGCGCCGAGGATCCCGACGGTGACGGGCCGGGCCTCCTCCGACCGGTGGGCGTCGGGTCGGGCGGAGGGGTCGTCGCGCAGCGTCATGCATCCATTCTCCGCGGAGTGCCGCCCGTCGCTCGACCACGGCGCCGGAGCTGTCCTAGCGTGATCCTCGGCCCTGCGGCATCACGACGCGGGGACGGGCGGGACCCATCCGAACCTCGATCCGACGGCGATCCTGGCTCCGGTACCCGCCCGGGCGCCCAGCCGCGGCCATGCGTCACCGACCGGGCGACGAGGCCTCATGAAGTCAGCCCAGACCCCGCTGATGGCGGGTCCGCCCCGGCGGACCCGCCGGTCCCGGCCCGCCCTGCCGGCGGCGGCGTCGCGACGCTAGGCTGACGTGCGGTCGGTACCCGGTCCCTGCGTTCCGCGTCGCCCTGCGCGGACCCGACGGGCCACGGAGGATCTCGTGATCACAGCCATCGCCCCGTGCGCGGGGACGCGTGCCTAGGCGCGGTCTCGTCGCCGACGCCGCGGAGGCGCTCGAGCACGCGACGTCGACCGACGCCGACCTCTGCGGCCCCCTCGTCGCCGCCATCGGCGTGAGCGGCGCCGCGGTCTCCACGCTCGGGGATCCGCTCGGCAGCGAGACCGTCTGCGCGTCGGACGTGCGGGCGGCCCGGCTCGACGAGATCCAGATCGACCTCGGCGAGGGCCCGTGCTGGGAGGCGATGACCACGCGCCGGCCCGTGCTGGAGCCGGACGTGCAGGGATCCGACGGCACGTCCTGGCCGCTCGCCCGCGAGGCCATGCACGCGACCGGGCTCGGCGCGGTCTTCGCGTTCCCGCTCGTGGTCGCGGGCCTCCGCCTCGGCGCGGTGGACCTCTACTCCCGCACCGCGCGCGACATCTCCGAGCAGGAGGTCGCCGACGCCACCACCCTGTCCCGAATCGTCGCTCGGCAGGTCCTCCGCCGCGCGCTCCTGGCCGCCGAGGGCCCGCAGGAGGACACTGGATCCTGGGGAGGCCGGTTCTCGCGCCGCGAGGTGCACCAGGCCACCGGGATGGTGGTGGCGCAGATGGGGATCCCTCCGGCCGACGCGCTCCTCGTCCTCCGCGGGCACGCGTTCGCCACCGGCCGCTCGCTGCGCGACGTCGCCGAGGACGTCGTGGGCCGCGCCCTCGACTTCAGCCCCGACCGCTGACCCGCACCACCACCGAATGCCCGATCGACCCAGAGGAACCACGACGATGCCGGATACCCGGGAAGCGCAGCTCGTCCACACCTTCGTGAGCCTCGCCGACTCGCTCGTGGGCGACTTCGACGTCGTCGACCTGCTCCAGACGCTCGTCGACCAGGTGACGCTCCTGTTCGACGCGAGCGCGGCGGGCATCATCATCGGGCCGGATCCCGCGCACCTCGAGGTCGTCGCGTCCACGAGCGAGAAGAGCCGCCTCGTCGGGCTGATGCAGCTCGAGGTCGGCGAGGGCCCGTGCGTCGAGGCCGTGACCACCGGCCGGGTCGTGTCCGTCGCCGACGTGCGCGAGATCTCCCACCGCTGGCCGGCCTTCGCGACGGAGGCGGCGGGCGCCGGGTACGTGTCGGTGCACGCGATCCCGCTCCGGCTGCGCGGGGAGGTCATCGGCTCCCTCAACCTCTTCCGCGAGCACGAGGGCGTGCTCAACGAGGCCGACGCGGTCGCCGCCCAGGCGCTCGCCGACGTGGCGACCATCAGCGTGCTGCAGGAGCGCACCATCCGCGACAGCACCGTCGTGCACGACCAGCTCCGCCACGCGCTCGACAGCCGGGTGGTCATCGAGCAGGCCAAGGGCGTCATCGCGCACACCCTCGGCGTCGACATGGACGAGGCGTTCCGGCTGATCCGCCGGGAGGCCCGCAGCAGCAGCACCGCCATGCCGGCGGTAGCGGCGGGCATTGTGGAGGGTCGCGTGACGATCCCGGCGGCCGCGCGGCCCTAGGCGTCATCGCCGCACCGGCGGCGTCAGGCGAGCGTGCCGTCGAGGATCCGGTCGAGCGTGCCGAGGCCCTCCCAGACGTGCGCGTGGATGCCGGCCGCGCGGGCGGCGTCGACGTTCGCGGGCTTGTCATCGACGAACACGATCCGCTCGGCCGGGCTGCCGAGGCGCTCCACCGCGTGCTGCCACACGTCCGTGTCGGGCTTGGCCTTCCCCATCCGCGCGCTCACCAGCACGACCTGGAAGCGCGCGCCCCAGCCCGCGGGATCCTCGAGCACGTCGGCGAGCTCGTGCGGGGCGTTGGAGAGGATGGCGAGCGGGTATCCCGCGGCGACGGCGCGATCCAGGGCGGCGAGCGTCTGGTCGTCCGGCGCTCCCCAGCGGCGCTGCTCGATCGCGATCAGCTCCGCCAGGTCGTCCTCGCCGGGCGCGGGCAGGCCGAGGTCCCGGGCGACGGCCTCCCAGAACTCCCGCGCGCTGCCGCCGCGGTCGTACGGTTCGCGGTGCGCGTCGAACGCGCCGCGGACGCGGGCCTCCGCGTCCTCGCAACCGGGGGCGTCGGGATCGAGCGCGCGGCTGATCGCGCCGATGTCGTCGGGCCGGGTGATGAGGACCCCGCCGATGTCGAAGAGGAGCCACGGGAGGGCGGGGTCGCGATTCTCGGGCACGGGTCTCCTTCGGGACGAGCGGACGGGATCCCTCGAGCATGCCCGCTCCGGGCCCGGGGCGCCCGCGGGGTCCACGGCCGTGCGGATCCCGTGAGGGTCGCCCGGCCCGGCGCGTGGCTTCCGTCAGGGCCGGCTCCCGCGGCCGGCCGCGGCGGTAGACCTGCTGCCATGACCCTCACCGCGATCCTCCCGTCGCTCCGCCGCAGCATCCCGGATCCGCTCGCCGCCGCCCTCTGGCCCGCGGGCACCGTCGCCACCACCACCGACCTCCGGGTCGGCGACGACTCCCTCGTCTCGCTCGCCGCGGAGCGCGGCACGCCCTGCGCGACCACGAGGGCCGCGGTCGAGCCCGGCAGCGGCGCGCGGGCGTCGCGCACGGCGTCGGCCTCGGCGGTCGTGCTGCGGATCCTCGCGGTCGCCCCCGCGACCGACAGCTCCCCGCGCGCCCTCCTCGTCGACGCGGACGTCGCCGGCCTCGCCTGCGCGTGGGCGGAGGCGCGGCTCATCGGCCGTGCGTCCACCGCCCCGGCACGCCCCGCGGAGGTCGGCGGCCAGGCCGTCCGCCTCCCCGCCGACCTCGCGGCCGGCGACCTCGTCGTCGTGCCCGTGCCGGCCGCGGTCGAGGTGCGGGGGATCCGCGTGGTCGACGCCGCGACGCCCGTCGCCCTCCCGCGCGCGGCCCGCGTCCCGGCCGTCCCGGCGCGCGGTGACGTGTCCGTCCCCGTGCGCGCGCTGGCGTCCGCGCGCTGATCCGCCGCCGTCCGCCCGTGCGGCCGCGGCCCCGTGCTGTACTACACTCGATCCCGGTGGCGTGTCCGAGCGGCCTAAGGAGCACGCCTCGAAAGCGTGTGTGGGGGAGACTCCACCGTGGGTTCAAATCCCACCGCCACCGCCAGCAGGATCCGGCACCGCGCCTCGCGCGCAGCCCCCGATCCGCGCGAAGGGCCCCGGGAGACCGGGGCCCTTCGTCGTCGGTGCGCCGCCCGACGCCGCCCCGCTCTGATCCCCGCGTGCGTGCTCGCCTCCCGCACAGAACCGCGGAGGATGCTCGTGCTCGCGCATCCGGGACACCGCCGGCCGTCGGCCTCCGCGTCCCGCCATGATGGGCGCCGGCTCTCCTCCTCCCGCGGGGATCCTCCTCCCGCGCACCGAGATCGGAGCACCGCCATGTCCCACCCCGTCGAGCCCCCGCCCGAGGCGCCCGCCCGAGGCGTCACCCCGGGCGTGCTGCTCGCGGCCGAGTGGTCGTGGCGCCTGCTCGTCATCGGCATCGCGATCGCCGCGGCCGTCTGGCTCCTCCTCGCCGTGAAGGAGGTGGTCATCCCGTTCCTCGTCGGCCTCCTCGTCTGCGCGCTGCTCGAGCCGCTCGTGGCCGGGCTCCGGAGGCGCAGGTGGCCCGCCTGGGCGGCCATCACGGCGATGCTCCTCGGCACCGCGGTCATCATCTCGGCGCTGGTGCTGCTGCTCGTCACCGAGATCCGCACGGGCATCCCCACGCTGCAGCGGGAGGCGATGGACCGGTTCGACGCGGCCCGCGACCTGCTCGCGCAGCCGCCGTTCAACGTGGTGCCGTCCGACTACGACGCGCTGGTCGCGTCCGCGGGGACGGCGCTCGAGAGCAGCCGCGAGGCCCTGCTCACCGGGGCGCTCGACGCCGGGCTCGGGGTCGGCCACCTCGTCACGGGCGCGCTCCTCGCCTTCTTCACCATCGTCATCGTGCTCGTCGACGGCCGGGGCATCTGGCGCTTCGCCGTCTCCGTCTTCCCGCGCCGCGCGCGTCCCGCCATCGACGGCGCCGGCCGCGCGGGCTGGGTCACGCTCTCCGCCTTCACGCGCGTGCAGATGTTCGTCGCGGCCGGCAACGCGGTCGGCATCGGCCTCGCCGCCTGGCTCCTCGGCCTGCCGCTCGCCGTCCCCATCGCCGTGGTCGTGTTCCTCGCCTCGTTCATCCCCGTCGTGGGCGCCATCGTGTCGGGCGCGTTCGCCGTCGTCATCGCGCTGGTGTTCGTGGGGCCGCTGCAGGCCGTCATCATGCTGGCCGCCGTCATCGGCGTGCACCTGCTGGAGTCCCACGTGCTGCAGCCCCTCGTCATGGGCGGGGCCGTCCACGTCCACCCGCTCGCGGTGGTGCTCGCGGTCGCGGCCGGCTCCTACGTCGGCGGCGTGGCCGGCGCGCTCTTCGCCGTGCCGTTCGTCGCGACGCTCAACGTGATGATCCGGCACATCGCCCGCGGCAGCGGGAAGGCCAGCACCCCCGCCGTAGGATCGGTCTGACGCACCTGCGGAGTCGACGGAGCCGCCCGCGCACGTCTCTACCGGGAGGAACCCCACCATGACCGAGGAGAACTACTCGAACCCGGATCGCAACCTCGGGATGGAGCTCGTGCGGGCCACCGAGGCCGCCGCCATCCGCTCCGCCCCCTTCATCGGCAAGGGCGACAAGAACGCCGCCGACGGCGCCGCCGTCGACGCCATGCGCAAGTTCCTCGGCACCGTCGCGTTCGACGGGCTCGTCGTCATCGGCGAGGGCGAGAAGGACGAGGCGCCCATGCTCTTCAACGGCGAGCACGTCGGCAACGGCTTCGGCCCCGCCTGCGACATCGCGGTCGATCCCATCGACGGCACGAGCCTCACCGCCGCCGGCCGCATGAACGCCCTCTCCGTCATCGCGGTGAGCGACCGCGGCAGCATGTTCGACCCGTCCGCGGTCTTCTACATGGACAAGCTCGTCACCGGCCCCGAGGGCCGCGGCGTCGTCGACCTCGACCGCCCCATCGGCGAGAACATCCGCGCGCTCGCCGACGCGAAGGGCCTCGCGGTGGAGGACATGCAGGTCGCCGTCCTCGACCGGCCGCGGCACGCGGACCTCATCGCGCAGATCCGCGCGGCGGGCGCCTCGACCCGGCTCCTGCTCGACGGCGACGTGGCCGGCGGCATCAACGCGGCCCGCCCCGACTCCCGCATCGACATGTGCGTCGGCATCGGCGGCACCCCCGAGGGCATCATCACCGCGTGCGCCATCAAGGCGCTCGGCGGCGTGCTCCTCTCCCGCCTCGCGCCGAAGGACGACGCGGAGCGGCAGCGCGCCGTCGACGCGGGCCACGACCTCGAGCGCATCCTCGACCAGGACGACCTCGTCACGGGCGACAACGCGTACTTCGTCGCCACGGGCGTCACCGACGGCGCGCTCGTCGCGGGCGTCACCCGCCACCGCGGCATGATCCGCACCTCGAGCATCGTGCTCCGCTCGCACTCCGGCACCATCCGCCGAGTGGAGGCCGACCACCTGGTCTCGAAGTGGTACAGCTCGGCCAGCTGAGCCGCGGACCCGCCGCCCGGATCGCCGGAGGAGAAGCGGCGTACGTTCGAGACCGGGGGCGATGACGCCCGCCGTGCTCTCGGAGGGAACCACATGACCAGGACACACCGGACGCTCGCGGTCATCGCGGCGGCGGCCACGGCCACGCTGCTGGCAGGCTGCGGATCCGGCGGCTCGGGAGCCGCCGACGCCTCCTTCACCACGGAGGCGACGGGCACGCTGAGGGCCTGGGCGTTCGACGGCGCCGACGACGTGGGCGAGGCCCGCATGGCGCACGCGGCGGAGGCGCTCGACGGCGTCACCATCGACCTCGACGCCACCGCCTTCGACGCGCAGAAGTTCACCACGCGCGTCGCGAGCGGCCAGACCCCGGACGTCGTGCAGATGGACCGCCAGTTCGTGGCGACCTACGCGGCGCAGGACCTGATCCTCCCGCTCGACGAGTGCTACGCCGTGAACGACGTCGACCCGGAGGAGCGCTTCTACGAGTCCGTCACGAACGACATCCGGTACGACGACGCGATCTGGGCGGTGCCGCAGTTCTTCCAGCCGCCGGCGATCATCCTCAACGAGCGCGTGCTCTCCGCGGCCGGCGTCACGGCCGACCAGTTCGACACCTCGAAGCCCGACCAGCTGCTCGACGCCGTCGGGAAGGTCTACCAGGAGTCCGGCGGCGACCCCGCGGTGCTCGGCCTCGACGCCGTGCCCACCAGCCAGGCCGCGCTCTGGATGCTCGGCTTCGGCGGCCAGCTCGTCGGCGACGACGGCCAGCCCACCCTCGACGACCCGTCCAACCTGCCGGGCCTGGAGTTCCTGAAGGAGCTGTCCGACGCGCAGGGCGGCTACGCGAAGGGCAAGAGCTTCACCGACGCCTTCGACACCTTCGGCGACGGCAACCAGTTCGTGGCCGACCAGGTCGGGTCGCAGGTGGCGGCGCAGTGGTACCTCAACGTGATCGCGCCGTACCGCGACGACATCGACATCTCCGCGGTGCCGTTCCGCGACCAGGACGGCGAGCCGTTCTCGGTCGCCGGCGGATCCGCGTTCGTGATCCCCGCGGGCGCCGCGAACAAGGACGCCGCGTGCGCGTGGATGCTCGACCTGACCAGCCAGGAGGGCTGGGAGGCCGCGGGCGACGTGCGCGCCGCGACCGTGACGGAGAACGGCGGCATCAACACGGGCCTGTTCACCGGGTCCCCGGCCGCCGACCAGGCGATCCGCGAGGCCCACGTGGTGCCGAGCGGCGACGATGGGATCGACCAGGCCATCGGCACGTTCTACGACGTGGTGGCGGAGGGGCGCTCCATCGGCGGGTCGCCGGCCGGCCAGCAGATCCAGAGCGAGCTGCAGAACGCCGTCGCCTCGACCCTCCTCGGCGACAAGACGCCCGAGCAGGCGCTCGGCGACGCGCAGACCGCGGCCATGCGGGCCTACGAGCAGGCGGCGCGCTGACCCGGCGCCGACGTGCACATGGCGTGATCAGGGCGCCCGGCTACGCTGTGACCGGGCGCCCGACCGCGCTCCCGGACGACGGATCAGTACCCGGAACGCGACAAGACTGGCCGTAGGGAACAGCCATGTCGTGGATCGTCCTCATCGTGTCCGGGGTCCTGGAGGCCGTCTGGGCCACCGCCCTCGGGAAGTCCGCCGGCCTCACGAAGCTCGGGCCGACGATCGTGTTCGCCGTGACCGTCGTGCTGAGCATGGTGGGCCTCGCCTACGCCATGCGGGAGATCAGCACGGGCACCGCCTACGCCGTGTGGGTGGGCATCGGCGCGTCGCTGACCGTGACGTACGCGATCGTCACCGGTGCCGAGCCCGCCAGCGTCGTCAAGATCCTGCTGCTGCTCGGCCTCGTCGGCTGCGTGATCGGCCTGAAGCTCGTCGACACCGGCCACTGACCCGCGCCGCGACGGGGGGCGGCACGGCCGGGCGTCAGCCCTTGCGGCCCTGCGTCGCGATGCCCTCCACGAAGTACCGCTGCCCGAACGCGAACAGCAGCAGCATCGGCAGCGTCACGAGCAGCGCCGCGACCATGACCAGCTGGTAGTCGCCCTGCCCGCCGTTCGTCGGGCTGAACGCCGTCATCGCGTACGAGAGGCCGAGCGGCACGGTGAAGCCCTCCACGCTGCCGGCGTTGAGGTAGATGAGCGACGCCTGCAGGTTGTTCCAGCTCGCCTGGAACTCGAAGATGAAGATGATGACGAACGACGGGATCGACAGCGGCAGCGCGATCCTCCGGAACATCCCGAAGTAGCTCGCCCCGTCGAGCCGGGCCGCCTCGAACAGCTCCTTCGGCAGCCCGAGGAAGAACTGGCGCTGCAGGAAGATGTAGAAGGCCGAGCCGAACAGGTTCATGCCGAACAGCGGGATCCAGGTGCCGATGAGCCCGAGGTTCTTCCAGATGAGGAACTGCGGCACCATCGTCACCGCGCCGGGCAGCATCATCGTCGCGAGCACCAGGCCGAAGAGCAGCTTCCGCCCCGGGAAGCGGAAGTACGCGAACCCGAACGCGACGAGCGCGCTCGACAACGACACCAGAGCGGCGGCGATGAGGGCGATCGCGAGGCTGTTCCCCATCCAGCCGAGCAGCGGCAGCTGCTCCCACACCTCGACGTAGTTCTGCGGCGTGAAGGTGCGCGGCCAGAGCGCGTTGTCGAACACCTCGCCGCGCGGCTTGAGGCTCGCGGCGAGCAGCCAGACGAACGGGTACAGGAACAGCAGCGCGAACCCCACGAGCACCACGGCGATGAGCGCACGGGAGATCCGGGAGCGCACGCGGCGTCCCCGGTCGGGGTCGCGGCGGGTCGGCCGGACGTCCCGGGACGGCATCGGGGTGAGGGCGGCGGCGAGGCGCGGATCCCCCGTGGCGGCCGCGGGCGGCGCGGGCTCGGCGGACGCGGGCTGGGCCGGCGTGCGGTCGGTGACGGCCATCAGCGGTCCCCCTCGTAGTAGACGAACCGGTTGC
This sequence comes from Clavibacter sp. GW821-FHT01D01, assembly GCF_059422605.1. NCBI lineage: Bacteria > Bacillati > Actinomycetota > Actinomycetes > Micrococcales > Microbacteriaceae > Clavibacter > Clavibacter sp. GW821-FHT01D01. The sequence continues at coordinate 548,994 of NZ_JBWKXC010000001.1, forward strand.
TCAGCTTCACCTGCACGAGCGTGATGACGAGGACGATCACGAACAGCAGCCACGCCATCGCGGCGGCGAACCCGAAGTCGAACGAGCGGAACGCCTGCTGGAACAGGTACACGCCGTAGAAGAGCGACGAGTCGGGGGAGGCGTTCGTCTGGTCGCGCCAGAACAGCAGGTACGCCTGGTCGAACACCTGCAGGGCCGCGATGGTGAGCACGACGACGTTGAAGAAGATCGCACCGGAGATCATCGGCACGGTGATGGAGAAGAACTGCCGCACGGGACCGGCGCCGTCGAGCGAGGAGACCTCGTAGAGCTCGCGCGGCACGTCCTTGAGGGCGGCGAGGAAGATCACCATGGTGCCGCTGACGCCCCAGAGCGTCATGAGCACGATGGACGGCTTCACCCAGTCGGGGTCGATGAGCCACTGCGGGCCGTCGATGCCGATGGCCTCGAGGCCCTCGTTCACGGCGCCCGTGTTGCCGTTGAGGAGCAGCAGGAAGACGCTCGCGGTCGCGACCGTGGGGGTCATCTTGGGCAGGTAGTAGAGCGTGCGGAACAGGCCGGCGCCGCGGCCGAGGCGGGCCAGGAGGATCGCGAGCAGGAGCGCGAGGCAGACCTCGAACGGCACCGCGAGGATCGCGTAGAAGAGCGTGTTGCCGAGGGAGAGGGCCACCCGCGGATCCGTGAAGAGCCGCTCGTAGTTCTCGGTGCCGACGGGCGTCGCCACGTCGGTGGCGAGGTTGTAGTCGCTGAACGAGACCACGAGGCTGTAGACCATCGCGCCGAGCGTGAAGACGAGGAAGCCGACGATCCACGGGCTGATGAAGAGGTAGCCGGCGATGGCCTCGCGACGGGCCATGCGGGAGCGGCGGGGACGCGGCGGCCGGTCGGCGGTGCTGCTGCGCGGAGGGCGGCTCGTCGTCGTCATGGTGGTCCTCGTCGACTGGGGATCGGAGCGGCACCGCTCCTACTGCCGACCCTACCTCCGCTCCTCCTCGACGACCGGGCGGGACGATCCCCGCGCCGGCGTCAGAAGTCGCTGTCCTGGATGCCCAGGCGCTCCCGGGTCGCCGCGGCCTCCGCGGGCGGGAGCCACGCGAAGTCGTAGCGCCCCGCCCGCGTCGGGTCGCGGGCGACGTCGACGTCGAGGTAGCCCGCGCGCATCTCCTGCACGGCGAGGTACGGCGCGTAGTCCTCCTGCGACCGCTCGCGGGTGCCGTCCTCCCAGACGACGAGGTACCAGATCCACCAGTGCAGCTGCTGCCCGAGCAGCCCGTGGTACTGCCAACGCACGGTCGCGACGTGGCCCGCCCGCACGCCGTCGCGCGACAGGACGCCCACGCCGCCGTCGAAGGCATCGAGCGACTCGTCGGGGACGGGAGGCAGGCGCGGGCGCATGGGATCACCGTAGGCCGACGCCCGCCCCGGCGCCGGCCCGGCGTAGGCCCGGGCATGATGGCGGGATGGTCCGCATCGCCGAGGAGGCCCCCGCGCGCGACGAGCTGCTCGACCTCTACGGCGCCGTCGGGTGGAGCGCGTACACCCGGGACCCGGAGCGGCTCGCGCGGGCGCTCGCCGGATCCGACCTCGTCGCCACCGCGCGCGACGACGGCGGACGCCTCGTCGGGCTCGTGCGCACGGTGGGCGACGGGGTGTCGATCTGCTACCTCCAGGACCTCCTCGTGCACCCCGGATCCCAGCGCGGCGGCATCGGCCGCGCGCTCGTGGAGCACGTGCGCGACCGGGCGGCCGCGGGCGTCCTCCTCGTGCTCACCACCGACGCCGGCGGCACCGAGGACGGCGACCGCTCGCACCCCTTCTACCGGGCGCTCGGGTTCGCGCCGCACGAGGAGCAGGGGCTCGCGGCCTTCTCGCGGCGGGTCTGAGGGCGCGCCTGCCGCCCCCGCTGCCGCTGCCGCCCCCGCCCCCGATCACGCGAGGTCGATCCGGTCGTCGAGGTCGATCCGGTCGAGCAGCGCGGAGTCGTGGCTGACGATCACCAGCGCGCCCCGGTAGGCCCGCAGCGCCTCGACGAGGCGGTCGGCGCCCGCCATGTCGAGGTCGTTGGTCGGCTCGTCGAGCACGAGGAGCTGCGGCGGCGGATCCGCCAGCAGCAGTCCCGCGAGGGCCACGCGGAACCGCTCCCCGCCGGACAGCGTCGCCGCGGCCCGGTCGACGGCGGCGCCCCGGAGCTGGAAGCGCGCCAGGCGGTTCCGGAGCTCCCGCGGCGGCACGTCGGGCGCGTCCCGTCGCACGTTCGCGAGCACGCTGAGGGCGTCGTCGAGGCCGTCGCGACCCTGCGGCAGGTAGCCGACCCGGTCCGTGAGGGCACGGGCGCCCGTGCCGGGCAGCGGGTGCGGGCGCGCGTCGGGCGAGCCGACGAGCAGTGCCAGCAGGGTCGACTTCCCGACGCCGTTCGCCCCCGTGACGGCGATGCGCTCCGGACCCTGCACCACGCGCGTGCGCCCGCGGACCGTGATCTCGGCGAGGCGCCGCGAGGCGGGGAGCGCCGGATCCGGCAGGTCGAGCCGCAGGGGTGCGTCCTGCCGCAGATGCACCGCGGCATCCGCGACCGCATCCGCGGCCTGGCGCTCCGCGTCCGCGTGGGCGCGCCGCAAGCGGCCGGCGGTCGCCTCCGCGTGCTGCCGCCGCTGGTTCGCGACGATGCGCGGCATCGACTCGCCGGCTCGCGCCCCCGCCTTCGCGCGGCGGGCGATGGAGGTCTCCGCCTCGATCCGCTGGCGCCGCTCGGCGCGGTGCGCCTGCTCGGCCGCCCGGATCCGCCGCTCGGCCACGGCCCGCTCGCCGGCCACGCGCTCCTCGTGCGCCCGGTAGGTGCCGCCGGTCACGGTGATCCGGCCGTCGCGGAGCTCGGCGACCTCGTCCACGTGCTCCAGGAGCTCCCGGTCGTGGCTGACGACCACGAGCGCGCCGCGCCAGCCGTCGACCAGGTCGAGGAGGATGCCGCACGCCCGGCCGTCGAGGCTGTTGGTCGGCTCGTCGAGGATCGCGACGGGACGCCCGCGCAGGCGCACCCCGCTGATGGCGACGAGCACGGCCTGGCCGCCGGAGAGCGTCGCGACCGGCCGGTCGAGGTCGTCCTCGGCCAGGCCGACGTCCCGGAGCGCGGAGGCCGCGCGCGCCTCGACGTCCCACTCGTCGCCGAGCGCCGCGAAGTGGGCGGGGTCGGGATCGCCGTCGAGGATCGCGTGGAGCGCCCGGATGCGGGCGCGCACCCCCAGCAGGTCGGCGACGGTGTCGTCGGGCCCCGTGCGGAGGCGCTGCGGCAGGTGGTCGACCGGGCCGCTGGTGGCGACGGATCCGGACGCGGGCACGAGGTCGCCGACGACGAGCCGGACGAGCGTGGACTTCCCGGCGCCGTTGCGGCCGACGAGCCCGGTCGTGCCGCGGCCGAACGCGGCGGTGGCGGAGTCGAGCACGACGTCGCCGTCGGGCCAGGAGAACGAGCAGCGGTCGAGCGTGATGGATGGTGCGGTGGGCATGGGCCCTCCCCGGTGGTCGATGCGGGTGCACGACGACCACCGGTCCGCGGAGGCGGACGGCGCGGCCCGCGACGGCGGGCGGGCGCAGGGGTCGTCAGTGCGTGAGCAGCTGCTGCGCGTGCGGCGCAGTACCGGGGATGAGGCGCAACGTCCGGACTTCCATGCGGCGGGCCCCCGTGTCCGCGACCGGACCGACCGGCCGGTGTGTCGGCCGCACCGGAGGCGTCGGGTCGCGACGGGGTACCCGACGACCGTACGCGTCCGGGGCGGCGCGGGGCAAGGGGCAGGGGGCGGCGGTGGCGGCGGGCGCTCGCCGGGGTGACGGACCCGCGGGCCGTCAGCGCGGCAGGGTGCGGGCCCTCTGCGGGTCCTCGAGGAGGCGGACGGCGCCGTCGACGTCGAGGCTGCCGGGGAAGTTCAGGTGCGTGAAGCGGCCGTCGGGGTCGTAGGAGGCGGTGGGCGCCGTGATCCGGGATCCGCGCACCGCCTGGATCAGGGCCGCGGCGCGCTCCGGCGTGATCGTCGTGGTCGGCCCGATCGCGAGCACGATGCGGAAGCGGCCGCCGTCCGCGAGGTCGAGGCGGAGCACGAGGGGATCCCGGCGCGGACGCTTGCGCGGGCGGTCGTACCGCGACTCCGGCGGCTCCTGCGGCTGCTCGACGCGCGCGCCGACGAGGTCGGCGAAGGGACGCTCCTGCCCGCGGAGACGGAGGACGCCGCGGCCCGCGTCGACGTCGAGGCCGGGCGTCACGCGGGTGATGAACAGGAGGACGAGCGCGCAGAGGGCGAGGACGCCGAGCACCGTGACCGAGGCGACCGTGAGCCAGCCGCCGCCGATGCGCTCCTCGAGCCGCGCGCCGAGCCAGGCGGACGGGCGCCAGCCGACGTAGGAGGCCACGAAGATCCAGATCGTGCCGATGACGAGCCGCTGCCGGTACGTGGGCGGCGGGATCCGCACCCACCCGTCGTCGGCCACGCGTCAGCTCCCGTCCGCAGGGCGGGTGGGCGCGTCGTCCTCGGCTCCCGCGACCGCCGCGGCTGCGGAGGCCGCGCGCTGGTGGGCAGCACGGCGGGCGTCGCGACGGGTCACGAGGAACGTGACGATGCCGCAGGGGAGCATGACGAGCGCGACCCCGAGCACCGGGACGCCCACCCGCCCGAAGAGCGCGGTCGGATCCTGCACGGCGATGACGGACGCGCCCAGGCCCATCGCGGTGGCGAGCCCGGCGAGGACGTACTGCCCCCGGACGGAGACGTGATCGCGGGCGGCCGTGCCCGTAGGGCGGACGTTCCGGGCTCCCGTGCCGAGCCCCCGCTGCCCGGCGGCCGCCGAAGCCTCCGCGGTGCCGCTGCCGTCGATGAGCGCCGCGGTGTCCTCGCGCGTCAGGTGGCCGGGGAACTCGACGTGCGCGAACCGGCCGTGCGGGTCGTCCTTCGAGCGGGGCGGCGCGATGCGGGATCCGGCGACGAGGGCGAGGAGGGCGTCGCGCTGCGGGTCGTCGATGCGCTCGCCCGTGCGCGTCGACACGAGGAGGCCGCAGCTCTCGCCTCCGGTCGTCGTCAGGCGCAGGACGAGCGTGTCGTCGCCGTCTCCTCCGGCCAGCTCGATGCGGGCACCCGTCACCTCGGAGAACCCCCACTCCCGCCGGCCGACGCGCAGCCGGCTCCGAGCGGCGTCGACCTCGAGGGGCTGCGTGCGCTCGGCCGAGATCAGGTAGGCGATCCCCCCGACGATCAGGGGCAGCAGGACGGGCACCCCGAAGGAGATGACCGGCGACGGGCCGAAGGCGCGGTCCAGGTGCCGCGTGACGGTGCCGATGGGCGTCCAGAGGACGACCCCGGAGATGGCGAGCGATGCCACGGCGATCAGCCACCGGTGCCGCGCGGTCGGGGACGGGATGCGCACCCAGGCGCCGCTGCTCATGCTCCGACCCTAGGGCGGTGGACGGGTCGCGACGGACCGCCGGTCACCCCGCGGCGGGCTCGTCCCAGCCCTGCTGCGGGGTGTCGCAGGTGCCGCGGAACACGTACTGCGACGGCAGCTTGCGCTCGCGGCTCGACCAGTCGATCGCGGGGCGGCGGGCCTCCGGCGGCAGGTAGCCGAGCCGGTACACGGCCATGAGCTGCAGCTCCGGCGGCACGCGGAGCAGCTCCTCGACGCGCGACCACTGCTCCCGGATCTCCATCGGGAACGACACGAACTGGATCCCCATCCCGATCTCGCCCGTGGTCAGCCACACGTTCTCCATGGCCGCGCCCATCGAGAACACGGAGTAGAACGACGCGAGGGACTCGGGGCGCTCCTCGGCGCGGTCGAGCATCACGCCGAGGAGCAGCGGGCTGCCGGCGACGAGGCGCCGGTTCTCGCGGCCGAGGGTGCGCGGGACCTGGAGCGAGTTCATCAGCAGCTGGCCCCGGCGGGTGAACGCCTGCCGCGTGAAGGGGCGCAGCGGCGCGGGCAGCCGGTCGAAGAGCATGCCGTCGCGGCGGCGGTCCATCTCCTCCTGCGAGAAGCGGAAGTAGTGCTTGTAGCGCTCGAAGAAGGTGCCGTTCGACATCGTCTCCGTCATGCTCGCGCCGCTGATGTCGGCGATGCGCTCGATGGTGTCCCGCTCCTCGATGAGCACGAACCGCCATGGCTGGCTGTTGAGCTGCGAGGGCGCGCGGCCGGCGACCTCCATCAGGAGCCGCTGGTGCTCCTCGCTCACGGGGTCGGGCAGGAAGGCGCCGTTGGTGGTCTTCCGGGCGCGCAGGACGTCGAGGAACTCCATGGGTCAACTCCAGGCGGTGAGGGTGCTCGCGGCGAACCAGGGAGCGGCGGTCAGGGCGAGGGCGGGATGGCGCCGGGTGCGGGTGCCCGCGCGGGGGAGCGCGGCGAGGGTGAGCAGGGCGGGCGCGAGCGCGACGGCGCAGCGGCGCGCGGCGGGCCGGGCGGCCGGGCCCGCCCAGAGCGGCGCGGCGAGCGCGACGGCGGTGAGCGCGCACGTGAGCACGTAGGCCCGGTGGTGGAGGCGGAGCTCGGGCCGCGGCGGGAGGATGCGCGCGGCCGCGGCGGTCCCGATGCCGCAGCTCACGAGGTACGCGGCCCCCGCGGCGGCGAAGGCGGCGCGGATCGCGGGGCTCCCGTGGCCGGTCCGGCGGCGGTCTCGAGTGGCGATCGTGGCTCCGTGCTCCCGGTGCGTCCGGCGTCCGGGCGGTCGCCCGCGGACCCCTTCGACGCTAGTCCGGGGTCGCGGCACGCGGCCGGGCGGCGGCGGCGGAGGCGCTCAGGAGCGGGCAAGATCCGCCGGCAGCCCCGGGCGTCGGCGCTCCCGCCGCTCCGGTTGGATGGACGCATGCCCACACCCGCGCCCGCGCGCCTGCTCCTCACCCGCCACGCGCAGACGCCGTGGAACCGGGAGTACCGCTACAACTCACGCACCGACGTCGACGTCGGCGACGACGCGGCGGACCAGCTGGCGCCCCTCGCGGCCCGGCTGCGCGGGGAGGGCGTGGAGCGGATCCTCACCAGCACGCTCGTCCGCGCCCGCAGCACGGCGCGCATCCTCCAGGAGCAGGGCGTGGCGCCGGGCGTCGTCCCCGAGGCGCGGGCCGAGCTGGTGGAGCTCGACTTCGGCGGCTTCGAGGGCATCACGCGCGACGAGCTCCGCGGGCCCGTGCACGGCGCGGCATTCGCGGCCTGGCTCACGGGCGAGGACGGCGAGCCGGCGGCTCCCGGGGGCGAGACGTGGGCGTCCGCGGCCGTGCGCGCGCGGGCCGTGCTCGACGACGTGGCGGCGGATCCGCGCACCACGCTCGTGGTCGCCCACGGCTACCTGCTGCGCGTCCTCTACCTCACGGCCCTCGGGCGCTCGCCGGCGCTCACGCGCTCGCTGGTGTGGGCGAACGGGCAGCTCATCCAGCTGGAGCGCGACCACGACGGCGGGTGGCGGGAGACCGCGCCGGACGCCGTCTCGGACGGCTCGCCGGACGCCCCGCGGGACGCCCGCGGCTAGTCGTCGGCGCCCGTGGGATCCGCGGCGCTCGCCGGGTAGTGCAGCTCGAACACGACGTCGTCGAGCGCGCCCGTCCAGACCATGTCGTCGCCGCGGCGCGCGAGCGGGCCGTCGGTGAGGTCGATGGCGTCGGCGAGGCCGAGCCCCGCGATCCACGCCTCGACGACCTCGCGCCGCACCTCGGGCGCGTACGCGTCGGCGTCGCCGGAGAAGTGCACGCCCTCCCACGGGCCGCCCAGCCGCCAGGCGAGCGGCGGCAGCCCGCGGAGCGCGCCCTCCGCGTTCCAGGCCAGGGCCACGGAGGTCTCGATCCCCTCGCGCGTGATGCGCCGCCCGGTCGGGACGTGCTCGGGTGCGGTCGACACGGTGTCTCCTCGTGCGGCCGGTGCGGCCGTGCTCGTGCGGGGTCGGTCGCATCCTGACCCGGCGACGGTCCCGTCTCCAGCCGGATGCGTCGCGCGGACAGGCGAGGACCCTCGAGCCCATCGTATTTCCTCGTGCGTTGGATGAGATGATGAGCGCGACGGACGCTCGGGATCCGCGCGGGGGACCGCACGGGACCGGCACCGTCCGACGGCCGCATCGGGGGATGACGACGCCGGCGGACCACCCGAGGGGGACCCATGGCGCTCACGACCGCCACCGCACGACGCGAGGACGACGTCACCGTCGTCACGGCCACGGGCCTGCTGAACATGGCCGCGGCCCCCGACCTCCGGCAGGCGATCCACGACGCGCTGGAGCCCGCCCCGCCGCGCATCGTCGTGGACCTCGCGGCGGTGGAGTTCATCGACTCCTCCGGCCTCGGCGCCCTGATCGCCGGCCTCCGCGCCGCGCGGGACGCCGGCGGCGACCTCCGCATCGCGGCACCCGGCCCGCAGGTGCGGATGGTGCTGCAGCTCTCCAACCTCGACCGCGTGCTCGTCTCCACGCCGACCGTCGCGGCGGCCTACCGTGACTGAGACCACCCGGACGCTCACCCTGCAGTCCCCGCCGGACGACGTGGACGCGGTCCACGAGCTCGTCGCCGGCCTCTGGGACGACCGCCCCGACGTGGGCGAGCTCGACCGGATGGCCTTCGAGACGGCGCTCGTGGAGCTCGCCTCCAACGTCATCGAGCACGCCGGCGGCGGCCAGGGCGTCACGTGCGTCGTGAGCGTCACCGTCGACGGCGGCACCATGAGCGCGCGGCTGCGCGACGGATCCGAGCCGGGCGACTTCCGCCTCGCCCCGCGGGAGATGCCAGGGGTGGACGCGGAGTCCGGCCGCGGCCTCGCGATGGTGCAGCTGCTCTGCGACGAGCTGACCTACGAGCGGGTCGGCGAGGAGAACGTGTGGAGCGTGCGCAGGACCCGGAGCGAGCCCGAGGCGTCCTGATGAGCACGCACGCCCGGCATCCCGGGCGCTTCCGCCTGCCCCGCCTGCCCCGCCCGCTCCGGCCCGAGGTGCCCGGCCGGCTCGCCGCGATCGCCCTGCCCGCCCTGCCGCCGTGGCTCGCGCGTGCCACCTGGGTCCCGGAGTCCGCCGCGCGTACCGGCACGGCCGGGCCGGCCGGGCCGACGCCCCTGCTGAAGCAGCTGCCCCTGCTGGTGCTCTTCGTGCTCGCCGTGATCGCGAGCCTCACCGTGCCGTCCCTCGCCGTCACGGCGCCGCGCTCGCTCCTGATCGCCTGCGGGATCCTCGGGGTCGCCACGGCCGTCGCCGTCGCCGTGTCCGTGCGCCCGTCCCTCGGGCGCCTCACCGTCGTGGTGCCCCTGCTGGACTTCCTCGCGGTCGGCATGCTGCGCATCGCGACCGGCGAGAACACCTCCGTCTTCACCTCCCTCGTGATCCTCCCCGTCGTCTGGTTCAGCCTCGACCCCGGGCGCTGGAACGTGCTGGTGGCCTTCGTCGGCGTCTACGTGACCCTCGGCCTGCCGCTCCTCCTCGGCCTCGACGGGCAGAACGCCAACGAGCTGTGGCGCGGGCTGTTCAGCGCCCTGGCCTTCGGGGTGGCCGCGCTCGTCGTCAACGAGCTGTCCCGGCGCACCCGGTCGAGCCTCGAGGCGTCCCGCGCACGCGAGCGCGTGAGCGAGGACGAGCTGACCCGGGCCTCCGTCGTGCAGCAGGCGCTCCTCCCGAAGACCGTCGTGCCGCTGCCCGGCTACCAGGTCGCGGGCGCGTGCCTGCCGTCGAAGGCCGTGGGCGGCGACTTCTTCGACTGGTACCCGGTTCCCGAGGGGCTCGCCTTCACCCTCGGCGACGTGATGGGGAAGGGCGTCGGCGCCGGGATCATCGCGGCCACCGCACGCGCCGTCGTCCGGAGCGCGAAGAACGTGCCGGACCCGGTCGCCGCCATCGAGCGCACCGCCGACTGCTTCACCGCGGAGCTCAGCGAGGCCGCGTCGTTCGCGACGGTCTTCCACGCGCGGGTGCGGGCCGCCGACGACACCGTCCTCTACGCGGACGCGGGCCACGGGCTCTCCGCCCTCGTGCGCGCCGACGGCACGCACGAGCGCCTCGAGTCGACCGACCTGCCCGTCGGCGTGCCGGGCGCGGCCGGCTGGACCACGCACGAGATCGCGATGGGCCCGGGCGACCTCATCGTGACCTTCAGCGACGGCGTGCTCGACCTCTACGACGGCACGCTCCGCGCGGTCGACCGGGTCGCGGAGCTCGCGCGCGCGTCGACCTCGGCGGACGACCTCGTGCGCCGGATCACCATGCTGGCGGCCGGCCAGTCCAACCCGGACGACGTGACCGTGGTGGTGCTCCGCCGCGAGGTGTGACGGCCGCCCCGGCATGTGCCCGGATCGAGGTCCGGGTCCCCGACCGCGTCAGGCCCGGCCGTGCACCGCGACCGCACCCGCCACCGCGGCATTCGGCGCGGCCCCCGCGGGCCCGCCGCCCGTCGCGACCCCGAGCACGGCGATCGCCGACGCGGCCGACCACGCCTGAGGCCGGCACGCGGCGGGGTAGGGCACGGCCGTCGGCACGTCCGCGGCGGCGTCGCCCGAGTGCAGCTCCGGCACGCGGTGGTCGAAGTCCTCGGCGGCCGCGAGGAGCCCGCGGGCGAGCGTGGCCGCCTCGCCCGCGAAGCCCTCCCGGGCGAGGCCGGTGATCGCGATGGCGGTGTCGTGCGTCCAGACGGATCCGCCGTGGTACGACAGCGGCCAGTACCCGGCCGCGTCGGTCGCGAGGGTGCGCAGGCCGAAGCCGGAGTCGAGGCGCGGCGAGACGAGCAGCTCGGCGACCCGCGCCGCGTGCTCGGGCGACAGGATCCCGGTGCCGAGCAGGTGCCCGATGTTGCTGGTGAGCGTGTCCACCGGCCGCTTGGCCGCGTCGAGCGCGATGGCCGGGTAGCCGCCCTCGCCGTCGTCGATCCAGAACGCCCGCGCGAACCGCTCCCGCATGGCGGACGCGTACGCCCGCCACTCGTCGGCCGGCCGGCCGAAGCGCTCCAGCAGCGCGGCGGCTCCGACCGCCGCCTCGTGCGCGTACGCCTGCACCTCGCAGAGCGCGATGGGGCCCTCCGCGAGCGTGCCGTCCTGCCACTGGATGCTGTCGCCGGAGTCCTTCCAGCCCTGGTTCGCGAGGCCGTGCCCGCTCTCGTCGCGGTACTCGAGGAACCCGTCGCCGTCCTGGTCGGCGTGGTCGCGGAGCCAGCCGAGCGCCGCCTCGAGGTGGGGGAGCAGCGCCTCCACCTCGTCCTCGGGCATGCCGGCGCGCCACGCGTCGTGCAGCAGCGTGATCCAGAGCGGCGTCGCGTCGACCGTGCCGTAGTAGAGCGGCGGCAGGGAGACGTCCTCCCCGGGGATGGTGAGCACGCCCGGCCGGAGCTCGTGCATGATCTTCCCCGGCTGCTCGGCGGTCGCCGCGTCCTCGTGCGCGCCCTGCAGGCCCGCCAGCACCCGCAGCGTGGAGGCGGCGATCCCCGTGCCGAGCGGCAGCATCATGCGCGCCGCCCACAGGGAGTCCCGCCCGAAGAGCGTGAAGAACCAGGGCGCACCGGCCGCGAGGAACGGCTCGTCGGGGCGCGCGGTGGTCACCATGCGGAGCCCCGAGAGGTCGTCGAGCGCGGTCGCGACCCAGCGCCCGAGGCGCGAGTCGCCGCTCTCGACGCGGACGCCGGCCCATTCGGGCTCCGACGTCGCCGGCCCGACGACGGCCGTGCGGCTCGCCGCCGTCACCGACCAGGACACCGCGACGCGGCCGCGCGCCGGGATCACGACGGACCAGCGGAGCGCGACGGCGCGACCGTCCACCGCGACCTCGGCCCCCGGGGCGAGCAGGCGGGCGTCGGTGCCGTCGGTCTCCCACGCCACGCCGTCGTCGGTGATGGCGGGACGCGGCTCGACGTCGTCGACGAGACCCGCCTTGATCACGTGCATCACCGACGCGTCGGCGCGCAGCCGGACCTCGACGATCGTGGTCACGGCCGACGTCCGGGCCGACTCGAGCGTCACCGTCTCCCGCAGGGACGTGCCGTCGACCTCCCGGCGCCGCACGAGCCGCACCCGCGGGTCGGCGTCGGCGTCGTCGAGGTGGCGGAGGAGCGCGACGTGCTCGCCCGCGGAGGCGGAGCGGCGGCCGTGCGCGATCGGCTCGCCGCGCTGCCCTCCGACCGTCAGGGCGACGTGGGAGAGGATCCGCGCGTCGCCCAGGTAGAGGCCGTGGACGGGCGCGCCGCCCATGTCCCCGTCCGGTGCCGACCACGCCTGCACGGGTGCGCGCAGCAGCACGGTCTCGGCGTGCAGCAGCGGCTGCAGGGTCTCGTCGCGGCGGACGGCCGCGAGCGGATCGGATGCGGCAGGGCGGTCGTTCACGGTCGACTCCTCGTCGGGTCGGGACGGCTGCCCCCGCGAGGAGGGCGGGCAGGCGGTGCGGGAGGCCGTCCGGCGTCGGGATGGTTGACAGGACCGGCTCGCGATGTAACGTAGCACCCACGATTTGATCGTTCCAAAAAAAGATCCGCCGGCGTCCGCGTCGCGTCGGGTCCGGGCGTCGGATCCGCTGCCCACCGTCGAGCGCACCCGCCCGGCCCGCAGCCACGACCGAGGAGGAGCGCATGGCCGGTCTGCCCACCGTGTCCGACGTCGCCGAGCGCGCCGGCGTCTCGCGCCAGACCGTGTCCAACGTCATCAACTCGCCGGACATCGTCCGCCCCGCCACCCGCGAGCGGGTCGCCGCCGCGATCCGGGAGCTCGGCTACCGCCCGGACGCCTCCGCCCGGCGCCTCCGCACCCGCAAGTCCGCCACCATCGGCGTGCGGCTGGAGCCGGTGCTCGACGGGATCTCCGGCACCCTCCTCGACCGGTTCCTGCATGCGGTCACCGAGCTCGCCGCCACCCGCGGGCTGCGCGTGCTGCTCTACACGGCGTCCGGACCGGAGGAGGAGATCGCCGAGCTCGCCCGCCTGCGCGACGGCGCCGACGTGGACGCGATCGTGCTCACCGCCACCTTCGCCGGCGATACCCGCAGCCGCTGGCTCACCGAGAACGGCCTCCCGTTCATCGCGTTCGGCCGGCCGTGGGGCGTCGACGACGTCAACAGCCCGGAGCACCTGTGGGTCGACGTCGACGGCGCCGCGGGCGTCCGCCAGGCCGCCGACCACCTGCTCGACCGGGGCCTCACGCGCATCGCCTTCCTCGGCTGGCCGAGCGACGCGGGCACGGGCGACGACCGCCGCACCGGCTGGTGGGACGCCATGACCGCGCGCTCCGGCCTCAGCGCCGACGAGCTCGACCTCCTCGACGTGGAGACCCCGAACGACGTGCACCTCGCCCGCGCCGCCGCGCGCGACCTGCTCCTCGCCCAGCCGGGCATCCAGGCGGTCGTCTGCGTCTCGGACTCCGCGGCCCTCGGCGCCTCCATGGCCGCCACGGCCCTCGACCGGTCGGACGTGGCCGTCATCGGGTTCGACAACACCCCGGTCGCCGCGGCCCTCGGCATCTCCAGCGTGGAGCAGGACATGGCCGCCGTCGCGGCGGGAGCGCTCGACCTGCTCCTCGGCAGCACCGGATCCGACGTCGTCCCCCGCGGCGGCCTCGCCGCGGGGGAGGCCCACCGCCTCATCACGCCCCGCCTCGTCGTGCGCTCGCCCCTGCACCTCGACCACGCCCCTGCCCCCGCCGCCTCGCCCCCGGCCGACCCGGCCGGCGCCCCCGCTCCCTGATCCCCTCGCCGCGTCCGCGGCGCACCCCCCACCCCGCCGCCCCCGCGGCGCGCATCCCCCATGGAAGGCCAGCAATGAACACCACACGGACGGCACGATGGAGTGCCGCGATCCTCGCCACCGGGCTCGTCGTCGGCATGTCGGCGTGCTCGAGCGGCTCCGGATCCGGATCCGGCGAGGCTGCCGGCCTGACGGTCCTCATCGCCTCGTCGAGCGACGCCGAGGGCGCCGCGGTGAAGGCCGCCAACGACGCCTGGGCACAGGAGAACGGCACCACGGTCGACACCGTCATCGCCAGCGACCTCACGCAGCAGCTCGGCCAGGGCTTCTCCGGCGGGAACCCGCCGGACCTCTTCTACATGAGCTGGGACCAGTTCCAGACCTACGCCAGCAACCGCTACCTCGAGCCGTACGCCGAGGACGCGGGCGACGCGGACGCCTTCTACCCGGCGCTCCGAGACGCCTTCACCTACGACGGGCGGTTCTACTGCGAGCCGAAGGACTTCTCCACGCTCGGCCTCGTGATCAACACCGACCTGTGGGCGGCCGCCGGCCTCACCGACGCCGACATCCCCACCGACTGGGCGAGCCTGCGGACCGTCGCGGAGAAGCTGACGACCGACGGCGTCACGGGCCTCTCCTTCGGGCCGGAGTACGCGCGCATGGGCCTGTTCATGAACCAGGCCGGCGGGCAGCTCGTGTCCGACGACGGGAGGACCGTCACGGCCGACAGCCCGGAGAACGTCGCGGGCCTCCAGGAGGTCAAGGACCTCCTGGGCGCGGGCGTGCTGCAGTTCCCGTCCGCCCTCGACTCCGGCTGGGCCGGCGAGGCGTTCGGCGAGGGCCGGGCCGCGATGGTCATCGAGGGGCCCTGGATCGACGGCGCGCTCTCAGCCGACTACCCCGACGTGGCGTACCGCGTCGCGGAGCTCCCCGCGGGCCCCGGCGGCAGGTCGACCTTCTCCTTCAGCAACTGCTGGGGCATCCCGGCCGGGAGCGACACCACCGAGTCCGCCGAGTCGCTCGTGGCCGCCCTCACCACCGACGACCAGCAGATGGCCTTCGCCGACGCGTTCGGCGTGATCCCCTCCACCGAGTCGGGCGCCGAGGCGTACGCCGCGAAGTACCCGGAGAACCAGGCGTTCGTCGCGGGCGTGGACTACGCGGTGAACCCGGTCGCCTTCGCGGGCGCCGCCACGGTCATCACGGACTTCAACTCCGAGCTCGAGGGCATCGCGACGGGCGACCCGGAGGAGATCCTCCAGGCCTTCCAGACCAACCTGCAGGCGGCGCTCGACACCGCGAACGCCAAGCAGGGCTAGGAGCCGGCGATGAGCAGTCAGGTCGTGGCGGACCGTCCCGCCGCCCGCGGCGCCGCGTCCGGCGGCCGTGCACCCCGGGGCCGCACGCGCGGTCCCGGGATCCGGGGCCGGGAGACCCGCTACGCCTGGCTGTTCACCCTCCCGGCCATCGTCATCGTCGGCGTGTTCCTCGTGCTCCCCATCGGCCTCGCGCTCTGGGTGAGCATGAGCGACTGGAACGGCCTCGGCTCGCCGCTCGGCGACACCGCGCGCTTCGTCGGCGCCGACAACTACCAGGCGGTGCTCACCGACCCGGGCCTCGCGCAGAAGGACTTCGGCACGGCGATCCGGAACAACGTCTACTACGTGCTCCTCGTCGTGCCGCTGCAGACCGCGCTCGCCCTGTTCCTCGCGGTGCAGGTCAACCGGAGGGTGCTCCGCGGCCGCGGCTTCTTCCGCACCGCGTTCTACTTCCCGTCGGTGACCTCCTCCATCGCCATCACCGTGATCTTCCTGTTCCTGTTCTCCGCGTCGGGCGTCGTCAACGCGGTGCTCGGCTGGTTCGGCGCCTCCGGGCCGACCTGGATGGCCGACTCCACCGGCGTGCTCCACGCCCTCCTCGGGCTCGCGGGCGTCGACCAGGCGCCCGCCGCGCTCACGGGCGCCGCGCCGCTCGGCCTCACCTGGTGGGACTGGCTGTCGGGCCCGTCCGTGGCGATGTGCGTGCTGATCGCCATGGCGGTCTTCACCACCTCCGGCACCTTCATGCTCCTGTTCCTCGCGGCGCTGCAGAGCATCGGCGGCGAGATCGAGGAGGCCGCGATGATGGACGGCGCCGGCGTCTTCCGGAAGTTCTTCTCCGTGACGCTGCCGATGCTGAAGCCCACCCTCTTCACGGTCCTCACGCTGGGGCTCATCGGCACCTGGCAGGTGTTCGACCAGATCTACCTCACCGGCGGCGGCGCTCCCGGCAAGTCGCTGCTCACCCCGGCGTACCTCGCCTACTCGACGTCGTTCACCGACCTGCAGTGGGGGCAGGGCGCGGCGATCGCGTTCATCCTCTTCTTCATCATCGTGGCGCTCACCCTCATGCAGCGGGCGCTGCTCGCGGACCGCGGCGAGCGTCCGCGCCGGACGCGGCGCGCCGCGAGGACGGGGGAGGCGCGATGAGCGCGATCCAGCAGACCGCCGTGGGCACCACCCCGGCCACCATGGCGGAGGTCCAGCCGGAGGGCACGCCGCCGCAGCGACGGCGCGTGCTGACGCCGCGGGCGCGCCTGTCGGTCGCGGGCGGCTACCTGCTGCTCGTCGGCCTCGCGCTCGTGTACGTCTACCCGTTCCTCATCTCCATCGCCTCGTCGATGAAGACCGACGCGGACGCGACGGGCGACCCGCTCTCGCTCATCCCCGCCACGTGGTCGTTCGCCGCCTACGAGCGCCTCTTCACCGACGTCCCGCTGCCGCTGTGGGCGCTGAACTCCACCCTCGTCACGCTGTGCGTCACCTTCGGCCGAGTGTTCTTCGACTCGCTCGCCGGGTACGCCCTGTCGCGCCTGCGGTTCCGCGGCCGGAACCTGCTGTTCGCCGGGTTCATCGGCGTGATGAGCGTGCCCGCGGTGGTGCTCCTGATCCCGCGCTTCCTCATCCTCAAGCAGCTGGGGCTCTACGACAGCTACGCGGGCATGATCATCCCGCTGCTCGCGGACGCCGCCGGCATCTTCATCATGAAGCAGTTCTTCGACTCGATCCCCGCCTCGATCGAGGAGGCGGCGCGGATCGACGGGGCCGGCATCTTCCGCACGTTCCGCTCCATCGTGCTGCCGATGGCCCGGCCCGCCGTCATCACCCTGCTGATCCTCTCCTTCCAGGGGTCGTGGAACGAGTTCTCGCACTTCGTCGTCTCACGGCAGAGCCCGGACCTCAACACGCTGACGACGGGCGTCGCCTCGCTCGTCTCGGGTCAGCTCGGGGCCGGCAACCAGTACCCGCTGCAGCTCGCGGCGGCCGTGCTCATGTCGATCCCCGTGGCTGTGCTGTTCTTCGTGTTCCAGCGCCGGATCATGAACACGACGGAAGGTGCTGAGAAGGGCTGACCCGCGACCGTCGAGGTGTGACGGCTGCCCCGGCCCCGGGTCGCGTGCAGGGCGCGCCCGTACACTCGGCACCGGGCGCGGCGATCCAGGGGGGATCGTGCGCGAGGCGGGTCACCCGTCCGCGCGGCCGGCGCCCGCCGATGCACAGGGGGTACGACATGGCCATGCAGGAACCCGTCGCGCGGGCAGGCGGATCCGATCCGGCCGGCCGCTCGACCGTCGAGGCGGCCACCGCCGAGCAGGCCCGGCTGCGGGCTGTGAGCGACCTGCGGCTCGTGGGATCCACCGCGGAGGAGCGCTTCGACCGCGTCACCCGCATCGCGCGCGAGCTGTTCCACGTGCCCGTGGCCGAGATCAACCTGCTCGGCGAGCGGGAGCAGTTCACCAAGTCGCCGCAACCGGCGGGCGTCTCGCTCGTGTCCGACCGTACGCAGTCGTTCTGCGACGTGACCATCCGGGCGTCCGAGATCATGGTGGTGCCGGATGCGACCGCCGACCCGCGGTTCTCCTACCGCACGACCGTCACCGGGCCCCGTCACATCCGCTTCTACGCCGGGCGTCCGCTGCGCTCCGGCGGGCAGACGGTCGGCACGCTGTGCCTCGTCGACACCGTCCCCCGCGAGCTCGCACCGGCCGAGGAGCGGCTCCTCGACGAGATGGGCGCGTGGGTGGAGCGCGAGCTCCGCGACAGCCAGGACGACGAGCTGGCCGGCGAGGTCCAGCGGCGCCTGCTCCCCGTCGACCGCCCGCTCTGGCCGGACTACGACCTCGCGGGCGTCAGCCTGCCCGCCCGCGGCGTGGGCGGCGACTTCTACTCCTGGGGCGAGGACGCCGACGGGCTGCACGTCACCATCGCCGACGTCATGGGCAAGGGCGCGGGCGCCGCGATCCTCGCCTCCGCCGTGCGCTCGGCGTTCCAGGCGCACCGCGGGCCCGACGCGGAGGCGACCGTGCTCGCCGTCCAGGGGCAGCTGCAGGGGGACCTCGACGTCACCGAGACGTTCGCGACGTTCCTGCACTGCCGCATCGACGGATCCACCGGCGCCTTCTCCTACGCGGACGGCGGCCACGGGCTCACGGTGGTGCTGCGCGCGGACGGGACGCACGAGACCGTGCCCGCCCTCGGCCTGCCGCTCGGCGTCGTGCCCGACGCGGAGTGGGCGACGGGCAGCGGGAGCCTCGCCCCCGGCGACCGCCTGATCACCTTCACCGACGGCGCCCTCGACCTCTTCGACGGGTCGCTCGACTCGGTGGGGCCGCTCGTCGACCTGGTGCGCTCCGCGACGGACGCGGCCGAGACCGTGGGCCGCATCGCGGACGCCGCGGCGGCCGCCACGGGCCGCGGCGCCATGGGCGACGACGTGTCGGCGGTGTGCGTGCGGTACGCGGGCGGTGCGGCGGGCTGACCCGCTAGTCCGCCCCCGCTGCGGCGGTGCCGGTGCCGGTGCCTGTGCCGGTGCCTGTGCCGTCGGCGTCGACGGCGCGCGCGTACTCGGAGCCCGAGCGGGTGCGCAGCACGAGCCCGGCGTCCACGAGGTGGCGGCGCAGCAGCGCGTGGTCGTCGGTCACACGCACGAGGCGCCCGGTGAGGGTCCGCTCGTCCACCACCTCGTCCGGGCGCAGGACCCCCTCCACGACGTGGCGGAGCAGCGCGTCGAGGTCGGCGGGGCCGGCCGGCCACGCCGCGATGCGGCCGTCGCGGAGGAAGCGCTCGACGCCCTGCGCGGGCGGGGCCGCGGGCTGCTGGGCGAGGATCGCGCGGAAGACCGCGTCGGGCGCGGATGCCCGGCCGTCGGCGCCCACGGCGACGAGCCCGGATCCCACGAGCGAGGCGCGCGCCTTCCTCGCGCGGGCCGGCGAGAGGTGCGCCACGGCGTCGTCGAGGTCGGATCCGAGCACGATGCGCGCGTAGGCGGACCGCAGCTCGGGGTCGGCGAGCACGCCGGCGAGGCGGCGGGGGTCGATCGGGTCCATGGATCCAGCCTCGCATCCGCGACGGGGGATGCCGCTCGCGCCGGATCGGAGCAGGGTGGAGGTGCGCCCCGACCGGGGCGCTTCCGCAGACGAGGAGGAGGACGACATGGCAGATCTCGCTGACAAGGCCAAGGGGCTCATCGACAGCGACAAGGGCGAGCAGGCGACGGACGGGGCCATCGACAAGGGCCAGGACGCCGCCAGCACCGCGACCGGCGGCAAGGCCGACGGCGCCGCGGAGAAGGCCGGCGACGTCGCCGACCAGAAGCTCGGCCAGTAGTCCCGCACATCGAGACCGCACCGCCCGGACCTCCCCTGGAGGGCCGGGCGGTGCCGCGTCCGGGCGGTGCCCGTCCCGCCCGCGTCCGCGCCCCGTCCGGACGTGCGCCTTCCCGGCCGCCCCGCCGCCCCTGACCCCGGGCCTCCCCTCCCGGCCGCTTCCGCCCCGCATCCGTCCCCGGGAGCTGTCAACCCCGTCGGCGCCGCCCCGTTCCCCTCCTACCGTCGAGGGGATGGCGGAGACGCCCGGGAAGAGCGGCACCATGCAGCAGGCCGACGAGCGCCTCGAGGTCATCGCGCTCACCGAGACGGAATGGCGGGTGTGCGACGCGCGCCTGCACGAGGACGACGCGCAGAGGCTGCTCGGCTACCTCCAGGTGCAGGGCGAGCGGGTGGAGCTCATGCGCATGCAGCCGGTGCCGGGGCTCTGCGACTGGTTCGGCTGCCTGGCGGACGCACTGGCCGCGATCGAGGGCGAGCTGCCGCACGACGGGCGCTCCCGCGACCGACGGAGTGCTGCGGCCGGCTGACGACGGGCCCCCTCGCGGATGACCACGCTGCCGCATCGGCCAGCACGGACCGCGGCCCCCGTCCTCACGCGGAGGACGGGGGCCGCGACGCGGGCGGTGCGAGCGGATCAGCTCGCGTCGGAGACCGCGGAGTTGATCGCCGTGGGGGCGTCGTACTCCGTGTCCTCGATCGACTTGAGCGCGTCGAGCGTGTCGGAGTCGGCGCCCGAGTCCTCCGCCTTCTTCACGATGTCGTCCTTCGACGCCGGGTAGTCGAGGCCGCTGAGGTGCTTCTGGAGCTCGATGGGGTTGATGGCCATGGGATGTCCTCTCGTCGGTGATCAGGAGCGGTCGGCGCGGTCGTCCGCGTCGCCCACGTTCCGAGTCGACTCCTCGGCGGGGCCGTCGCCTAGGGGCGCTTCCTGGGGATCCGGCGACTCCTCGGCGAAGAGCACGTCGAAGGCGTCGACCTCCCGCACGGGGATGGTGGTCGGCGCCTCGAGGTGGACCGCGCCGCTCGGCACGATGCCGGCGCCGCCGAAGCGCTCCATCACCCGCCACTGCGCGGCGACGTCCTCGCCGGAGTGCCGCTCGGGCAGGCGGTCCCAGAAGTCGAACCCGCCGGTCTCCACGAGCGCCCGGCGCCGGTAGAGCACGCAGCCGCCCACCCACGCGATCCGGTAGGCGAGCCAGGTGTCGGTCTCGAGGCCGAGGTCGGCGGCGACGTGGGCGAGGTTCGCGGCGTTGTGGAGCGGCCAGCGGTCGAACCCGGGCTCTCCGCGGCGGATCCGCTCGGGCTCGACCGCGTCGCCCCACGGCGCGAAGGCGGCGGCCTCGTGCGCCCGACGGTCGTCGAGGTAGCTGAGGCCCTGCACCGCGGCGCCCACGAAGCCGATGTCGAGCGACTCGAGCGCGTCGTGCATCCGGCGCAGCATGCCGGGCTCCAGCCACACGTCGTCGTCGAGGAAGAGCACGGAGTCGGCGGTCGCGCGCGCGAGCAGCGACGCCCGGTGCTCGGCGATCCCGCGGCGCGGCAGGTGCGAGACGATCTCCACCTCGCGGCCCTGCGCGCGCAGCACCCGCGCCATGCCCTGCACGCTCGGCTCCGCGTCGGCGTCGAAGCCGTCGGACTGGTCGCTCACGATCACGCGGAACGGCGGATCGTCCTGCCCGGCGAGGCCCGAGAGCGTCACGGCCAGCTCGGCGGTGCGGCCCGCGCTCGGCACGAGCACGTCGATGCGCGGCGCGTCGGGCGCGCGGTCGGCGCCCCACTCGCCGGACCAGCGCCGGCTGCGCCTGCCGCTCACCGGGATGCTCCCGGCGCGGGCTCCGCTCCGGCATCGGATGCGGGATCGGCGGCGGGCGCGCCGCTCGAGGTCGCCGCACCGCTCGCGGCCGCCCGGTCGTCGCCGGCGACCGGCGCGGAGGTCGCCGTCCCCGCCGGGCGCACGAACCCGGCGGTCGGCGCCGAGGCGCGGATCCGGTCCACCATCGAGCTCGTCGACTGCGACGGCACGTAGCCGAGGATCGACACCTCGCCCCCGTACGCGCGCACCACGTCGGTCTCGTCGAGCATCTCGGGCGTGTAGTCGCCGCCCTTCGCGTAGACGTCGGGCTGCACCGCCTCCAGCAGCGGGATGGGCGTGTCCGTGTCGAACACGGTGATCACGTCGACGCACGACAGCTCGGCGAGCACGCCGGCGCGGTCCTCGGCGGTGTTCACCGGCCGGTCGGATCCCTTCAGCCGCCGCACCGAGTCGTCGCTGTTGAGCGCCACCACGAGCACGTCGCCGAGGCGGGCCGCCTGCCGGAGGTACGTGGTGTGCCCGCGGTGGAGCACGTCGAAGCAGCCGTTGGTGAAGACGATGCGCCGGCCGGCGGCGCGCTCGGCGGCCACCAGGTCGACGAGCTCCGCCTGGGACACCGTGCGGGACCGGGTCTCGCCGAGGTGGTCGGCGAGGGCCGCGGCCGAGCAGACGGAGGTGCCGGGGAGGCGCACGACCACGTCGGCCGCGGCTTGCGCGAAGTCGGCGCTCACGGCGAGCGTCAGGCCCACGGCGCGGGCGAGGGTCAGGGCGGCGACGAACGTGTCGCCGGCGCCCGACGCCTGCTTCTCGGGCACCGGGTGCGCGCGCGTCCGGTACGGCTCGCCCGCGCCGAGCACCACGGTGCCGTCGCGGTCGAGGGTCACGACCGCGGTGGCGGAGGAGGACGCCGCGAGGATCGCGTCGCCGAGCCCCGCGACCACGGCGGCCCGGTCCTCGTCGCGCGCGAGCGGCCGGTCGACGAGCCGGCCGGCCTCGCCCGCGTTGGGGGTGATGAGGTCGGGGCGCAGCGGCGCCCAGACGGCGGGGTCGTGGGCGTCGACCACCGTGAGGGCGGGGCGGCGCTCGCGGGCGGCGAGCGACTCGAGCACCACGCCGTGCAGGGTGCCGGTGCCGTAGTCGGACACGATCTCGGCGTCGGCCCCCGCGGAGGCCTCGAGGGCGGCGCGCGCGAGGGCGCGGGCGTCGTCGCGGTGCACGGATCCGCGGTGCACGTCGTCGACCCGCACGATGACCTGGTCGTCGCCCACGATGCGCGTCTTCGTGGTGGTCCGCAGGCGCGGCGAGTGCACGAGGCCCGTGACGTCGACGCCCGCGGCCGCGAGCAGGTCGCGCACCCGGTCGCCCGCGGCGTCCTGGCCGACGAGGCCGACCATCCGCACGGTGCCGCCGAGGCTCGCGAGGTTCACGGCCGTGTTCGCGGCGCCGCCGAGCGACTGGATCCGCTCGGTCACGTCCACGACGGGCGCGGGCGCCTCGCGGGTCATGCGGTCGCTGTGGCCGCGCCACCACTCGTCGAGGATGACGTCGCCGATGACGGTGACGGTGGGGCGCCGCTCGGCGAGGAGGCCGATGATGCCGCGCAGCTCGCTGGTCATCGGGCGTCGCCCGCGTCGGTGCTGACGGAGCCGGTCGCGTCCTCGGCCGGGGTGGTGACGGCCGGCGCGTCGCCGGCGTCGAGCACGGGCAGCCCGAGGTGCACGACCGTGGTGGTGCTCATCTCGTCGAGGAGCTCGGGGCCGTAGCCGAAGCCGGATCCGCTGCGGCCGCGGGGCTGCGCGGCCCCGCCGGGTGCGCCGCCGAAGACGCCGTTGACCTTGATCGTGCCGACCGGCAGCTCGGCCGCGGCGCGCTGCGCGTGCTCCATCGACGCGGTGAGGACGCTCGCGGCGAGGCCGTACCGGTCGTCGGACGCCCGGGCGAGCGCCTCGTCGAAGTCCTCGACGACGCGGACGGCCGCGACGGGGCCGAAGGTCTCGTGCGTCATGACGGTCATGTCGTCGGTGCAGTCGACCAGCACGGTCGCGGGGTAGCGGGATCCGGGTCCGTCGGGCACGTGCCCGCCGACGAGCGCGCGGGCGCCCTCCGTGAGCGCCTGGGCGACCTGCTCGTGGACGGCGTCGCGCATGCGCTCGTCGACCAGCGGCCCGAGGTCGCCCGAGGAGTTCCAGCGCTCGGCCTCCGCGACGAGCGCGGCGGTGAAGCGCTCGGCGATGGCGCGGTGCACGTAGATCCGCTCCACCGAGGTGCAGATCTGGCCGGCGTTGGCGAAGGAGCCGAGGGCGGCCTGCGCGGCGGCCCAGGCGGGGTCGACGCCCGCGTCCACGAGGAGGGGGTCGTTGCCGCCGTTCTCGCGGATGACGTGGGTGGGGGTGCCCGCCGCGCGGCGCGCGATGGCCTCGCCGGCGGCGGTGGACCCGACGTGCCCGACGACGCGCGTGTCCGCGTGCGCCACGAGCCGGTCGCCGACGTCGCCGCCGCCGACCACGGAGACGAGCACGCCCTCGGGCAGGGCGTCCGCGAGCACCTTCCCGAGCAGCTCGCCGAGGTGCGGGCAGCGCTCGCTGGGCTTGTGGACCACGGTGTTGCCCATCACGAGCGCCGCGCCGATGATGCCCGCGGCGACCGCCACCGGGTCGTTCCACGGCGTGAGCGCGACCGTGACTCCGCGGGGCCGCGGCACGGAGTAGTCGACGGCGGGGAGCGTGCCGAGGAGGGCCTTCCCGCGGTGGACGGGCCCGAGCTCGGAGTACTGCAGCAGGGTGTCGACGCCCGCGCCGACGCCGCCGAGGGCGTCGCCGTGCGGCTTGCCGGTCTCGCGCACGTTGAGCTCCGCGAGCTCCTCGGCGTGCTCGGCCAGCGCGTGGGCGGCCCGGCGGACGGCCTGCCCGCGCTGGGCGGGCGGCATCGCGGCCCACGGGGCCGACGCGGCCACCGACCGGCGCACCGCGGCGTCCACCTCCGCGGGGCTCGACGCGTCGATGGAGCCCACGAGCGAGCCGTCGCGCGGATCCGTGATCGTCAGGGTCCCGGGTCCGGCCTCGGTGTCCTCGGGGTCGATCAGGGCATCCAGGTCGAGTGCGGTGTCCGTGGTCATCGTTCTCCTCGTGCGGGTCGGCGGCCCGCACGGCGTGCGCACGGGCGGGCGGCGCTCGCGCGCCCACCCGGCCCGTACCCACTTCCCCGCCCGCTCACACGGGGCGGGGACGCCGGCCTACGGCTCCCGGTGCCCGAGCTCCGGCTGCGCGAGGAACGCCACGACCGGATCCGCCGCCGCGCCCGTCTCGAACACGACGAGGTCGTTGCGGCCGGCCCGCAGCTGCGCGCCCGGCACGTAGAGCGTGTGCTGGGGCCCGCGGGTCCAGTAGCGGCCGAGCGCGAACCCGTTCACGAACGCGACGCCCTTGCCCCACGAGCGCGTGTCGAGGAACAGGTCGGCGGGCGCGTCCACCTCGAAGGACGCGTGCGCGAGCACCGGGCCGTCGAGGAAGCGCACCGGTGCGTCGGGCTCGCCCGCGAGTGCGGCGGCCGAGGTCACCGAGGCGGCCATCGCGCCGAGGTCGAGCGGCAGGCTCTCCCACCCGGTGAGCGCGGCGCCGTCGAGCGTCGCCGGCCCGATGAGGCCCTTCGCCTCGCCGATGCACACGCCGTAGTTGACGCGTCCCTGGTCCTCCACCAGGACCTCGAGCACGCGGCCCGGCGGCACGGCGATGGCGGTCTCGTGCTGGTCGCGCTGGATCACGCCGACGCGCACCCCGTCCACGGAGACGACCGCCCGGTCGCGCACCTCCGCGAACGACAGCACGCGCGTGCGGTCGGACGCGGGCAGCGCCACCCGGTGCAGCGCGAAGCCGCGGAAGACGCCGAGCGCGTCCATGGCCGGCACCTCGTCGGTCGCGCGCCACGCGGTCGCCGCGCTCGCGTCGGCCGCGCTGCCCGCCCCGTCCGCCGCCTCGCCCACCAGGTCGGCGAGCGGGACGGCGGCGTCGAACGCCACCGTGAACGCGGGCGCGTCGCCGCGGCGCTCCGGGAGCTCGTCGGGCACGGTCCGGTAGCGGGCTATCACGTCGCGGAACGCGAGGTACTTCTCCGTCGGCGATCCGGTCTCGTCCAGCGGGGCGTCGTAGTCGTACGAGGTGACGTGCGACTGGTACGTGCCCTTGTGGTTGGCGCCGTTGGTGAAGCCGAAGTTCGTGCCGCCGTGGAACATGTAGATGTTCACGGACGCGCCCGCGGCGAGCAGCGCGTCGAGCTCCGCGGCGGCGTCGGCCGCGGAGGTCGTGTGGTGGTGCTCGCCCCAGTGGTCGAACCAGCCGTCCCAGAACTCGCTGCACATGAGCGGCCCGGTCGGCTGGTGGCGGCGGAGGGTGGCGAGGCGCTCGGTCGCGCGCGAGCCGAAGGACCCGGTGCGGTGCAGCTCGTCGAGGCTGCCGCGGGAGAGCATCCCGTCGGTCGGCTGGTCGACCGTGGTGAGCGGCACGATGATGCCGGAGTCGCGCGTGAGGTCGACGAGGTGGCGCAGGTACTCGGCGTCGTCGCCGTACGCGCCGTACTCGTTCTCGATCTGCACGAGGATCACGGGCCCGCCCATGTCGATCTGGCGCGGCGCGACGATCTCGTACACGCGGCGGAGGAACTCGTCGACCGCGGCGAGGTACAGCGGCTCGCTGCGGCGGACGCCCACGGCGGGGTCCTCGAACAGCCAGCCGGGCAGGCCGCCGCCGTCCCACTCGGCGCAGATGTACGGGCCGGGGCGCACGATCGCGTGCATGCCCTCGGCGTGGACGAGGTCGAGGAAGCGGCCGAGGTCGAGGCCGGCGCTCGTGTCGAAGGCGCCGCGCTCGGGGGAGTGGGCGTTCCAGGCGACGTACGTCTCGATGGTGTCGAGGCCCATGAGGCGGGCCTTGCGGATCCGGTCGGCCCACTGGTCGGGGTGCACGCGGAAGTAGTGGAGGGCGCCCGCGATGACGCGGTGCGGGCTGCCGTCGAGCTCGAAGTCGTCGGCGCCGATGCGGAAGCGGGTGCTGGTGGCGGGGAGGCCGGGCATGGTCGTGTCCTTGCGTGAGGGCGGGGCATGGGAGAGGGGAGGCGCGACTCGCGTCGCACCTCCCCTCGTCGTTCAGGTCGTGCCGGCTACTTCACCTCGACGGTGAAGCCCTGCTGCTCGCCGTACTCGGCAGCGGCCTTGCCCCACGCCTCGAGGACGGGGTCGAGCGAGGTGCCGTTGGAGTACGCGGCCGAGGCCGAGTCGCTGAAGATGCTGTTCGTGTAGACCTGGAAGGGCAGGTACTGCCAGTCCGGGACGACGTTCTTCGAGGCCTCGCTGAGCACCTCGTTGATCTTCTGGCCGCCGAAGTACTCGGGGGCGTCCGCGAGGAACTCGGGGCTGTCCAGGTCGGCCGTGGTCGACGGGAACCCGCCGGCGTCGAAGGAGATCTGACGACCCTCCTCCTCGGCGGTCGTGAACTTCGCGAACTCCGCCGCGACGAGCTTGTTCTCGGACTGCTGCATGACGGCGATGGAGGATCCGCCGCTCTCCGCAGTCGCGGTGTCGCCCGCGGTGTACTGCGGCATGGGGGCGACGCGCCACTGGCCGGAGCCCTCGGCCGCCTGGGCGATGAGGTTGCCGGGCATCCAGGCGCCGGTGATCAGCGTGGCGATGGAGCCGTCGCCGAGGCCGCGGAACCACTCGTCGGTCCAGCCGGGGGTCTGGGCCAGCGAGCCGTTCTCGACGAGCTGGTTCCACATGGCGGTGTACTTCTTGGCGCCCTCGTCCTGCATGTCGATGGTGACCTTGTCGCCGTCGACCTTGTAGGGCTGGCCGCCGGCCTGCCAGATCATGCTCGTGGTGAAGCCGGCGTCGCCGGAGTCGCTGGTGATGTACTGGTTCGGGTCGGCGGCGTGCATGGTCTCCGCGGCGGCCACGTACTCGTCCCACGTGGTGGGGACGGAGATGCCGTACTTGTCGAAGACGTCCTGGCGGTAGAACATCGCCATGGGGCCCGAGTCCTGCGGCAGCGCGTAGAGGGCGTCGCCCTCGGTGACGGCGTTCCAGGTGGAGGCCGTGAACTGGTCCTCGAGGTCGGTGTAGCCGTAGCCCGAGAGGTCCGCGAGCGACTCGCCGAGCGCGAACTGCGGGATCGCGAAGTACTCGACCTGCGCCACGTCGGGCGCGCCCTTGCCCGCCTTGATGGCGTTCTGGAGCTTCGTGTACTGGTCGGCGCCGGTGCCGACGTTCTGCACGTCGACCGTGATGTTCGGGTGCTTCTTCTCGAAGGCCTCGGCGATGGGCTCGACCGCGGGGGCCCAGGCCCAGACCGTGATGGTCGACTTCGTGTCGAGCGCCGCTGCGAGCTCGTCGGCCGTGGCGCTGTCGGCGCTGGCGCCGCCGCTGGATCCGGAGGAGCAGGCCGCGAGGGAGCCCGCGAGGACGATGCCGAGGCCGAGCGCGACGACGCGCTTCGCCCTGCGGGGGAACGAGATGGACATGGTGGTGCCTTTCACTTCTTCGTGGTGGTGCGGGAGGGAGGTGCTGTGGTGCGGGAGGTGCTGTCGGAGGGCGCTACGCCTTGACGCCGCCGGCCGAGAGGCCGGACTGCCAGTAGCGCTGGAGGAAGAGGAACGCGATGACGATCGGGATGATCGCGAGGAACGAGCCGGTGATCACGAGGTTGTAGATCGGCTCGCCGCCCACCGTGGTCGACTGCGCGTTCCACTGGTTGAGACCCACCGTGAGGGGGTACCAGGTGGAGTCGCTCAGCATGATCAGGGGCAGGAAGTAGTTGTTCCAGGTCGCGACGATCGAGAACAGCAGCACCGTGATGAGGCCGGGGCTGAGGAGCCGCAGGCTGATCGTGAAGAAGGTGCGGATCTCGCTCGAGCCGTCCATGCGGGCGGCCTCGAGGATCTCGGTGGGCACCGAGTCGACCGCGTAGGTCCAGATGAGGTACAGCCCGAAGGGGCTGATGAGCGACGGCAGGATGATCGCCCACGGGGTGTTCGTGAGGCCCATCTGGCTGAAGAGCAGGAAGGTCGGCACGGCGAGGGCGGTGCCCGGGATCGCGACCGCGCCGAGCACGACGGCGAACACGATCTTCTTGCCGGGGAAGTCGAACTTCGCCAGGCCGTAGCCGGCGAGGGTCGCGAGCAGCGTCGCGCCGCCCGCTCCGACGACCACGTAGACCAGGGTGTTGCCGAGCCAGCGGACGAACTCGCCGTTCCCGTAGGTCAGGACGCCCTGGATGTTGTCGAAGAGCGCGAAGTCGCCCGAGAACCAGAGGCCGAACGAGCTGAACAGCGCGTCCTGCGTCTTGGTCGAGTTGACCAGGAGCCAGAACAGGGGGAGCACGGAGTAGATGAGCAGCAGCGCCATGACCAGCGTGAGCACGATGCTGCGGCGCTCGCGGGGCGCCCCGGCGCTCCTGCGGCGCTTGGGGGTGCGGTCCGCGGGGGTGTCGCGGGTGGGCGTGCCGGCGTCGGGCGCGGCGAGGGGGGTACCTGTGAGGGTCGACACGGTCAGCTGTCCTTCCGGGTGCCGACGAGCTGCACCACGTAGGCGACCACCATCGTCAGGACGCCCATGATGATCGCGATGGCGGCGGAGTAGTTGAACTGCTGTCCCGCGAAGGACAGGTTGTAGGCGTACATGTTCGGCGTGAAGTACGAGCTGATCGAGTTGGGCGCCAGCGTCTGCAGGATGTTCGGCTCGTTGAAGAGCTGGAAGCTGCCGATGATGGAGAAGATCACGCCGATGACGAGCGCGCCGCGGATGGCGGGCAGCTTGATGCCGGTGACGATGCGGAACGGGCCCGCGCCGTCGAGCTCGGCGGCCTCGTAGAGGTCCGGCGAGATGACCCGGAGGGCCGCGTAGAACAGCAGCATGTTGTAGCCGACGAACTCCCACGTGACGATGTTGCCGATCGACGCGAGGATCCAGCTCTGCGAGAGCAGGTCGGGGAGGTCCCAGCCGGTGGCCTGCTCGACGTTGCCGACGAGGCCGAAGCGGTTGCCGTAGATGAAGCCCCACATGAGGGCCGCGACGACCGCGGGGACCGCGTAGGGCAGGAAGATCGAGATGCGGAAGAACGCCGTGAAGTGCAGGCGGGCCGAGTCGAGCGCCAGCGCCGCGAAGAGGGCGATGAACAGCATGATCGGCACCTGCACCACGAGGAACAGCGCGACGCGGCCGAGCGCGTCCCAGAAGTTCGGGTCGCCGAGGGCCTGCGTGTAGTTGGCGATGCCGACGAACGAGTTGCCGCCGATCATCCGCTCCTGGAACAGGCTGAGGTAGATCGAGTAGCCGACGGGCGCGATGAGGACGACCAGGAACACGACCAGGAACGGGGCCACGAAGCCCAGGCCGGTCCAGCGCCGCTTGTCGCGTCGCATCGGGGGACCGCTCGGGCGGGCCGCGTCGGGCGCCTTCGGCCGGGTGGCCGGAGTCGACATCGTCGTCATGTGCTTCCACTTCGTCGGGGGATGTCCACGCCGTCATCCCGTTCGGGACGATTGGGTGTTTGCGTAAACATCTGTGATGCTCGCAACCATGACATCTCCACCGTCGGTCGTCAAGTCGAGTGGCCGGCGCTCACCCGGCGGCCGCACCGTGTCCATGGCGGACGTCGCCGCGCACGCGGGGGTGTCGTCGCAGACCGTCTCCCGGGTGTCCAACGGCGCGCAGAACGTGGAGGCCACGACCCGGCAGCGCGTGATGGACGCGATGGCGGAGCTCGGCTACCGGCCGAACAGCGCGGCGCGCGCCCTGAAGACGGGGCGCTTCCGGAGCATCGGCATCATCATGTTCACGCTCTCCACCCTCGGCAACATGAAGACGCTCGACGCGATCGTGACCGCGGCGTCCGGCGCCGGGTACACGATCACGCTCATGCCCGTGCCGCACCCCACCGAGGGGGAGGTGGCCGGCGCGTTCAGCCGGCTGCAGGAGGAGGCGGTCGACGGGGTCGTCATCATCATCGAGGCGCACATGCTCGACCGGGCCGACGTGATCATCCCCGTGGGCCTGCCTGTCGTCATCATCGACTCCGACGCGGGCGACCCGTTCGTGGTCGTCGACACGGATCAGGAGCAGGGCACGCGCCTCGTCACGCAGCACCTGCTCGACCTCGGGCACACCGCGATCGTGCACGTCGCGGGCCCGCACACCTCGTACTCGGCCGCCCGGCGCGCGGCGGAGTGGCGCGCCACCATGCTCGACGCGGGCCTGGACCCCGAGCCGCCCGCGCAGGGCGACTGGACCACGCGATCCGGCTACCGCATCGGCCAGGAGCTCGGGAAGCGCACCGACATCACCGGCATCGTCGCCGCGAACGACCAGATGGCCCTCGGGATCATGCACGCGCTGCACGAGCTCGGCCGCGACGTGCCGGGCGACATCAGCGTCGTCGGCTTCGACGACACGGAGGAGTCGAGCTCGTTCTGGCCGCCGCTCACGACCGTGCACCAGGACTTCACCGAGATCGGCCGTCGCTCGATGCAGGTGCTGCTCGAGATGCTCGAGGGCGGCGAGCCGTCGCACGACCGCATCGTGCCGACCCGGCTCGTGGTGCGCGAGAGCGCGGCGCCGCCGCGGGGCTGAGCCGTCTGGGCCGAGTTGACCAGGCCGACGCCGCGGCGAACGCTGCCGGCGCGCGGCCCCGCCCGTTTCGATGCGGCGGCGCGGGGGAACGGGGAGGGGGACCCGCCCGCTGACCCTGGAGGCCGCCCGTGCCCGTCGTCGCCCCGCTCGATGAGACCTTCCCCGACGTCCGCTCCATCGCCGTGCTCCGCGGTGGCGGGCTCGGCGACCTGATCTTCGCGCTGCCCGCGATCGCCGCGCTGCGGGCCGCCTACCCGGGCGCGCACGTGACGCTGCTCGGCACGCCGCTGCACCGGGCGCTCCTCGAGGGCCGGCCGGGAGCGCCGGATGCGATCGAGGTGCTGCCCGTGGCGCACGGCGTGCGGGACGTGCCGGGCACGGATCCCGACCCCGAGGAGATCGAGGAGTTCGCCGCCCGCATGCGCGCGCGCCGGTTCGACCTCGCGGTGCAGGTGCACGGCGGCGGCCGCAACTCCAACCCGTTCCTGCTGCGGCTCGGCGCCCGGCACACGGTCGGCACCGCGACCGACGACGCCGAGCGCCTCGAGCGCGTGATCCCGTACGTCTACTACCAGCACGAGGTGATGCGCGGGCTCGAGGTCGCGGGCCTCGCGGGCGCGCAGGTCGCCGACCTGGAGCCCGTTGTCGAGGTCACCGACGCCGAGCGGGACGCCGCCGCGACGCACGTGACCGGCGCGCAGGGTGGGCTGGTCGTGATCCACCCGGGGGCCACCGACCCGCGCCGACGCTGGCCGGTCGGGTCGTTCGCGGAGGTCGCCCGGCGCGCGGCGGCCGACGACGCGCAGGTCGTCGTGGTGGGCGACGCGTCGGACGCGGCCGAAGCCGACCGCATCGTGTCGCTCGCGCGGGACGGGCTGCCGGCGGAGCAGGCGTCGCGCGTGACCTCGCTCGCCGACGCCCTGACGCTCGGCGAGCTGGCGGGACTCCTCACGCACGCGGACGTCGTGCTCGGCAACGACAGCGGCCCCCGGCACCTGGCGCAGGCGGTCGGCGCGCGCACGGTGGGCGTGTTCTGGTTCGGCAACGTCGTGAACGCGGCGCCCGTGGGGCGCGCGCGGCACCGGATCCACATGGCCTGGACCACCCGCTGCCCCGTCTGCGGCGTCGACGTCACCCAGGTCGGCTGGACCGCGGAGCGCTGCGCGCACGACCCGTCGTACGTGGCCGACGTGCGCGTCGACGACGTGCACGCCGACGTGGAGCAGCTGCGCCGCGCGTCGCTCGCGGAGCGCGTCCCGGCCTGACCGGATGCGCGCACGGGCGCCCCGTCCGGCGTCATGCGGTGGGCGAGGTCACGGCTGCGAGTCAGGAGCCCTCGCCGTGGTGCTCGACCCCGCCCGCGTCGTGGTCGGCGGCCGCCGCCGCGGGGCTCGCGCTCGCCGACTACCACCGATTCGTGTTCGCGCACCGCCCGGAGTGGCAGCGCTGAGGCTCAGCCGCCGGCCCGGTCCAGCGCCGCGGTCGCGTGCGGGGTGGTCGCGATGGCCGCGTTCCGCAGCGACTCGGTGCCGGCGTCGAGGTAGCCGTACGTCTCCTCGTGGGCCTGGAACTCGGCGGCCCGCTCAGCCGGGTCGCTGATCGTCGACCAGGCACGCGAGTCCGGGTCGTCGTTCCAGGGCGAGTGCAGCACGGGTGCGTGGCCGGTCACGGGCAGGAGGCCGTGCGCGGGGTCCCCGTCGACGGCGATCACCGTGGCGCCGAAGCCCGGGGCGCGGGGATCCTGCCGCGACAGCCGCCCCCACGACGCCTCGTCGTCGTCGGCGGCCTCGCCCGCGTAGACGTGGCGCGCGTGCAGGTCGCGGGCGTCCTCGATGCCGTCCTCCACGCCCGCGGATCCGAGCATGACGAATGCGTGGACGTCGAGGTCGCGGGCGGCGAGGGCGTCGGCGGCCATCGTGGATCCGTAGGAGTGCGCGATGACGCTCACCGCCGACAGGTCGCCCCCGCGCCGGGCCGCGTGCAGGCCGGCGATCTCGCTCGCGAGCAGCGGCGCGCCCCGCTCCGCGTAGGCGCCGAGGGTCGCGTCCACGCCCGGCGGCGGCGTGCGGTAGCCGATCCAGGCGACGACGGCGTGCGCCGCCGGGGCGCCGACCGCGGCCTGCGCGTCGTAGACGTTCTGCGCGGTCTCGGTCCAGAGCTGCATGTCGTCGGTGTACGTGCCCATGCCCGGCACGGTGAAGGTGACCTGGCGGGCCGTGTCGAGGTCGCCCACGGCGATGGCGGCGAGCGGCGGGTCCCGGTGCGTCAGCGACACGAGCGTGCGCTCCGGCGCCGCGGTCCCGTCGGCGCGGGCCTCCGGGCGGAGCGCGTCGCGGATCGCCGTGAGGGCGGTCAGCCGGTTCCGGGCGTCCGCGTCGTCCGGGTGGGCGGCGACCGCGGCCCGCTCCTCGCGCAGCTCGGCGCGCAGCTGCCGCCGGTTGGCCGCGTCGCGGGAGGCGTAGTCGACGCCGTCGAGGTCGCCGATGAGCCCGGGCGAGCTCCGGATCAGCGCGCGCTGGCGCCTCCGGTCCTTCGCCGCCCACCACGACACCACGCGCGCCGGGGACGCGTCCATCACCTGCAGCTCGAGCGACGGGTGGGCGGCGATCATGCGCGCGGCCGCGGACGGGCTGAGGGCGGCGTACCGGTCGAGCTGCGCGAACCCCGCGTCGACGCCGGACCCGGGCGGTGCCGGGAGGATGAGGAGGCCGACGAGCACGGCGGCGACGGCGAGCGCCGTCTCGCGCCGCCGGTGGGCTCGGGTCACCGCCGCCTCCTCCGCGTGCGCGGCGCCCCTCGGGTCGGCGCCGTCGGTCAGATGCTAGGGCGCGGCGGTCGGGTGGTCGCCGTGCGCGGCCTGGGTGCGGGCCGGGTGGCGGCCGTGCGCACCCGGTGGACGCGACGCGAGGCGGCGCGGCGCTGACGGCCCGGCGCTCGCGGCACGGGCTCGACCGTGCCTGCCCGACGGCGCCGCGGGGTCAGCGGCGGCGGAGCGCCAGCGCGTCGCGGAGGGCGTCGGCGGACGCGGCCGAGCTGTCGATGCGCCAGTCCGCCTCCTTCGCGTAGTCGAACCAGACGACGGCGTGGACGTCCGGCTGCGCCTGCAGGTACGCGACGAGGTCCCGGATCCAGGCGGCCTTGGATCCGCCGACCTCGGACGACGCCGTCTCGGCGATGATGACCGGCTTCCCCGGCGCGATGCGCCGCAGCTCCGCGAGGCCCGGGGCGAGCAGGTCGGCCGGCGCGGTCCACGCGTGGCCGGCGACGCCCGTGCCCCAGTTGTAGCCGTCGAGCCCGACGACGTCGACGTACGCGTCGCCCGGGTAGAGGGCCGCGAGGTCGGTGGATCCGGGGTAGGGCACGTTCGGGGTCCACACCCACCGCACGTTCGTGGCGCCCTGCGCGACGACGACGTCGTGGACGTGCCGCCAGGCCGCGGCGTACGAGCCGTGCGCGTTGCCGTTGACGCCCTCGGCCCACGGATACCAGTCGCCGTTCATCTCGTGCGCGTACCGGAGGAAGACCGGGCCGCCCCAGCGGGCCAGCTGCGTGCCCCAGTCGCGGAGGTACGCGTCGTGGTCGCCGCGCGCGATGGCCGCGTTCGCGACGGCGGGCTGGTCGACGCCGGATCCGGCCACCCACGGCTCCCACGTGAGGAGGGACTCGGCCCCGCGCGCGGCGACCGCGTCGAGCGCGGCGATCGGGGGCGCCTGCGTGCCGTCGGCGTAGGAGAGCACGATGCTGGGGCTCTCGCCGACCAGGGCCGCCACCTGGTCGAGCTCGGCCGTCGCGGTGGGGCCGCCGGGCGTCGCGACGCCGAAGCGGAGGCGGGCATCGGAGACGGGCGGCGGCGATCCGGCGCTGCCGGTCCCGGTACCGGTGCCGGTGCCGTCGGACGGGGCCGTGCCGGCGGCGCTCGCCGGGGAGGCGATCCCGAGGAGCCCGGCGGCGAGGGCCGCGCCCAGGATGACCGCGCTCGCGCGTCGGAGGCGACGGCGGTCGTGATGATGCATGGTGTCCTGCTCCCCGCGGAGGCCCGCTGATCCGAGGCTAGGCGACGTGCCCCGCACGGGGGAGGCCGCAGTCCGCTGAGGGACCGGGACCGGAGCCGGGGCCGGGACGGGGACCGGGGCCGGGGTCCGGCGGTCGGGGTCCGGCGGCCGGGCCTGCGCGCAGTCGCGACGTCGCGTCCCGGAGGCGGCCTACCATCGCGTGCCCCGGGCCCCACGATCTGCCTGCCCGCCCGCGGGCGGACCGCCGCCGTCGAGCGCGGTCGAGCCGAGGAGGATCCACCATGTCGCCTGTCCGGAGATCGCCGTCCACCGGGTCGAGGCCCCCGCGTTCGTCACCGCGGCACCGGGCGCGCACGGCGGTGGTCGCGTGCCTGGCGCTCCTGGCCGCAGGGTCGCTGGGGACGGCCCCCGCCACCGCGGCCGACTCCGCCGACCGGTGCGGCTTCGCGACGATCATCGGGGTGCGCGGCTCCGGCGAGCGCGCGGGGAGCGGCACCGGGGCGACGCCGTCCGTCTACGCGCAGGGGACGGGGGGCTTCGGGCCGCGGCTCGCGGGCGTCATGCGGCTCCTCGCGCAGGAGCCGAACCTCCCGATCCACCGCGAGGCGCTCCGCTACCCGGCGACCGGCCTCCCGAGCGCGACCGACCCGGTCTACGCCGCCAGCCGGCGCGCGGGCGTCGTCGCGCTCCGCACGGAGATCGAGTCGCTCGCCCACGACTGCCCGACGACCACCATCCAGCTGGCCGGCCAGGGGCAGGGCGCGCAGGTCGTCGGCGACGTGCTCGCGGACGGCGCCGCGCTCTCCGCGGAGGCCCGCTCCCTGATGGCGGGCGTCGTCCTGTTCGGCGATCCCGCGTACCGGCACGCGGAGCCGTGGGACGCGGAGGGGAACGGGACCCGCGACGGGATCCTCGTCCGCCCCGCCGGCGCGTTCGACGGCTGGGTCGCGTCGTCGACGCTCGACTCCCTCCCCGTCCCGATGATCCGCTCCTGGTGCCTGTCCGGTGACGGGTCCTGCCAGTCGGGCGGCCCGGGCACCGGCCGCGCGTCCTCCTCGAACCCCGTCACGCGGCGCGCGGCCGCCGAGTTCCTGGAGAGCTTCCTGTACTCCGTGGACTAGCGGCGCGCAGCGGGCACGCGACGAGCCCGGCACCCGCGCGATGCGGGGCCGGGCTCGTGTCGTGTGCGGGGCGCAGCGGGCGCGGGTCAGCGGCGGATCAGGGCCAGCTGTCCTCGAGCTCGTGGGTGATGACGAGCTCGCGGA
The DNA here is from genome assembly GCF_059422605.1 of Clavibacter sp. GW821-FHT01D01. Lineage (NCBI taxonomy): Bacteria > Bacillati > Actinomycetota > Actinomycetes > Micrococcales > Microbacteriaceae > Clavibacter > Clavibacter sp. GW821-FHT01D01. The sequence continues at coordinate 584,997 of NZ_JBWKXC010000001.1, forward strand.
TCTCGCAGCCGCGGGGCTGGCCGAGGACGAACATGACCGAGTCGGCCACGGCGGCCGGGTCGTTGAGGTTCGCGTCGGAGCCGGGCTTGTACTTCGGGTCGCGGTCGTCGAAGAAGCGCGTCCTCATGCCGGAGGGGATCAGCGTGGTCACGCCGACCTCGCCCTTCGTCTCGGCGGCGAGGGCCCGGGTGAAGCCGAGCACGCCGAACTTGGAGGCGCAGTAGGCGGTGGCGTCGGAGACGGCCTTGATGGCGAGCGACGACGCGACGGTGACGACGCGGCCGTGCGACTCGGTGAGGAACGGCAGGGCCGCGCGGACGACGGCGACGGTGCCCATGAGGTTCACGCCGATCACCTTCTCCCACTCGGTCGGCGCGACGTCGACGAGGCGGCCGCAGCGGTCGATGCCGGCCGCGGTGACGACGGCGTCGAGGCCGCCGTGCGCCTGGGCGATCTCGGTGACGAGCGCCTCGGTGGCGCGGGTGTCGGAGACGTCGACGCGGTGCGCCTCCATGCCGGTGACGCTCGAGGTGTCGAGGTCGAGGACGATGGGCTCGCCGCCGGCCGCGAGGACCGCCTGCGCGACCGCCGCGCCGAGGCCGGACGCGCCGCCGGTGATGAGGACGCGGCCCGTGCGCGGGGTGCGGGGAGCGGCGGGTGCGGCGTCGGTCTGGGGGGAGTCGGTCATGGGTGTTCCTCTCGTGGTGCGGATCCCGCGCGGGTCGAGCGGCGCGGGCGGTGCGGTGCGGTGATGGGCGGGTGGTCGGTCAGCCGACGCGGGCGAGCGCGCCGGCGAGCTTCGTGGTCGAGCGGCCCGGGTGGTACGGCACGGTCACGGCCTGGCCGCCCCACTCGGCGATGACGGCCGACTCGGGCAGGTCCTCGGCGCGGTAGTCGCCGCCCTTCACCCACAGGTCGGGCTTGAGGGTGCGGAGCGCCTCCTCGGGGGTGTCCTCGGAGAACAGCACCACCGCGTCCACCACGCCGAGCGACATGAGGAGGTCGACGCGGTCCTCCTCGGTCATGATCGGCCGCTCGGGGCCCTTGAGGCGGCGCACCGAGTCGTCGGAGTTGAGGAGCACGACCAGGCAGTCGCCGAGCGCGCGGGCCGCGGCGAGCGTGCGCGCGTGGCCGGCGTGGACGAGGTCGAAGCAGCCCCCGGTCGCGACGACGGTGCCGCCGGCGGCGCGCGTGTCCCGGATCACCTGCAGGGCGCCCGCCGCGTGGCCGCCGATGGGGCGGGCCGCGGGCGGGGCCGTGAGGGTCGCGACCCCGCCGGCGTCGACGTACTCCGCGGCCGCGGCGACCGCGTCGCGCACGGCGTCCTCGACGGCGGATCCCGCGGCAAGCGCCGCGAGGGCGGTGGCGGCGAGGCGGTCCCCGGCGCCGCACGGGTCGCCCGTCGCGACGAGCGGCGCGGGGACGACGACGGGCATGCCCGCGCCCTGCCGTCCGCGCTCGGCGCCGGGCGCCGCGGGGGCCGACACCAGCAGCGCGCCGCGCTCGCTCATGGTGACCGCGACCGTGCGGACCCCCCAGCGCTCGCGGAGGAGCCGGGCGGCGTCGGCCGCCGCGGACACGTCGCGCCCGGCGACGCCGGAGAAGGCGCGCGCCTCGGCGAGGTTCGGGGTGGCGAGCGCCGTGTTCGGGACCGGCGGCTCGCCCGCGGGGTGCGGATCCCACACCAGCGGCACGACGGCCGCGCGCGCGTCGAGGGCGGCGCGGAGACGCGGGTCGCGCGTGACGCCGCGGCCGTAGTCGGCGACCACGATGGCGTCGGCGGTGGCGATCGCCTCGAGCATCGCGTCGGTGGCGACGGGCGTCGGCGGCGGCGCGCAGCCCTCGTCGATGCGGGCGATCGCGTGCCCGTCGGCGCGGACGCGGGTCTTGACGGGCGTGGGCGCGCCGGACGGGCCGGCGACCACCTCGACGCGCGCGAGCCGCTCGCGGAGCGTCTCGGCGTGCCGGTCGTCGGAGAGCACGGTGACGAGGCGCACCTCGTGGCCGTCGCGGGCGAGCATGGTGGCGACGAGGCCCGCGCCGCCGGCACGCGGCAGCGACTCCTCGACCTCGATGACGGGCACGGGCGCGTCGGGGCTGAGGCGGTGGGCGGACCCCTGCATGTCGACGTCGAGGAGCACGTCGCCGACCACGACGATCCTCATGCCGACACCTCCGCGGCGGTCGCGGCGGCGGCCGGCGCGGGGGCGGGGGCGGCGGATGCGGCGACGGCGGCGGTGCGCGACCCGGCGGGCGAGGCGGGCGCCGCGTCCGCGATCGCCGACGCGAGCGCCGCGGCCCGGTCGTTCGCCGTCAGGCGGCTCTCGAAGGAGCGGCAGATGGCGTGCACGGCGACGAGCTGCGCCTCCTGCACGTTCGCCGACGGCCCGTCGAGCGCGATGTGGTCGTCGCAGGCCTCCACGAGCGGGTTCGGGCCGGGGCCCGTCATCGCCCAGGTGGTGGCCCCCGCGGCGCGCGCGGCGGCGGCGGCCTTCAGGAGGTTGGCGCTCCGGCCGCTCGTGGAGAGCAGCACGACGATGTCGCCCGAGCGCGCGTGCGCGTGCACCTGGCGGGCGAAGACCTCGTCGAAGCCGTAGTCGTTGCCGATCGCGGTGACCGCGGACGACTCGGAGTGCAGGGCGATCGCGGAGAACGGGCGCCGGTCGCCGTCGAAGCGGCCCACCAGCTCGCTCGTGAGGTGCTGGGCCTCGGCCGCGGATCCGCCGTTGCCGGCCGCGAGGAGGCGGGCGCCGTGGCTGAGGCGGTCGGCCATCTCGCTGCCCCACGCGGTGAGGCGCGGCGCGTGCGCGCGGAGGGCGTCGAGCACCGGGCCGAGCGCGTCGAGGTGCGCGTCCACCACGGTCGGGTCGGCGGGGAGCCCGTCGACGGCGGCGTCCTGCATGGCCGAGCGGTACGCCTCCGCGGTGCGGGCGGCGACGGTCGCCCACGAGTAGCCGTGCTCCATGCGGTCGCGGCCGGCCCGGCCGAGGCGGCGGCGGCGCTCGGGATCGGCGTGCAGGGCCTCGAGGGCGTCGGCGATGGCGGCGGGGTCGCGCGGCGGCACGAGGATCCCCGTGACGCCGTCGACCACGCTGTCGGTGAGGCCGCCGACGGCGGACGCGACCACGGGCACGCCCGAGGCCATCGCCTCGAGCGGCACGATGCCGAAGGGCTCGTACCAGGGCGCGCAGACGACCACGTCGGCGGTGCGCATCACGGCGGGCATGTCCGCCTGCGAGACGCGGCCGTGCAGGCGCACGCGGTCGGCGACCCCGGCGGCGCGGGCGGCGTCCATCAGGCGGCGGGCCTCGGCGTCCTCGCCGGCGCTCGCGGCGTCGCCGGATCCGCCGACGATCACGAGCTCTAGGTCCCGGCGGCCGCGGCGGTCGAGGATCCCGAGGGCCTCGATCGCGAGGTCGACGCCCTTGCGCGGGACCAGGCGGCCGATCACCATGACGCGCATCGGGCGGCCCGGATCGTCGCGCTCGGCGGGGGCCGCCGCGCGCGGGGTGAAGTGCTCGATGTCCACGCCGCACGGGATCACGGTGATGCGGGCAGCGTCCACGCCGGAGCGCACCAGCTCGGCGGCCTCGTCGGAGCACGTCGCGATGACCGCGTCGGCGCGGCGGCCGACCCCGGGCTCCAGGGCGGCGCGCTCGGCGGGGCTCGTGTCCTCGGCGCCCAGGTGCCGGCGCTTCACGGATCCGAGCGCGTGGAAGGTGTGCAGCACGGGCGGCGCGGGGGCGGCGCCGACGGGCGAGGACGCGAGGCGCGCGGCCGCGTCGAGGGCGGCGACGCCGGACATCCAGAAGTGGCTGTGCACCACGTCGGGGCGGGCGGTGCGCCAGTCGGCGAGGAGGCCGTCGGCGAGCTCGCCCATGTGGGGGAGGAGGTCGTCCTTCGGCACGGCGCGCGGGGGTCCGGCGTCGAGGTGCACGACCTCCACGCCGGGCGCGAAGGCGACGCGGGCGGGCAGCGCCGGGTCGTCGCGGCGCGTGTAGACGGTGACGGTGTGGCCCTCGTCCGCGAGCGCCGCGGACAGCGCCGCGACGTGCACGTTCTGGCCGCCGGCGTCGACCCCGCCGATGGTGGCCAGGGGGCTGGCGTGCTCGGAGATCATCGCGATCCTCATCGTGTCGTCCTCTCGTCGAGCTGCGGGTGCGGGTGGTGCGGGTCGGGGGAGCCGGCGGCGGCGGGTCCGACGGCCGTGCGGCGGGCGCGCCGCCCGGCCGCGGCGTCGACCGCGTCGTGCAGCACGACGTCCATGTCGTGCAGGAACCGGCCGAGGGAGTAGCGGGCGAGCGCGGCCTCGCGGGCGACGCGTCCGCGGCGGGCGGCCTCGTCCGGATCCGCGACCAGCAGCCGCGCGGCGCGCACCAGGTCGGCCGGGTCCGCGGAGATCGCGCCCGCGTCCGGCGGCACCGCGCGCGAGGCCTCCGTCGCGTCGAGCACCAGCACGGGCATCGCCATGTGCATCGCCTCGAGGAGCGACAGCCCGAGCGAGGTCCACCGGTGCGGGTGCACGTAGGCGCGGAGCCGCGCGAGCTCCGGGTGCATGCGGGCGGTCGGCACGTCGCCGCGGGGCACGAGCCGGCCGTCGAGGCCGGGTCCGCGCTCGCCGGGGAAGGCGGCCGGCAGCAGGTCGGTGCCCATGCCGAACACCTCGACGGGCGCGGCCGCCGCGAACGCGGGCAGCAGGTCGGTGCCGGTGATGCGGCCGCGGCGGACGGGCTCGTTGATGACGGCGCCGAGCGACGCGACCTCGCCCGTGTAGAGGGCGCCGGGATCCGGGACGCCGTGCTCGACGACCGCGGCGGGCGCTATCCCCGTGTCCCACATGAGCGCGTTGAAGCGCGTGACGTGGACCACCGGGATGTCGGCGCGACCGGCGAGCGGGTGCACCGTCTCGGTCGGGGCGCCGCGCGGGGTGTTGTGCTCGAGGAACACGGCGGCCACGTCGGTACCGAGGCGGCGGCCGAGGAGCCGCTCCGCCTCGTCGACCTCGGCGACGCGCTGGAGGAGCACCAGGTCGACGGCCGTCTCGTGCAGCAGGGCGGGATCCACCTCGCGGGCGCTCGCGGGCCAGTCGCGGCCGCCGCGGCCGAGGCCCCACGCGTCGCGGGCGGGCGTGGCGGGGAGCAGGACCTCGTGCCCGCCGAGGACGAACGAGTCGGTCCATCCGCCGTGGACGTGCCACATCAGGATCCTCATGCGGGCACCTCCGCGGTCGGGCGCGACCCGGTGCCGCCCGTGCCGCCGGTCGTGGCGAGCAGGCGCTCCACCGCGTCGGCGACCTCGGCGGGGGAGACGCCGGACAGGCAGGGGTGGCCGGGGACCGGGCAGTCGCGCGCGCGGCTCAGGCGGCACGGCGCGTCCTGGTCGCCGAGCAGGATCACGGGCACGCCGTACGGAGCCCAGCGGATCGGCGGCACGACGGGGGAGAACAGGCTGACCACGGGCAGGCCGAGCGCGGCGGCGAGGTGCGCGGGACCGGTGTTGCCGCTCACGAGCACGGCCGCGCGGCGCATGAGCGCGCCGAGGCCCGCGAGGTCGGTGCGGCCGCCGAGGTCGAGGGCGGCGGATCCGGCCACGAGCGCCGTGAGGTCCCGCTCGTCGGGGCCGCCCGTGACGACGACGGGGATCCCGCGGGCGGCGAGGAGCGCGACGGCGTCGCGGTGCTGCTCGGCCGGGTAGGCGCGCGCGCCGACGGCGGCGCCCGGGTGCACGAGCGCGAACGGGCCGTCGGGCAGGAGCGCGGCGACGTCCCCCGGCAGGGCGGCCTCCGTCACGGCGAGGCGGCCGTCGTCGTCGGCGGGCAGCGCGTGGCCGGCCGCGGCCGCGATCGCGCGGGCGCGCTCGGGCTCCGGCTGGTCCTCCTCGAGGTCCTCGCCGGGCTTCAGGCGCACGTCGAGCAGGGATCCGGCGTGGTCGACGCTCGCGCCCGTGATGCGCCGGACGCCCGCGAGCCGCAGCAGCAGCGCGAGCGGGAGGGGCGACTGGTGGAAGGAGGTGAGGATGACGGCCTCGTCGGGCTCGACCTCCGCGAGGATCGCGTGCAGCGCGTCCACGGAGGCGGCGTCGGCGGCGGGCGCGGGGGAGGAGATCCACGGGCAGTCCCAGACGTGGACGGCGTGCACGCCGGGCAGCAGCCGGCCGGCGGACGCGCCGCGCGGCCCGCAGAGCAGGTGCACCTCGACGCGGGGGTCGGCGGCGACCGCGCGCACGGCCGGCCCGGAGACGAGCACGTCGCCGACGCTGTCGAGCCGCACGACCAGCACGCGGCGGGGCGCCTCGTCGGGGAGGAGCAGGTGCACCGCGTCGAGGATCGTCGGGGCCACGACGTCGGCCTCGGCCACCTCCTCCTCGCGCGTGACGGGCGTGGGCACGAGCACGCCGCGCGCGCCCGCGGCCCGGGCGGCGCCCGTGTCGGCGGCGATGTCGCCGACGACCGCGACGGCGGAGGGGTCGAGGCCCCACGTCCGGCAGGCCTCGAGCACCATGCCGGGGGCGGGCTTCCGGCAGTCGCAGCCGTCGTCGGATCCGTGCGGGCAGAGCAGCACGAGGTCGAACGCGCCGAGCAGCTCCTGCACGCGCGCGTTGACCGCGTCGGCCTGCTCCCGGGTGATGAGCCCCCGCGCGATGCCCGACTGGTTGGTGACCATCCCGATGCGGAGCCCCGCGGCGCGCACGGCGTCGACGGCCTCGCGGGCGCCGGGCATGAGCGTGACGAGGGCCGGGTCGCCGTTGTACGGGACGTCGACGACGAGCGTCCCGTCCCGGTCGAACAGGACGGCCTGGAGGTCGTTCCCGGGCGAGCGCATGACCGACACGTACCCGACCGCTCCTCGTCCCAAACCCCGCGCCGGGCACTTCTCCTCCTCCCCTCAGGGAGGCGGGCGCGCGGCGGAGCGGCGCCCCCGCGTCAGCGCGCGGGCGCCTCCGGGATCCAGCGCGACCGCGCCAGCAGCATCGGCATCAGCGGCGCGATGAGGAGCGCCCCGAGCCCGCCGACGGCCATGTCGCCGATGGTGTCCGAGTACCCGGTGAGGATCTGGGGGTCGAGCCACGCCTGCCCGGCCCACTCGCCGAGCTCCCACAGCGCGGAGAGCGCGAGGCCCACCGTGAGGCTGAGGATGCCGAGGGGCAGCGGCCGCCGGTCGACGACGACGCCCGCGCGGTCGGCCAGCAGGATGACGAGCGCGGCGAGGGCCGCCGTCGTCACGAGGTGCGCGGGGATGTCCCACCACGGCAGCAGCTCGTAGAGGTCGAGCCGGTTGCTCGCCGCGGAGACGAGCGTCGTGATCCCGATGGCGAGGTCGAGCCCCGGCCGCGCCCCGAGGGAGCGCGGCGCCACGAGCCCGAGCAGCGCCAGCGCGAACATCGCGGAGGTGACGCCCGACCAGGCGAACACGGAGAACAGGAAGGTGAGCAGCCCGATCACGCGGACGGCGTCGGCGAGGATCGCGGTGACCCCGCGCGGCGGCTGCAGGAACGTGAGCCCGGCCAGCCCGGCGAAGGCCGCGACGTCCTCGGGCGGGGGCGGGGAGTCGGCCGGGGAGCCCGGCGGGGTCGGCGCGGCGGGGTCCGTCAGCACCGCACCACCGCCTGCAGTGCCTCGTGGTCGCTGGGGGCGCTCCCGTCGACGCGCGTCGTGTTGATGCCGACGCGCTGCACGTCGATGTCGGGCGTGACGAGCATCCAGTCGATGCGGCGGGTCGTGCGCTTCGGCGCCTTGTAGTTCGACCACGTGCCCCACTCGGGCGTGAGGCGCTCGCGCGCGGCCGGCCACGCGTCCACCAGGGCGCCCGACTCGACCAGCAGCCGGTGCGGCTCCGTGCCGATGCCCGCGTTGGTGTCTCCCGCGACGATCGTGGGGACCTGCACCTCGGCGACGATCTCGAGCATCATCCGCGCGCTCGCCTCGCGCGAGCGCCGGGAGAGGTGGTCGAAGTGGGTGTTCACGTGCCGCAGCGGCAGGCCCGTGGCCCGGTCGGTGAAGTCGGCGACCACGGCGATGCGGGGCACCATGTTGCCCCAGCTGCGGGATCCGGCGACCGCGGGCGTGTCCGAGAGGGCGACCTGCCGCCAGCTGGTGAGCTCCAGGCGGCGGGTGTCGTAGAACGTGGGGCAGCCCTCGCCGTGGCCGTCGGCGTTCCGCCCGTGCCCGATCCGCCGGTAGTGCCGTCCGAGCGCGTGCGACAGGGCGCGGCCCTGCGTGGGCATCGCCTCCTGCGTGCCGAGGAGGGCCGGCTGCTCCCGCTGCAGGAGCTCCGCGATCAGCGGCTCCCGGTTCGCCCACCGGTCGGGGCTCCCCGGCCGGTACCGGGAGAACAGGCGCCGGATGTTGTACGTCATCACGTGCAGCTCCGGTGCGTCGACCGGGCCGACGAGCACCCGGCCGTCCTGCAGGGTGCCGTCGGCGCTGAGGGTCATGGATCCATCGTCCCCCACCCGGGACCGCGCGTGGCACGGCTGGCGGCGAGCCGTCACGGGCGGGTGCCCCTGTTCGCGACCGCAACGGACGAGCGTCCCCGGAGTCCGGGGTGGCCGGATGGTCCTACGGCGTGCGGGGAGCGCGTACCCGCGTCCGCGCGTCCCCGCGCGCGGGCCGCCACATCGCCACCGGGCACGACCCGCCGAGCCCCGTCAGCGGCCCCAGCTCGGCGAAGCCGTTCCGGAGGTAGAGCGCGCGGTTCCGCGCGGTCGAGGACTCCAGGTACGCCGCGGATCCGTCGCCGTCGACGCGGGCGAGGCCGTGGGCGAGGAGCGCGGATCCGACGCCGAGGCCCCGCGCCGCCGCGCCCACGCCCACCTCGGCGAGCCGCCAGTGCGGGAGGCCCGGACGCGCGCGGTCCAGGGTGCGGAGCCGGACGGCGGCGCGGATGGTGCCCGCGACGCCGAGGGCGCGCAGGAACGTCGGCGCCTGCCGGAGGGTCCGGTGCGCGGCGATTCCGCCGCGCGCCTCCCAGACGGCCGCGCCGAGGACCCCGCCGCGGGCGTCGACCGCGACGTCGACGGTCCCCTCGGGGAGCGGGCCGCTGCGCAGGAGCGCGGTGAAGAGGAGGGCCAGGCGGTCGAGGTGCCGAGGGCCGGCGGGGACGAAGCCGGCCAGCACGGGATCCTCGGCGAAGGCCTCCGCGAGCACGCGGGTCACGTCGTCGAGGTCGGCCGCTCGAGCGGTGCGGATGGTCGGGGCGGCGGGGTCGGTGCGCATGACCCGACGCTAGGCGAGGGATTCGGCCAAGTGGCCCAATCTCCCGCTCTTGGTAGCTTCTTCCCATGAAGGCCGCCTCCGTGAGCACCCGCGCGTACGGATCACGGGCCGCCCGGCGGGCCGAGCTCCTCGACGCCGCCGTGCGCGTGATGGCCGTCACGGGCGTCGCCGGGGCGAGCACGCGGGCCATCACCGCGGAGGCCGGGCTCGCGCACGGCGCCTTCCACTACTGCTTCGGCGTGCGGTCGGAGCTGCTCGGCGCGCTGCTCCGGCAGGAGGTCGACGCGGTCGTCGCGCAGCTGGAAGCCGCCGAGGATCCCACGGGCGCGCCGCTCGGCGAGGTCGTCGCCGCCACCCTCCGCGCCGAGCTCGACCGGGTCCGCCGCGAGCCCGACCGCCAGCGCGTGCTGCTCGACCTCGCCGCGACCGTGCAGCGGATCCCGGCGCTCGCCGACCTGCCCGCCTGGGAGCACGGCCGCTACGTGGAGGAGACGGGCCGACGCTTCATCGCGGCCGGCCTCGACGACGCGCGCGCCGGTCGGTGCGCGGCGCTCGCGGTGGCGGGCATGCAGGGGATCATCGCGGGCTGGCTCGCGCGCCGCGACGACGCCGCCGACCGCGCGGCGGAGCAGGCGGTCGCCGACCTGGCCCGCGCGCTCGTCCTGCTCGCGGAGGACGACGGGCGCTGATCCGCCCCGTCCGCCCTCGCATCGCCCCCGTCAGCCGAGCGCGCCGAGCGCCTGCACCGCGGCCCTCGCGGCGCCCGAGACGAGCGCGTCGTCGGCCTCGGCGTCCGGCGCGTCCCGCGACGAGTGGATCGCGATCACGAGCGGCGCCGCGTCCGGCCGCCACACCACGGCGACGTCGCCGCGGCTCGCGTAGGCGCCCGAGCCGGACTTGTCGCCGACGGTCCAGCCCGTGGGCAGCTCGGCGCGCACGAGCGTGTCGCCCGTCCGCGTCGCCCGCAGCCAGCCGGTGAACAGGGCGCGCTCGTCGGCGTCGAGCGGATCCGCGAGGGCACCCGGATCCCCGACCGCGTAGGCCCGGAGCTGCGCGGCCGCGGCGCGCGGCGTCGTCGTGTCGCGGTCGTCGCCGGGCGTCGCCTCGTTGAGGTCGGGCTCCGTGCGGGAGACGACGGTGGTGTCGTCACCGAGCGCCGTGAGCGCCGCGTCGAGCTCCGCCGGACCGCCGAGGGCCTCGAGCAGCAGGTTCGCCGCGGTGTTGTCGCTGCGGGTCATGGCGGCGTCCGACAGCTCGCGCAGGGTCATGGTGCCGCCGACGCGCGTCGCGGTGACGGGCGCGTACGCGAGGACGTCCGCCGCCTCGATCGGCACCGCGCGGTCGAGGCCCGCGATGCCCACGCGGTCGAGGAGCGCGGCGGCGAGCGGCGCCTTGATCGTGGATGCGTACGCGAATCGCTCGTCCGCCCGCCAGGAGACCTCGGCGCCCGTGCCCGTGTCGACCAGGTGCACGCCGAGGCGCGCGTCGAACCGCTCCTCGAGGGCGGCGAACGCGGCGTCGGCGGCGGCCCGGTCGACGGCGGGGGCGGCGGGGGCGGCGCTCGCCGCGGGCGTCCCCGCCGTCGGGGGCGCGGGATCGGCGGCGGGCGTCGCGCATCCGGCGAGGAGGGCGGCGGCGAGGGCCGAGACCAGGGGCAGGACCAGGGCGCGGGCGAGGGGCGGGCGGCTCACGGGGATCCTCCGGGACGTCGTGCGGGAGCGGGACGGCCGGCGGCCGTGCCTCCAGCCTCCCGCGCGGGCGGGCTCCGGGCGTCCTCCGCTCGGGCGACGGCGGTCCGCCGCGCGGATCACGGCGCGCCGGCGCCCGATCCGCGCGCTCCCAGCGCCCCGCCCGGCGCCCGGTACCCCGCCGCACCGGCGATTCAGCGGATGCCGAATTCCGTTCCCTACACTCGCGGGGTCCGCACCGGGCATCGCGCGGCCCGCGCGGCCGGCGCCCGACGGATCCTGACGCCCGACCCCCCGACAGAACGAGAGGCCGCATGAGCGCCATCCGAGCAGTGACCCCCGGCGAGATCCACCCGAGCGAGGGATACGACGGCTTCGTCGGCTGGGTCCTCTCGCTCATCGAGGTGCTGGGGGAGGTGGGGGTCGGCCTCGCCGTCCTCATCGAGACCTTCGTGCCGCCGATCCCCTCCGAGGCGATCCTCCCCGTCGCCGGCTTCCTCGCCTACGAGGGCCGCATGAGCGCCTGGGGCGCGTGGGCCGCCGCCACGGTCGGCGCGCTCGTCGGCGCCCTCATCTGGTACGCGATCGGCGCCGCGCTCGGCCGGGACCGCACCCGCCGCCTCGTCGGCCGGATCCCGCTGCTCGACCACGCCGACTTCGACAAGGCCGAGGCGTTCTTCCTCCGCTGGGGCGGCACCGCGGTGCTCGTCGGCCGCTGCGTGCCGCTCGTGCGCTCGTTCATCTCCATCCCGGCGGGGATCGAGCGCATGCCGCTGTGGCGCTTCTCGCTCTACACGGTCGCCGGATCCGCCGCCTGGAACGGCATCTGGGTGGGCCTCGGCTTCGCGTTCGGCCCCGCCATCCGCCCGGTGCTGGAGGAGTGGAGCGGCCTCATCTCCTACGCGGCCGTCGGCGTCATCGCGCTGCTGGTGCTGTGGTTCGTGGTCACGCGGCTGATCCGGCGGGTGCGGACGGCCTGAGGTGCCCGACCCCGACTCCCGCGGCACGGACTTCGCCTACGTGGCCGGATCCGGCACGCCGCCTCGCCCGGATCCGGCCGTCGCCCCGTTCGACCTGGTGATGGAGGCCGTCGCGATCCTCCTGGACCAGGTGCGGCGCCCGCCGTGCCGGTGCCGCGTCGTCAGCGTCTTCGGCGGCGCCGTGACGCAGCACGACGTCGTCGTGCGCCCCCTCACCGGCTCCTACGTCTGCACCGACCTCGCCACCGGCCGCGTGGACTCCTCCGACGGGGTCTCGCGGGTGCGCCTCGTCGGGGGCGAGCCGGAGGAGATCGCCGCCCACCAGGTGCCGTCCGTCCCCCTGCCCGCCCGGCTCGCGTTCCCCGAGCGCCTGCCCGTGTGGGGGCGCTCCGGGGAGCACCGGATGACCGGCGCCGTCCGCCTCGGGGACGAGATCGTCGTGGAGCTGGCGAGCACCGGCGACCCGCACCTGCGCGGATCCCTCACGGTCGACACCCGGCGCCGCCTCGCGACCAGGCTCGACCTCGTCGGCGACGTGCTCCGGAGCGAGGACCTCGGCGCGGACGGATGGGTGCGGTAGCCCGCGCCCCGCGCCTCGCGCCGTCGGCCCCCACCGCCGCGCCTCCCCTCTGCCAGGCTGGGAACCATGCAGACCCCCGGCGACCGCGCCGCCCTCCCCGACGACGCCCGCGCCGAGTCCCCGGAGGGGTCGGCGCATCCGGCCGAGATCCTCGTCCTCCGCGCCATCAAGCTCGGCGACATCCTCGTGGCCGTGCCCGCGCTCCGGGCGATCCGCCGGGCGCACCCGGACGCGCGCATCCTGCTCGCCACGACCGGCTGGCTCGCCCCCGTCGTGCGCCTGCTCGGCATGGTCGACGAGCACCTCCCGCAGCAGGGCTTCGACCACCCCATCGCCCGCGAGCCCGGCACGGTCGACCTCGCGATCAACCTGCATGGCGCGGGCATCGAGAGCCGCACCCTGCTCCACGAGCTGCGCGCGCACCGGACGCTCGGGCACGCCGCACCCGAGCTCGACGGCATGCCCGCCGCCGACGGCCCCGCGTGGGAGGACCACGTCCTCGAGCGGTACCGCTGGGCGCGGCTCGTGTCGTGGCACGGCATGCCCGCGGATCCGGACGACGTCGGCATCCTCGTGCCCGCCGAGCCGCCCGTCGCGGAGCACGCGGTCGTGATCCACGTGGGCGCCGCCTACGGATCCCGCCAGTGGCCCGTCGACCGCTTCGCCGAGGTCGCCCGCGCGCTCGCCGACGAGGGCCGCACGGTCGTCTTCACCGGCAGCGACAAGGAGCGCGAGCGCGCCCTGGAGGTCGCCGCCCTCGCGGGCATGCCCGCGGAGACCGTGCTCGCGGGCGAGCTCGCCCTCGACGCGTTCGCCGGGATCATCGCCGCGGCCGACCTCGTCATCTCCGCCGACACGGGCGCCGCGCACCTCGCGAGCGCCTACGGCATCCCCTCGGTCGTGATCTTCGGCCCGGCCCCGCCCGAGGAGTGGGGCCCGCCCGCGACCGGCCCGCACATCGTGCTCACCGACGCGTCCCAGCGTCTCGGCGACACCTTCTCCGCCATCCCGGATCCGGCCCTCCTCGCGATCACGCCCGCCCACGTCCTCGAGGCGGCCCGCTCCCTCGACGGGCACCGGGTGGTACGGCCGCTCACCGGCGAGCCGCGCGACTGATCCTCCGGACTGATCCGCCCGCCCCGAACCGGGGCCCGACGCGACCGCCGATCCCTGCGAGCATGGGCTGGCGGGTCGGTGGCGGCCGGCTGGCGGGTCACCGGCGGGTCGCTGGCGTGGTGCCGTCGGGAGGGGCGCATCGAGCATGGGACGCATGAACACGACACGGATCATCGAACTACGTCAGGCGCAGGGCTGGACCCAGGAGCGCCTCGCCACCGAGAGCGGCGTGGGCGTCCGCACCGTCCAGCGGCTGGAGGCCGGGGAGGACGCGAGCCTCGAGACGCTCTCCCTCGTGGCGGAGGCGCTGCGCGTCCCCGTCCGCGACCTCTTCTCCACCATCGACGACGCCGACCTCACCAGCCGCGTCGACTCCCTCGAGGCCCGCGCGAGCGAGCAGCAGGCGGCCCGCGACCGCACCACGCGCGCCTGGCTGCTGCTCTACGTCGGCATCGGGGTCGTGCTGACCCTCGTGGCCTTCACCATCCCGAACGGGCTGGCCCTGTTCCTCGCCTACTGGCTGGGCGGCACCCTCATCGCGGTCGCCCTGCGCCGGCTCCTCCTCGAGCCCCGGCTGGATGCGCGCTACCCGCTGTCGCGCAGCACCCGCACCCGTCGTCAGCGCCGGAGGGAGCAGCGTGCGGCGGAGCGCGTGGCGGGATCCGCCCACAAGGACGGCGCAGCCGAGGACGAGGCGCCCGCTCCCGCCCGGATCAGCTGACAGCTGCGCCCGTGGCCGGCTGCACCCCCGGCCACGGCACCGTCGCCGCCGGCCACGCGGACGCGACGAGCGCATCCCGCACCCGGCGCTGCGACTGCACCGCGTCGAGGCTGTCGGTGCGGAAGGCGAGCGCGAGCGACACGTCCGCCCAGTACGCGTCCCAGCCGTCGTAGGTCGCGAGGACCCGCGCGCCGACCTGCCGGATGAGCGCCCACGCGTCGTCCGCGGGGAGGTACCCGGCGACGTAGGCGTAGCGGATGGCCCCGATCGTGCGCTCGCTGTCGCCCGCGAGCAGCAGCACGGGCGGCCGGCCGTCGTGCGGCCTCGTCAGGTCGATGATCTCGAACTCGCTCCGGCCGGTGAGCGCCGCCATGCGCGACACCATGCGCTCCGCGTCGTCGGACGCGGCCGCCTCCGCGAAGCGCGCCGACATCGGCCCGAGCGTCCGCGCATCCGCCACGAACAGCTCGATGTCGTCGCGCGACGCGATGCGGAACTGCGTGTCGAGGGCGGCGCGGTGCTGGGCGAGCGTCGTCATCGGCAGGCCCGCCCACTCGTACCCGGTCGCCCCGTCGGCATGCTCCGCACGCAGATCCGCGGGCATCTCGGCCCACGTCGGCTGGAACGCGAGCGACGAGTTCCAGCCGCCGAAGGAGTGGTCGCTCACCGCGTCGAGCGCGAGCAGCTGCTGCTCCTCGAGGAGCAGCGGCCGGATCCGCGCCTCGGCCACGTACGCCAGCTGGTCGCGTCGCGGAGCCCGCGCGTCGATCTGCTGGAAGACGACCGCCGCGACGAGCAGGCCGACGCCCATCCCGAGGGCGAACAGGACGATGGGCATGGCCGGGCCGCCCTCCGGCTCGCCGGACGTCGCCACCACGATCCCCAGCGCCACGCCGGCCGCTCCGAAGGGCAGCGCCAGGGCGGTGACGAGGAGCGCGCGCCTCTCCTTCCCGCCGCCGGGCCTCGACCGCTGCGCGTCGAGCATGCGGGCGTGGCGCAACCGCGCGCGCACGGGGAACTCGGTCTCGCCGGGGTGGTTCTGCAGCGTCACGCCCGCAGCCTAGCCAGCGGGCGGATCGGCGCCGACCCGGTGCGGGCCGGCGTAGGTCAGCTGTAGTCCGCGAACACCGTCCTCGCCGCCCCGTCGAGCCGCATGGTGCCGCCGTGCGGCAGGATCCACTGCGGCCGCGTGTGCCCGAACGGCACGCCCACGCACACGACCGCGCGCGGGTTGTAGCGGGCGATCTGCTCGATGACGGTGTCGCGCTGCTCGGCGCGGAGCCGGGCCCGCTCCCCGGCGGACGGCACGGGCGCGCCGAGCACGGAAGTCGGCGGGCGGGCCACGAGCACGCCGGCGACGACGTCGAGGATCCCGCGCTCGCCGAGCGCCCGCACCCACCGCCTCACGCTGGCGGCCGACGGCACCTCCTCGCTCGTCTCGAGCAGCAGGATCCCGCCCTCCAGCCGCGCGACCTCGGGCATGCGCCCGGCCATCGCGATCTGGTCGATGACCTCGATGCAGCCGCCCCAGGTGGGTCCCTCCACCGTGGCCGCGGGTCCGGCCCACATCCACGGCTCGGTCGCGTCGCGCTGCCCGTGCTCGGTGAGCGCGCGAGGATCCGCCCAGTCGACCCCGAAGTCCTCCGACTCCCCGGGCTCGGTGATCTCCAGCTCCCCGCCCTCGATCAGCGCCGCACGGAGCGACCGCAGGTGCACGTCGTCGATGCCGGCGCCGGCGCCGAGGTGCACCTGGGTGGATCCGCCGTGGAAGGAAGGGATGCCGAGGCCCGCGAGCAGGTTGTGCAGGTTCGTGTTGTCGCTGTACCCGAGGAACGGCTTGGGGTTCCGGGCCAGCTCCTCGATGTCGACGTGGGGGATGACCGTGACCTGGTCGTCCCCGCCGATGGTGGCGAGCACCGCGCGGATGGAGTCGTCGGCGAACGCGGCCGTGATGTCGGCGGCGCGGTCCTCCGCGCTCGCCCCGACCCGCCGGGTGGTCGGGTACTCGACGGGGACCAGCCCGGTCGCCTCCTGGAGCCGGCGCATCGCCTGCTCGTGGATCTCGGGTGCGACGCCGGGGGCGGCGGACGCGGGCGACAGCACGGCGACCCGGTCACCCGCCTCCGCCTTGGGCACGGCCTTGCGGAACCGGGAGGAGGTGGAGGGGATCATGCGCTCATGCAAGCAGGTGCGGCTGGCGTCCCGCCCTACGGCCCGCCCAGCCAGTGGTCGATGCGGTGGTGGTCGGGGCTGAAGCCGTTCCCGACGCCCCAGATGACCGCCTGGGTGCGGCTCTGCACCTGGATCTTCCGGTAGATGGAGCGGATGTAGCTCTTCACCGTGTTGGGGGAGAGGTACGTGAGCGCCGCCACCTCCTGGTTGCTCTTGCCCTGCGTGATGAGGGCGAGGATCTCCGACTCGCGGTCCGTGATCCCCTCCCGCTTGCCGGGCCAGTCGAGCGAGGGCGCGCTCGCGGCCCGCAGCGGTGCCGTGGAGAACTGCTCCTCCCCGGCGTGGATCCGCTCCAGCGCCTCCACCAGCTCCCGCGCCGGCAGCGCCTTGGAGAGGTAGCCGTGCACGCCCTGCCGGCGCGCGTCGGCGATGAGCTCGGGCTGGAAGTTCCAGGTGTAGACGACGACGTGGGTCGCCCGCGGGTTCCGCACCAGCTCCGCGATCTCGTGGTGGTCCGACTCCGGCTGCGCGAACGAGTCGTAGAGCACGATGTCGATCTCGTCGGAGAGGGCCGCGTTCGCGTCGATCTCGGCCACGACCACCCGGTCGCGGTAGTCGTCGAACATGTGGGCGAGGCCCTTCAGCACCACGTCGTAGTCGTCGACGAGCGCGATCGTGACGGGACGGGTGCGGGTGGCGGGCATGGGATCACCATCCCACCCCCAGGGGTGTGCCGCCACACCCTGCGGGGTGGGACGTTGGATCCATCGCCCGATACGGGCATCCACCGTGCGTCTCCTGGACGTGCTCGCACAGAAGAGGGAACCCCATGCTCGGACTCATCATCAGCCTCATCGTCATCGGCCTGATCGCCGGCTTCATCGCCCGCGCGGTCGTCCCCGGCCGCCAGCACCTGTCGATCCTCATGACGATCGTGCTCGGCATCGTCGGCTCGTTCGTCGGCGGGTTCCTCGCCTTCCTGCTGTTCCAGCGCGACGCGATGGACGGCTTCTTCCAGCCCGCCGGCATCATCGGCTCCATCATCGGCGCGATCATCGTGCTGCTCGTCTACGTGAAGGTCGGCGGCCGCAAGTCCGTGCGCCGCTGAACACGGCCGGGCGACCCGTCGATGCGCTGGCGCGCACCTGACGACAGCCGGTAGCGGAGACGACGAGGGGCGGGCGGCCGAGGAGGCCACCCGCCCCTCCGTCGTGCGCGGGGATCACCCGCCGGTCGCGCGATGGCCGGGGACGGTCGGGCCCAGCAGCGGCGCCCGTGGATCCCGGAGCGCCGAGCGGGCGGCGGCCGCGAAGCCCTGCATCGCCTCCCGCCAGTAGGCGCCGGGTGCGATGCCGCACGCGCGCAGCGCCGCGCGGTGGTCGACGACGATCACGGTCGCGGCACCCGCGGCGACGACCGTCCAGGCCGCCCCGACGAGCGCGCGCAGGGGAGCGGGGGTGTCGCGGAAGCCGGTGAGGAGGCGGTCGACCTGGAAGCGCACGTGGTCGCGCTCGTCGGAGGCGATGCGCTGCCCGAGGGCGCGGAGCGCGGGATCCGGCGCGTGGTCGGCGAGCGCGTGGAAGTACCCCGTCGCGACCGTCTCCGCGATGAGGAACAGGCTGATCTCCGTCCGCAGCCCGATGAGGTGCCGGAGCCGGGTGAACGCCGCGTCCGTCCAGTGCTCGGGCAGCGCGGGCGCGTCGAGGTGGTCGAGCGCCCGCAGGAACAGGGCCGCGTGCTTCCGCTCCTCCTGCACGAGCAGCGCCAGCGCGTGCGTGTAGACGGGGTCGCCCGCGTCCGTGGCCATCCGCAGCAGGTGCGCGCCGTCGCCGCTCTCGCCGAGCGCGAATCGCTGGAACGAGCGCACGAAGGCGCGCCGGGTGCGGGCGTCCATCGGGGAGGGCGCACCGGCGGGGATCAACTCCTCCGGCGTCAGGTGCCCGTCGGCGTTCCGCTGGAAGTGGGCGATCCAGTCCGCCGCGGTCGCCATGCGGGGCGTGCGGGCGAGGCCCGGCTGGGGTCGATTCGTCGTGCGCGTGATCGAGGTCATGGCCCGACGCTAGGAGCGGGCGCCCTCCGGCCTCGCCCGTCGGCAGGGTGACGTGCGCGAGCCCGAGGCCGCATCCCCGCGCGCGAGGATCGCCCGCGCGATGCAGCGTCGTCCGACCCGCGGACCACGCCGCGCGTCACCCGAAGACGCGGCGCACCACCTCGTGCTCCTCCTCGAGGCCGTCCCACTCGTCGGATCCGTCGGGGCGCGCCGACTCGTTGACCATCGCGAGCGCGCCCCCGTACCCGGCGTCCTGCAGCACCCGGAGGGACCGGGCGTAGTCGACGTCGTCGAGGCTGCCGTCGTCGTGGCGGTGCGCCTTCGCGTGGCACGTCACCGCGTGCTCGGCGATGCGGGCCAGCTGCTCGTGCTTGTCGGGCATGGTCCAGTTGCCGAGGTCGATGAGGAGGCGCACGTCGCCCGCGTCGGCCAGGAGCGCGAGCACGGCATCCGCGTCGGGCATCATCTCGCGCCAGTTCTCGACGACCACCTGGATCCCCGGGTGCCCGTCCGCGAGCCGCGACAGCCGCCGGGCGCTCGCCGCGAGCAGCTCCGGCGTGGGCGCGCTCCGGCCCGCGCCCACGCGCGCGTGGTGGGCGCCGAGGGTGAGGGCGTCGTCGAGGAGGCCGGAGATCCACCGCTCGTGCAGGTCGGCCTCGGTGGGGTGCACGAGGTCGCCGTCGTCGACGAGGAACGCGTCGAGCACGATCCCGGACGACTCGAGCGAGGCCCGCAGCTCCTCCAGGTAGGAGGCGTCGCGCGTGGGCAGCTGGAAGTGCGCGAGCTGCACGGCCGCGTAGCCGCGGCGCGCGAGCTCGGCGGGGAGGTCGAGGAGGTCGAGGGCCTCGGCGGCGCGGCCCCCGGGGGTGACGGGACCGGATCCGTCCGGCCCGGCGACGCGCGGATGCCCGAGCGTCCCGTCGAGCGACCAGGCGTGGACGGCCTTGTCGGTCGGGCGGGTGCTGCCGGTCGTTCCGGCCGGTCCGGTGGCGTGGTCGTCGACGGTCATGCGGGCCTCCCGTGTCGCCCGCATCGGCGCGGGGCATGCGTACGATCGTACGGGCGGGCATGCCGCCGCGTCACGGCCGACCCCGTCCGGTCCGGTCCGACGCGGACGGATCGCCCGCATCCCCCACCCCGCGATCACCGCCGAACGAGGAGCGCCATGGACATCGTCGTCTGGAACGAGAACGTGCACGAGAGCAGAGGGGACGCGACGGTCCTGTCGCACTACCCGGACGGGATCCACCAGGTCGTCGCCGACGGGCTCCGCGAGCTCCTCGGCGACGACGCGAGCGTGGGCACCGCGACGCTGCAGGACCCCGAGCACGGCCTCAGCGAGGAGCGCCTCGCGGCCACCGACGTCCTCTACTGGTGGGGCCACGTCGCCCACGGCGAGGTGGACGACGCGGTCGTCGAGCGCGTGATCCGCCACGTGCACGCCGGCATGGGCCTCGTGGTCCTGCACTCCGGCCACTACTCGAAGGTGTTCACGCGCCTGATGGGCACCACGTGCTCGCTGAAGTGGCGGAACGACGGAGAGCGAGAGCTCGTCTGGACCATCGCGCCGCAGCACCCCATCGCCGAGGGCGTGCCGCACCCCATCGTCATCGACCGCCAGGAGATGTACGGGGAGCAGTTCGACATCCCGCGCCCCGACGAGGAGGTGTTCCTCTCCACCTTCGCGGGCGGCGAGGTGTTCCGCTCCGGCGTCGCGTACCACCGCGGACGCGGCCGCGTCTTCTACTTCTCGCCCGGAGACCAGGAGTACCCCGTGTACCACCACCCCGACATCCGCCGCGTGCTCGCGAACGCCGCCCGCTGGGTCGCCCCCACCGCCGGCCGCGCCGACCTCACGGCCGACCAGCACCCGCGCGACTGGTTCCTCGCCCGATGAGCGCCGCGAAGGCGACGCCCGCCGTGCCCGCGGAGCCCGCCGCGCCCGCCACCCCCGCCGCGCCCGCCATGCCGGCGGCACCCGCTGCCGAGCCCACCGCGACCGCCGCGGCCCCGACCACGAAGGCCTACGACGGCCCCCGCGTCCGCGTGATCCACGTCGGCCTCGGCGGCTGGGGCGGGGACTGGGCCCGCAACGCCGTCCCGCCCGTGGACGAGATCGAGGTCGCCGCCATCGTCGACCCGAGCGAGCCGACCCGTGAGCGGGTGCGGACGCTGCTCGGCCTGCCGGCGGGGATCGCGTTCGCCTCGCTGGCCGACGCGCTCGCCGCCGTCGAGGCGGACGCCGTCATCATCACCGCGCCGGCCGTCACGCACGCCCCGCTCGCGCTGGAGGCGCTCGCCGCGGGCAAGCACGTGATCGTGGAGAAGCCCTTCGCGAACTCCACCGCCGACGCGGCGGAGGTCGTGCGCCGCGGGGAGGAGCTCGGGCTCCTCGTGCAGGTCAGCCAGAACTACCGCTGGTACCCGGCGCCGCGTCGCGTGCGCGAGCTGCTCGCCGCCGACGCCGTGGGCGAGGTCGCCACGATCGAGATCGACTTCCGCCAGTGGGACAACGACCAGCCCGAGGGCTACCCGCACTACACGTTCCCCCAGCCGATCATCAACGACATGGCGATCCACCACTTCGACCTGATCCGCATGGTCACCGGACGGGAGGCCGTGCGCGTGTTCGCCCGCACGAGCCGGCCGTCGTTCAGCCACTACCGCGATCCCGCGGTGGCCTCCATGGTCATCGAGCTGGAGGGCGGGCTGATCGTGGACTACCGCGGCAGCTGGCTGCACCGCGGGCCGGCGACGCCGTGGGCGGGCGAGTGGCGCATCGCGGGCGCCGACGGCGAGCTGACCTTCACCAGCCGCGGCGGCGACGGCGCATCGGCCGACCGGGTCGGGATCCGCGACGCCGCCGGATCCGAGCGCGACCTCGACCTCGAGACGCTGCCGCTGATCGGCCGCGCCGCGGGCCTCCGGGCCTTCGCCCTGTCGATCCTCGGTGGGACGCCCCCGGAGACCAGCGGCCGCGACAACCTCGGCAGCCTGGCGCTCATGGAGGCGGCGGGGCGCTCGGCCGAGTCGGGGGCCTTCGAGGACGTCCGGCACCCGCTGGCGGGGTAGGTCGGTCCGACTCCCACGCTGACCGGTCGAGGGATGGCCATCGCAGCGGCTGGTCGCCGCAGTGGCTGTTCCCGAAGTCGCGGATCTTGACGTACAGGTACCGGTGACGCTGCGTGACGCACAGCCCGGCCGTGGAGGCGAGACCGGCGAGGATCGCGGCGCCGGCGGCGAACACGGCCGCGCACGCGACGCTGCCGATGGCCAGGCAGATGACCGCCCCCGTCCCGGCGGGGCCGGTCGCGGCTCCGCCGAGCCCGAGGCCAGCCGCGCTCCGATCCCGGCGAGCCCGCACCGCACGGGGCCCCGTCGTCCGGGCTCGGGCGGCCCGGACGACGGCTCTAGCCGCAGTAGCTGCTGGACACGTTCGGGATCGTCACGTAGAGCGTCGGCCTGCCGAGCTTGATGCACTTGAGGGCCGTGGCGAAGATGTACGCGGCGGACACCGCGAACGCGGCCGCGAGCGCCGCGCAGACGATCTGCGCGTAGTGCGTGCAGACCCCGAAGAGCACCGTCTGCGCGAACGCGCCGGCACCGCCGATGACGGCGCCCGACAGCCGGGACACCTGGAGGGTCGTCCAGTTGGTGAAGTGCCGCTTGAACCACCGGCCGATCGCGCTGAGGGAGCCCTCGGGGCCGGTCGACGCGGCGATGTCGGACGCGGTGAAGCCCGCCGCCGTCGTCTCGTCGCGGAGGGCCTGCACCTCGGCGGTGATCAGCCGGGTCGCCTCGGCCCGGGTGGGTGCCGGCGCGGTGGGGTCGGCGATGAGGTGGGCCTCGATGTCCGCGTCGACCAGCTGGTCGATGGTGATGCGTCCGGTGACGATGTCCGGGAGGAGGGTGCCCTGCTGCGTCGAGGCGGCGACGGTGGGGGGCGTCTGCCGTTCGGCGGCCTGGGCGGGGGTGGCGGTGAGGGCGGCGAGCACGGCCGCGGTCGTGAGGATCCCGGCGACAGGCGCCCGGCGGAGCCGACCTCCCCTGCGGGACGGAGCGGACGCGACGGGGTGGTGCGGCGGGAGGAGGGCAGGCATGGGGGAGTCCGTTCTGAAGGGGGAGGAGAGGAGCAGGGAGGGAGCGCCGGGATCCGGCATCGTGCGCCCGGGAGGAGCCGGCCGACCGGCCGTGGACGCCGCACGGTGCGTGCGTGCTGATGGAGGCAGACGGTATCCGCGCTCGCGTGCCGGCGGGCCCGCACCGCACAGGTGCCGGTCGTCCCGGTGCGCCGTCATGCAGGAATAGCCGGGCGCCGTGCCGCATTGTGATCCGCGAGGCCCGACGTCGTGCCGACCCACCGCCATCGACCGGAGGAACGACCATGACCCTCACCGAGGACACCACCACGCCTGCGACCACCGAGCGCACCGCCGACACGGCCGTGCCGATCGTCCGCGAGCTCGACGCCCGATGGAGCCCGCGCTCCTTCGACGCGTCCGCCACCGTCTCCGACGCGCAGCTCGACGCGCTCCTCGAGGCCGCCCGCTGGGCGCCGTCCGCCAGCAACCACCAGCCGCGCCGCTTCATCGTCGGCCGCCGCGGCACGCACGTGTTCGACACCATCGTCGGCACGCTCGTGGGCTTCAACGCCGCCTGGGCCGCGAGTGCGTCGGCGCTCGTCGTCGCGATCGCCGAGACGTCCACGGTCGAGGGCGACAAGCGCCCGTACGCCGCCTACGACCTCGGCCAGGCCGTCGCCCACCTCTCCGTGCAGGCGCAGGCCGAGGGCCTGCACACGCACCAGATGGCGGGCGTCGAGTTCGGCGAGCTCTCCGCCGCCTTCGACCTGCCGGAGAACCAGGAGCCCCTCACCGTCACGGCCGTCGGCGTCGTCGCCCCGGCCGACGCGCTCGAGGGGCCGCTCGCGGAGCGCGAGACCGCTCCGCGCACGCGCCTGCCGCTGTCCGAGCTGGTGCTCGCCCGCGCGTAGTCCCGCCGCGCACGACGGAGGCCGCCGACCCTCGGGTCGGCGGCCTCCGTCGTGCGCGGGGTCGGTCGTGCGCCGCGTCAGCCCCCGAGGACCCGGCCGATGAGGTCCTGCACGAACGGGATCGCGTCCTGCGCCTGGTCGACGCTCGCGATGGTGGTCGCGACGAGCGGCCAGACGGATCCGACGAGCGTCGCGACCACGGCCGCGACCGCCGCCACCCAGGCGACGACCCCGTTGCGCGTGAGGGCGGCGACCGCCAGCATGGCCAGCCCGACGGCGAACGAGATCACGATGCCCAGGGCGATGAGGCCGGCGGGCACGTCCAGCTGGCCGACGGTGGTGGCGTCCGCGGCGCCGACGAGGCCGAGCGCCGGGAGCAGCACGCCGATCACGACGATCCCGCTCATCACGGCGCCCGTGACGGTCGCGGCCCAGACGGCCCGCGGCCGGCGGCGTCGAGCGCCGTTCACGCGCGCGCTCATGGTCGGGCCCCGGTCCGGGATGCTCGGGTCGTCTCGCTCATGGCTGCTCCTCCTGCGGGTCGTGCGGATGCGGTTGCGGCGCCGGCGCTCCGGTGCCAGGGGCCTCCGGAACGCGAGCGCGTCATCCAGTGGACGAGACCCGGGCGCCGGGTGTCCTCCCGGTCCAGCTGGTCCTCAGCGGGCGGGCCGCGCGCTTCGCCCGCCGGACATGCCGGACGCCGGAGCGGGGCGCGATCGAGGCGGCGGCCCGAGGCGGCGGCCCGAGGTCGGTCGACCCGGTCGCGCCCCCGCTAGCGCAGCCGGGCGACGCCGGTCAACCACCTGGGCGCTCGCCGACGGCGGGTGTGCGCTCGATCCACACCGACCGTTCCGAGGGGGACCATGCGCGCCAACGTCCGACTGATGTTCGTCCTGGCCGCGTTCTTCGTGGTCGCCGGCATCGCCTACGTGGTCTGGAACATCGCCTACGAGGCGCAGGGCCTGGCCACCGACCCGAACAGCGGTCAGGGCGCCTCCGTCGTCGAGTGGGTGGGCACCACGGCCCTGTTCCTCGCGGCCGCGTTCGCCGGGCTCATCGGCTTCTTCCTCCAGCGCGTCCACACGGCCCAGGCGGGCGAGCTGCCGCAGGACATCGAGAGCGCCGACATCGACGACGGCGACCCCGAGCTCGGCTTCTTCTCCCCGCACAGCTGGTGGCCGATCACCCTCGCGGGCGGCGGCGCCCTGGTGTTCCTCGGCCTCGCCGTCGGCATCTGGGTGGCGCTGTTCGGCGGGATCCTGCTCGTCATCGCGCTCGTCGGCTGGACCTACGAGTACTACCGCGGGTGGCACGCGCGCTGAGCGGTCGCAGGTCGCTGTGCCCGCGCGCGTAGGCTCCGGCAGGTGAGCGACATCCTCGAGTACGTCCGCACCTGGCTCGACCACCGCGTCTGGCAGACCCGCGTGCCCGGCGCGCAGGTCGCCGTCGCCCGGCACGGCGAGCTCGTGCTGTCCGAGGCGTACGGCGTCGCCGATCCGACCACCGGGGCGCCCCTCACCCCGGCGCACCTGTTCCGGGTGGCGTCGCACTCGAAGTCCTTCACCGCCACCGCGATCCTGCAGCTCGCCGAGCAGGGCGCCCTGCGGCTCGACGACCCGCTCGGCCGGCACGTGCCGGAGCTCCGGGAGGGGGGATCCGAGCTGGCCGAGGTCACGCTCGCCGCGCTCCTCGAGCACGGCGCGGGCGTGCTCCGCGACGGACCCGACGGCGACCACTGGCAGCACGCGGGCCCGTTCCCCGACCGGCGCCACCTCGTCGCGATCGCGTCCACGCCGGGCGTCGCGAAGGCCGCGCCCGACACCGCCTTCGCCTACTCCAACGTCGGCTACGCGCTGCTCGGCCTCGTGGTCGAGGCCGCGTCGGGCCTCTCCTACGCCGCCTACCTCGCGGAGCGGATCGTCGGCCCGCTCGGCCTCCGGGACACCGCGGCCGAGTACCTGCCCGAGCGCGCGGACGAGTACGCGGCGGCGTCGACGTCGTTGCGCACCTCCCGCGAGCGCGCCGTGCTGACGCACGTGGACACCCGGGCGATGGCCGCGGCCACCGGCGTCACCAGCACCGCCGCGGAGCTCGTCGCCTTCTTCTCCGCGCTCGTGCTGCCCGACGACGAGCGGCTGCTGTCGGCCGCGTCGAAGCGGATCCAGCAGCGGCCGCGCTACGCGACCAGCGCGGATCCGGGCGTCACCCGCCGCTACGGCTACGGCCTCATCCTCGACCGCGTCTCCTCCGGCGCCCCCGAGACCACCGTGCTCGGCCACTCCGGCGGGTACCCCGGCCACATCACGCGCACGGCGGTGGACCCGGCGAGCGGCTGGGCGGTCAGCGTCCTCACGAACGCCATCGACGGGCCGGCCGCCGCCCTCAGCACGGGCGTGCTCGAGCTCCTGCTCGCCGACTCCGCCGCGACCGGCGCCGAGCGCGCCGCGGTCGCCGCGCCCTTCACCGGGCGCTTCGCGAACATGTGGGGGATGCAGGACATCCAGGTCGTCGGCGACCGGCTGCTCCGCATCGACCCGGCGGCCGAGCACCCCCTCGACGCCGTGGACGTGCTCGAGCGCACGGGGGAGTCCTCGGCGCGCGTCGTCGCGGGCGACGGGTTCGGATCCGTCGGCGAGGAGGTCACGGCGGACCGCGCCGCCGATGGATCGGTCGACCGGATCCGCGCGGGCGGCGGCATGACGCTGGAGCCGTGGACGCGGGCATGGGGACCGAGGTCGCGCGGCTGAGCACCGGCGCGAGCACCGGCGCTCGCACCGGCGCGCGTACCGCCGCACGCACCGCCCGGACACCTCCGATCCACCTCCCGGCGGCGTCCGCGTCACGCGCGG
This sequence comes from Clavibacter sp. GW821-FHT01D01, assembly GCF_059422605.1. Lineage (NCBI taxonomy): Bacteria > Bacillati > Actinomycetota > Actinomycetes > Micrococcales > Microbacteriaceae > Clavibacter > Clavibacter sp. GW821-FHT01D01. The sequence continues at coordinate 611,360 of NZ_JBWKXC010000001.1, forward strand.
TGCCTACGGTTCCGGAGGCCGCCCGGCCGCCCGCACCGACGAGAGGCACCATCATCCGCACCCCGCTCCGGCGTCCCCGCACCCGCACCCGCACCGCGACCCTGCTGTCGACCACGACCGTCCTCGGCCTCCTGCTGACCGGCACCGGCGCCACCGCCGCGACCGCCGCCGACGCACCGGCCGCGTCCGCGTCGCCGGTCGTCCCCGCGCCCATCGCGCCCTTCGACCCGGCCGTCCTCGACGCGCCCTACCCGTCGAACGCGGTCTACGACTTCGTGCCGATGCTCGACGCGTTCACCGCGCTGAAGGCGACCCGTCCGGACATCATGAAGATGAACGACAGGAAGACCATCACGATCAACCAGGCCGCCACCAAGGCGCAGTCGGCCCGGGCCATCGTCGACCAGTACGCCGACATGTCGATCACCATGTCGGACGGCCTCGGCCGCGACCTCGGCGCGATCTACCGCACGGCGCGCGAGGCGGGCCAGCTCCCCAAGACGGCGGCGCTCCTCGCCAAGAGCGGCGGCCTGGTCGGCAGGTACTCCTCGTCGAACCCGCCGAAGCAGCACTTCGACAACCCGCGGCCCTACGTCGCGTTCCCGCTGATGCTCAAGTACCGGGACAAGGTCGGCGGCAACGCCTGGAACGGCCAGGACGGCTCGTACCCCAGCGGCCACACGTCGCAGGCGTTCTGGCAGGGCACGTCGCTCGCGACGATGCTGCCGGAGCTCGCGCCGCAGATCCTCGCCCGCGCGTCCGACGCGAGCAACAACCGCATCATCATGGGCGCCCACTACCCGCTCGACGTGATGGCCGGCCGCATGATGGGGCAGAAGATCGTGGAGCGCCGCTGGTCGGACCCCGAGTTCCGCACCCTGTTCGAGCAGGCGTCCACCGAGCTGCGGACCGTGCTGGAGGCCAAGTGCGGCGCCGCCCTCGCGGTCTGCATCGCGAAGGACAAGCCGTACCTGCCCACCCCGCAGGCGCTCGCGGTCTACGAGCAGCGCATGAGCTACGGCTTCCCGGTCGTCGGCAACCGCGGCGAGCCGATGACGGTGCCCACCGGCGCCGAGTCGCTGCTCATCTCCAGCCACCCGGACCTCACCACGGAGCAGCGCCGCCAGGTGCTCGCACTCACCGCCATCGACTCGGGCGAGCCGCTCGACGCGGGCACCGAGGGCAGCTGGCAGCGCATCGACCTCGCGGCGGCCATGGCCGCGCAGGTCGTCGTCACGGCCGACGGCACGGTGTCGCTGGTCGCGACCGGGAGGCGCTGACCGGATCCGCACCGCAACGCGGGCGGACGCCGGACCTCTGCGCGTCCCCGCGCCGCCATCGCCCCCTGGACGGGTGATAGCGGCGCGGGCGCCGGCTGGATAGCTTTCGGGGGTCGGGCGCGGCCCGATGCGATGCCCATCCGCGTCCTGCCGACCCGACGGCGGCGCCCACACCCGTGAGGTCCATCCATGCCGTCCCTCGTACCCGCGAGCACCCGAACCGCTGCCTCCTCGAGCACGGCCGATGGTCGGGGCCGACGCGCGTCCCGCCTCCTCGGCCTCCTGGCCGTCCTGGTCGTCACGAGCACGGCGACGACCATCCCGGCTCACGCGGCGCCCGCGCCTGCCGCCGCTCCCGCGTCCGCGCCGGCCGCGGCGGACGCGCCGTCGGGCCGCTACATCGTCGAGCTGCAGGACGGCGTCGACGCCGACGACCTCTCCTCGGCCCGGGTGGCGCCGATCGACACGATCCGCGAGTACGACTTCGCGCTGAACGGCTTCGCCGCCGAGCTCGACGGATCCCAGGTCGCGCAGCTGCGCGCCTCGTCGCGCGTGAAGAGCGTCACGGCGGACACGATCGTGACGGCGGATGCCGAGCGCACCTCGCCGCCGTGGGGCCTCGACCGCATCGACCAGCGGGCGGCCGTCGGCGACGGCGTCTACCGGTACTCGACGACCGGCGCAGGCGTCACCGCCTTCATCATCGACTCCGGGATCCGGACGACCCACGCGCAGTTCGGTGGTCGTGCGGTGAGCGGATACGACTTCGTGGACTACGACACGGATGCCGACGACTGCGCCGGTCACGGGACGCACGTCGCCGGAACAGTAGGCGGATCGACCTTCGGCGTCGCCAGCGACGTCCGACTCGTTTCGCTCCGGGTGCTGGGCTGCGACAACCGCGGCTGGTCCAGCGACATCATCGCGGCGATGGACTGGGTGATCGCCAACGAGCCCGCCGGTCCCTCCGTCGTCAACATGAGCCTCGGCAGCGCGTACAACCGGCTCTACGTCGACGCGGTGGCGCGTGTGACCGCAGCCGGCATCCCGGTCGTGGTCTCCGCCGGCAACGAGACGACGGACGCGTGCACGCGCACACCGGCTGCCGCGCCGTCCGCCATCACGGTCGGCGCCACCGCGCAGGGCGACTCGCGTGCCGCGTTCTCGAACTCCGGCTCGTGCGTCGACCTCTTCGCGCCGGGCGCCGGGGTCCTGTCGGCGTACCCGACCTCGGACACCGCCACCACCCTGATGAGCGGGACGTCGATGGCCGCGCCGCATGTGGCGGGTGTCGTGGCGCGCATCCTGCAGGAGCAGCCGGCCGCGACCCCTGCCGCCATCGACGCGCGACTCGCGGCGGATGCCACCCGCGATGCGGTCATCGACCCGCAGGGGTCGGTCAACCGCCTCCTGCACGCCCCAGGGGCGGCGGCCGTCACCGGTGTCGCCCCGACCATCGACGGGACCGCCGCGGTCGGCTCGACCCTGACGGCGGTCCCCGGCGCATGGGCGCCTGCCCCGATCTCGTTCGCGTACACGTGGTACTCGAACGGTGTCCCGGTCGTCGGGCAGACCGCGTCGACCTACGTCGTCCGCCCGGTCGACGCCGGGGCGAAGATCACGCTCACCGTCGTCGGCTCGCGCAGCGGATACACGTCCCTGGCCCGTTCCAGCCCGGCCACGGCGACGGTCCCCGTCCCCTCGACGGTCCTGCTCCCGCTCACCGCGAGCCCGGCTCCCGCCATCAGCGGCCCCGCCACGGTGGGCGCGACGCTGGCGGCGGTGACCGGCGCCTGGGCGCCGTCCCCGGTCTCCTTCGCGTTCCGGTGGTTCTCCGGCGGCGTCGCCATCCCGGGTGCGACGTCGTCGACCTATGCGGTGACCGCGGCGGACGCGGGCCGGAAGATCACCCTGACGGTGACGGGATCGAAGGCGGGCTACGCGCCGGTCTCCCGCTCCAGCCCGGCGACCGCCACCGTCCCGGTCCCCGCCGCCACCCGTCCGCTGTCCTCGACGCCGACGCCGACGATCCTCGGGACGCCGACGGTCGGCCAGACCCTGACGGCCCGGGCGGGCACGTGGCAGCCCGCGCCCGTGGCCCTCGCCTACCAGTGGAACCGCGGCGGATCCCCCATCGCGGGTGCCACGGGTGCGACCTACGTCATCTCGGCGGCTGACGCGGGCACGCAGCTGACCCTCTCGGTCAGCGGTTCCAAGGCGGGCTACGCAGCCGTCACGCGCACGAGCGCCCCTCTCGCGAAGGTCGTCTCGAAGGCCGTGATCGGCGTAACCCCGACCATCACCGGATCCGGCGTCGTCGGGCAGAGGCTCGTCGCCGTCCCGGGCGCCTGGGGGCCCGCACCCGTCGCCTACCGCTATGCGTGGATGCGGGACGGTGTCGCCATAGCCGGTGCCACCGCCAGCGGCTACGTCCCCACGTCCGCCGACCGGGGCCGGTCGGTATCCGTCTCCGTCACGGGCACCAAGGCCGGGTACGTCCCGGCGACGTCGACGAGCGCGGCCAAGCCGATCCGCTGACGCGCGTCCGCAGGCGCGAGGAGCGAGGGGGCGGGCGGTCGATGACCGCCCGCCCCTTCCTGGGCAGTGCACGCGCGGCCTGCGCCGCGCCCACCGTGTCCGCCCACGCGTCGGGCGTGCAGTGCGCCATGACGAGGCCCGTCGCGTCGTGCGGTGCGTCCGCGCCCAGGGTCCGCGGTCACGCGAGCCGACACGTCCGGAATCGCCCGGGCGACTCCCCGAGGATCAGCCCGGGCGCACGGCGGACGCACGGCGGCGCCCGCGGAGGAGGCCGATCGCGCAGGCGGCGACCACTCCGCCGGCGAGCGCCAGGCCGGAGGAGATGCGCAGGTTCTGCGCGCCGCTGTTGGTGCCCACCCCCGCGACGCGCGCGGCGCCGAGGGCCTGCGGCACGGATCCCGGGGCGGACGACGCGGCCGCGGCCGGCGACGCCGCGTCCTCCGCGGACGGGTCGACCGCGGCCGCGTCGTCCGGCAGCGCCGGCAGCTCCGGGGTCGACGCGGGCGCGACCCGGTGCCGCGTCGCCTGCTCGTAGGCGTACGCCATCGCCAGGAGTTCGCCGTCCCGGTGCCGGGGAGCGGCGAGCTCGAGCCCGACGGGCGCGCCCCGCGACGTGAACCCGGCGGGCACGGAGATCGTGGGGATCCCGGTGTTCGCGCCGACGTCGCAGAAGGTGGTCCCCGCCCACTCCGCGGTCGCGCTCGTGGCGCTCACGGGCATCGCGAGGGCGTCGACGGCGTGCTCGACGAAGAACGCGTCCATCGCCGCCTTCCCCGCGTCCTGGGCGGCGACGCGCGCGTCGTATTCGGCGTTCGGCACGTCGGGCTGGCCGAGGAAGTGGGCGATGTCGTCGTCGGTGAGCGCGCTCGGGCGGTCGGCCATCGCGTCGGCGAACGAGAGCACGTCCGCCGGCTCCGTGCGGGCGGCGACGCGCGCCGGCCAGGTGGCCGGGGTCTCGGCGAGGAAGCGGTCGATGGACGGGCGCATGTCCATCCAGCCGCCGCTGCGGAGCGTCCCCTCCACGAACCCGCGCGTCAGCGGCACCTCCACGACCTCGGCGCCCTGCGCCTCGAGGTCGTGCACGGCCTGCTCGATGAGCGCGGTCGTCTCGGCGAGGCCGGGCTTCCCGGGGTCCTCCTCGAACGACCAGCGCACCACGCCGATCCGCTTCCCCGCGAGCGCGTCGGGGCGGAGCCCGGCCACGTAGGCGCCGGTGTCCTGGGCGTCGGCGGCGACCGTGAGCGGATCCGCGGGGTCCCGCCCCGCGAGCACCTCGAGGAGGAGGGCGGCGTCGGCGACGGTGGTGGTGAGCGGGCCGACCACGTCCTGCCGCGGCGAGAGCGGCACGACGCCGGCGGTGCTCGTGAGGCCCATCGTCGGCCGGAGGCCCACGAGGCCCTGGTGCGCGGCGGGCCCGAGCACGGATCCGCACGAGTCGGTGCCGATCCCGGCCGGCGCGTACGCCGCCGCCACCGCCGCCCCCGTGCCCCCGCTGGATCCGCTCGCGCTCCAGGAGAGGTCGTACGCGTTCGCGGTGCGCCCGCGCGCGGAGCTCAGCGTGTACGTGCCGTGCCAGGCGAACTCGGACATGTTGGTCTTCGCGAGGATTATCGCGCCGGCGGCGCGCAGCCGTGCGACGACCGTCGCGTCGTCCCGGGTCCGGTAGTCCCGGAGGGCCGCGCTGCCGGCCGTGGTGGGCATGTCGGACGTGGCGAGGTTGTCCTTGACGACGATCGGGACGCCGTGGAGCGGTCCGCGGATCGTGCCCGCCGCCCGCTCCGCGTCGCGCTCGGCGGCGGTCGCCAGCGCGGCGTCGTTCGTCGTGATGACTGCCTGGAGCCCGGGGCGGTCGTCGCGCCGGTCGTCGTAGGCGTCGATGCGCGCGAGGTAGGCGCGGGTCAGCGCGACGGACGTGGTGGCTCCCGAGTCGAGGAGCGCCACGGCGTCGGCCACCCCGAGGTCGACGACCGCGGGGGTCGTCACGGCCGCGTCCGCCGCGGGGCGGTCCGCGAGGGCCCGGGCCGCGGATGCGCCGAGGGCGTCGGCGCCGACCAGGAGGGCGAGGGCCACGGAGGACGCCGCGACCGCGCGCCCGATGCCGCCGCGCGCGCGGCGGAGGCCGGAACGGTCGCGGACGTGCGCAGGACGGCGTCGGCCAGCGGCCATGCGGGGTCCTCCAGGTGGGGGAGAGGTGTCTCCCCAGTCTGGAAACCGGGTGTTGCGAGGGCGTTTCGGGCGCGGGACGATCCCGCGTCCGGGTGCCGCGCGGCGGCGGGCAGGAGCCCCATCCGCCGGGTCAGCGCTGCTTGGGGAAGACGATCCAGAGGATCAGGTACAGCAGCACCTGCGGACCGGGCAGCACGATGGAGAGGACGAAGATCAACCGCACGAGGAACGCGCTGATGCCGAAGCGGTTCGCGAGGGCGGCGCAGACGCCGGCGATGATCTTGCCGTTGCGGGGACGCATGAGGGTGGCCATGCACCGAGCATGCCAGGGGCGGCTGCGACGATGCCGGGCGCGCGCCCCCGTGGTGGCGGTCCGTGCGCGGATCGGCTCGTCGCCGCACGCCACCTGGGCGCTCCGTGGGAATGCGTGCGATTCCTCGCATGCCGGAATTAGCGTCGATGGATGAGGATCCGAAGCCTGCCCCTCGTCCTGATCGCCTCGTCCACCGTGGTGCTGAGCTCGTGCACGGCGTCGGACGGGGGCGATGCCGTCCCGTTGCCGGCCCCGACGGCGGTCACGACGACGGAGCCCACGGCGTCCACGGAGCCGGCCGGCGCCGATGCCGACGCGTCCTCCGCGGAGACCGCGCTCGTCGCCGACTACCTCGCGGCCGTCGCGGCGGGCGACGCGGCCGCCGCGTGGGAGATGCTCACGCCGGAGGCGCAGGAGTCCGCCGCGTCCTTCGCGTCGTACTCCGGGGCGTTCGGGCGGCAGGGCACCGTGTCGCCGGAGGAGGCGGAGCGGCTGCGCGCCGTCGAGCCGTCCGTGGCGGAGGGCCCCGAGGGGGCGTTCACCCTGGTCTCCGCCGTCGACCGCGACATCGCCGACGCGTGGATCGTGCGCGACACCGACCAGGGCCTCCGGCTCGACGACCACGTGGTCCCCGCGACCGGGGCGACGCCCTACGAGTGGCGGAACCCCGCCGCCGGGCCCGAGGAGTCGAGCGGCCCGACCCCGCCCGTCGACGTCTCCCAGCCGATCACCCTGTCGTTCGCCGTCCCCGAGGGCGACGGCGGGCTCGTCGGCTTCCCGGAGGCGGCATGGGCCTGGGTCGACGGCGCGGAGGTACCCGTCGAGGTGGTGGGCCGGTCGGCGAGCCGGGAGCTCGTGCTCGATACGTCCGGGTGGAGCGACGAGGACGACGGCCGCGACGCGGTCACCGTGGTCTGGCAGGTCGGTCCGGACTCGCTCGCCTGGCGCAGCACGACCGTCGCCGCCTGATCCGGGTCGCCGGTCGGGATCGCCTGCCGAGCCGTGGGCTGGGGCTGCGGTCTGGCCGTGGGCGCTCCGCGGCGCCGTCCCCCGGTCGAATCCGACGGCTTCCCGAGAGTCCGTGATGGAGACTTTGGGCCCAAACCCATGGTGCGATACTCGAGGGGACGAGCCGGGGCTCGGCGTGTGCCCGCGGTGCCGCGGATCACGGGCGGCTCCGTGCTGCGACGCCGTCGGAGCCCCCGGAGACCGGGAGGAGCCCATGGACCCGCATCGATCGGCGCTGACCGCCGACGTCGTCGCCGCGCTGCACGCCGCGCGCGACCGCACCGCCTGCCTCGACCGCGTGCTCGCCGCGCTCCTGTCCGCCTCGTCGGCCACGGGAGCGGCGGTCGTGCTGCCGCGCGCCGCGGGGGTCGTCGTCGCGGGGGAGAGCGGGCCCGTGCTCGGCGCCCTGCTCGCGACGGCGGATCCGGCCGGCGTCGACTCCGAGGAGGCCGACGTCATCCGCATCCCCCTGGCCGAGCCGTCCGACGCGCGGCGCGACCGCGCCGGTGCGGTCGCGCTGCACCGCGCCTCCGGACCGCTCGACGCGCGCGACCGGGACGCCGCGGAGGAGATCGCCCTGCACGCGCGAATCGCGCTCGCCGCATGGGACACCGCCGAGGAGCTCGAGCGCGGCCTCGCGTCCCGGACGCTCATCGGCCAGGCGCAGGGCATCCTCATGGAGCGCTTCTCGCTCGACGCCGAACGCGCGTTCCAGGTGCTCCGCCGCTACTCGCAGGACGGCAACGTGAAGCTCGTCGAGGTCGCGCGCCGGGTCGTGCAGACGGGCGCGCTGCCGACCGTCTGACCGGTCGGGCGGCCCGAGTCACGCCGCCCGCCGTGCAGGGACCGCGCCGCACGGGCGCGCTGCGCGTCCCGCCCTACGCGGACCGCCGGGCGACCCCGCTCGGGTGGATGGGCGACACCGCTGCGAGCGGCGCGACCTCCGGCAGGGCGGCCGGCTCGCCGCGGGTCAGCTCGGTGCGCAGCTGGCCGAGGATCCGCGCGAGCAGCCGCGAGACCTGCATCTGCGTCACGCCCAGCTCGGCCGCGATCTCGCTCTGGCTGCACTCGTCGACGAAGCGCAGGTGCAGGATCCGCCGGTCGCGGTCACTGAGGATCCCGCGCGCCGCGTCCAGCAGCAGGGTGCGCTCGGCGCGCACGTAGCCCGGGTCCTCCGCCCCGAGGGTGTCGGCGAGCGACGTGCCCTCCTCCTCCTGCACGGTGAAGTCGAGCGACACGGGCCGCAGGCTCGTGTGGGCGGCCAGCGCCTCGACGACGGCCTCCCGCGGGTGGCCGGTGTGCGTCGCGAGCTCCTGGTCGGTCGGGGTGCGGCCGAGGCGCTGGGTGAGCGCGGGCACCACGGCCAGCAGTGCGTGCCGCAGCTCCTGGACCTGGCGCGGCGGCCGCACGACCCAGCCGTTGTCGCGCAGGTGCCGCTTGATCTCACCGGAGATCGTCGGGATCGCGAACGACACGAACGGCGCGCCGAACCCCGGGTCGTAGCGGCGCGCGGCCTTGACGAGCCCGAGGTACCCGACCTGGCGGAGGTCGCTCCAGTCGTGCGCGCGGCCCGAGTGCTGGCGGGCGATCCGGTCGGCGAGCTCGAGGTGGTCGAGCACGATCCGCTCGTGGAGGCGCCGGCGCTCCGCGTCCCCCGCGGGGCCCTCCGCGGCGGCCGCGGCCCGCTCGAAGCGGTCCTGCGTCACCCGGCGCTTCTCGTCCCGGACGGCGGCGAGCCCCGTCGGCGGCTCCGCCGTGCGGGAGAGGGCGACCGGCGGGCGGACGGCCGGGGCGGTGCCGTGGGCGGCCCGGCCGAGGGGCACGGGCGGGACGGCGGCGCGGGCGCGCGAGCGCAGCGTTTCGGTCACTGGGGACCCTCCGGACGAGACGGATGCGGCACGCTGCTTGACCGCTCCTCCAGAGAAGCACTGCTTCTCCGAGGTGCCTAGGTCGGGGGAGCACTTCTCCTCCTGCTTCTCCTGCTCCTCCGTCGCCCCGGGCGTGTCGGCATGCGCGGGCCTGCGGATCCGCGGGGTGCGGCGCCCCCGGGCGGGGGCGCCACCGGACCGCCGGTAGGCTCGGTCCCCGTTCCCCGCCGCCAACCCGATCGAACGGACGCCCCATGAGCCTGTTCCGCACGAAGAGCATCGAGTCGTCGCTCGCCGACGCCGCGGGAGGCGAGCGCAGCCTCACGCGCTCCCTCGGCACCTGGGACCTCATGCTGATGGGCGTGGCGGTCGCGGTCGGCGCCGGCATCTTCTCCGTCGGCGCGAAGGCCGCCGGGAACTACGCCGGTCCGTCGGTCACGCTCGCGTTCGTGCTCGCCGCGGTCACGTGCGGCCTCGCCATCATGTGCTACGCCGAGTTCGCCTCCGCCGTGCCCGTGGCGGGCAGCGCGTACACGTTCACCTACGCCACCATGGGCGAGCTGCTCGCCTGGATCATCGGCTGGGACCTCATCCTCGAGATGCTCACCGCGGCGGCCGTCATCGCCAAGTACTGGGGCATCTACCTCGAGTCGGCTCTGCAGCTCGCCGGGCTCGACATCCCCTCCACCATCACCGTGTTCGGCCTCGGCATCAGCTGGGGCGCCGTGCTCATCACCGCCGTCTTCACCGTGCTGCTCGTGCTCGGCACCAAGCTCTCCAGCCGGGTCTCGAGCGTCTTCACAGTGCTCAAGGTCGCGGTCGTCCTGTTCGTCATCGTCGTCGGCGCGTTCTACGTGAAGGCGGAGAACTACTCGCCCTTCATCCCGCCGCAGCGTCCCGCCGAGGGCGCCTCCGCGGACGTGTGGACCCAGTCCCTCTTCTCCTGGGCGAGCGGGCAGGAGCCCACGCAGTACGGCCTCTACGGCCTGCTCGCCGGCGCCTCGCTCGTCTTCTTCGCCTTCATCGGCTTCGACGTCGTCGCCACCAGCGCCGAGGAGGTGAAGGACCCGCAGCGCACCCTCCCGCGCGGCATCTTCGCCGGCCTCGCGGTCGTCACGGTCCTCTACGTGCTGGTGACCCTCGTGCTCACCGGCATGGTGCCGTACACCGTGCTCGCCGACGCGGAGGACCCGTCGCTCACCACCGCCTTCACCGCCGTGGGCGCCGGATGGGCGGCGCAGGTCATCTCCATCGGCACGCTCCTCGGCCTCACCACCGTGCTCATGGTGCTGCTGCTCGGCCTCGCCCGCGTCGTCTTCGCGATGAGCCGCGACGGGCTGCTGCCCCGCGGCCTCAGCCGCACGAGCGCCAAGCGCCGCACGCCCGTGCGGGTGCAGATCATCGCGGGCGTCGTCGTCGCGGCCCTCGCCGGCTTCACCGACGTGGGCGTGCTGGAGGAGATGATCAACATCGGCACGCTGTCCGCGTTCGTGCTCGTGAGCATCGGCGTGATCGTGCTGCGCCGCAAGCGCCCCGACATCCGCGCGTCCTTCCGGGTGCCCTTCATGCCGTGGCTGCCGATCCTCTCGGCGGTGCTCTGCATCTGGCTGATGCTGAACCTCACGACCCTCACCTGGGTCCGGTTCCTCGTGTGGCTCGCGCTCGGCTTCGCGGTCTACTTCCTCTACGGACGCCGCCACTCGGTGCTCGGCCAGGAGGAGGCGCGCCTCCGGGCGGGCGGCGACCCGGCGCCCGAGCTGCCCTCGGCGTCCACGCCGCGGGATTGAGGCCCGGCCGGCGCGGTCGGCCCTGCGCCTGGGGCCGGTCCGGCGCTGGGGTTCGTCCCGCGTCGGTCCGGCCCCGGGCCCGGTCGGGCGCCGGGACCCGCGATCCGCATCAGGTCTGGCAGCGCGGGCACCAGTAGGTGACCCGGTCCTGCGCGCCCATGCCGGGGCGCACGGGATCGCCGAGCTGGCCCTGCTGGATGCGCGTGCCGCACCGCAGGCACGGCTTGCCCGTGCGGCCGTAGACCCAGTCGGTGCGGCCGCGGCGCAGGTCGCCCGTGGTGGTGCGCTCGATGCGGTCGCGGTTGGCGCGCATGGTGCGGCGGGCGAGCGCGACCATGGCGGGCAGGTCCGGTACCTCGCGCACGGGACGCGTGGGCAGCACGCCGCGCAGGAAGCAGAGCTCGGCGCGGTACACGTTGCCGATGCCGGCCGCGTTCCGCTGGTCGAGCAGGGCGAGGCCGATGGCGCGGTCGGGCTGGGCCGAGATCCGGCGCACGACCTCCTCGGCCTGCGCGCCGTCCCAGCCGGGCCCGAGGATGTCGGGACCCAGGTGCCCCACGACCGTGTGCTCCTGGTCGCGCGGGATCACCTCCAGCACCCCGAGCGCGAACCCCACCGTCACCCGCTCCGCCGTCTCGAGCACCACCCGAGCCTCGAACGCCGGCCGGCGCCACGCGGTGCCGTGCTGGTAGATGTGCCAGGACCCCTCCATCTTGAGGTGGCTGTGGACGGTCAGGTCGCCGATGCGGTGCAGGATGTGCTTCCCCACGCTCACGACCTCGTCGACCTCCCGGCCGGTGAGGTCGAGCGTCGCGAAGGCCGGCACGCGGAAGTCGGTGCGCGTCAGCACCTGCCCCCCGATCGCCTCCTGCAGGTGGGCGGCGGTCCGGTGGACCGTGTCGCCCTCAGGCACGCGCTGCCCCCGTCACGAGCGCATCCGGAGCCCGCGCGGGGTGGCGGAGAACCCGTGCTCCTGCAGCGCCGTGCCGAGCGGCGTGCCGAGGATGAAGGCGCCGTTGACCTTCTCGATCGCGAGCTTCGCGACGCCGCCGCGCCGCACGACCTGGCCGAGCGACTCCGCAGCGGCGCGCAGCACGGCCTCGTCGCCGTCGAACAGCAGCACGGTCTTGCCGCCGCGCTCGACGTAGAGCACCAGCTCGCCGTCCACCAGCACCACGAGCGCCCCGGCCTTGCGTCCCGCGCGGTGGCCGGTGGGACGCTCGCCGCGCGCGTCGACGCTCCCGGCGGCGGCGACCGCGGTCGCGCTCGCGGTCGTCCCCGAGGGCGTCGCACCCGTCCCGCCGCCCGCGCCCGGGCCCGCCGTCGGGTCCGCGTCGTCGCCCGAGTCGGGTGCCGAGCCGTCGAGCCGCGGCCACGGCAGCGCCGCGCCGTACGCGTTCGCCGGATCCGTCGCCGCCAGCGTCAGCGCGTTCCGCGGCGGCTCGCCCGCGTCGGGGTCGCGGGTGAAGCCACGCAGCCGGTCGACCGTGCCGCCCGTGGAGAACTGCGCCGCGCCGAGCGTCTCGATGAAGTAGCCGCGCCGGGCGCGCCCGGTGTCCTCGAAGCCCGCGAGCACCTTGTAGGTGAGCGCGAAGCCGCCGGGCACGCGCTCGGTCATGACGGAGCCGCGCGTGACCACGCCGTACCGCTCGAGGAGCAGCTCGGCGGTGCCCGCCGCGCGCACGGTGGCGTCGGTCTCGGCGAGCGGCACGATCGACCAGCGCCCGGCCGCCGTCGACGGGCCGGTGCGCGTGGGCATCTCGGCGCGCGGCATGCGCCCGCCCCGGTACATGCGGCCGCGGGGCGCGCGCTGCGGCGTCTTGTGCGCCGTGGATCCGCCCGCGAGCAGCGCCCGCAGCGGCGACAGCGTGTCGTTGGTGACGAGCCCCGCCCACACCAGGTCCCAGAGGGCGGTGACGAGGGCCTTGTCGTCCGTGGACCCCACGGCGTCGCTCAGCTGCCGGAAGAAGTAGCCGCCGCCGGTGCCGAGCGTCGTGAGGATCTCGCGCTGCAGCTCGTCGGTGTCGTGCACGTCGGGCTCCGGGAGCGTCAGGGCGACCTGGTCGGCGAGGTGCAGGCTGACCCAGCCGTCGGCGCCCGCGAGCGTGCCGGCGCCCGACCAGATGACCTCGCCCGTGGACGTGAGCTCGTCGAGGAAGGCGGGCGTGTAGTCGCGCACCCGGGCCGGCAGCACGAGCGTCTCCCACGCGGAGGCGGGCACGGGCGCGCCGGCCAGCTGCTCGATGACCTGGAGCACGCCGTCGACGCCGCGGAGCCCGCGCTCGCGGTCGGCGCCGGCCACGTGCTGCCACGCCGGCAGGAAGCGCGCGAAGGCGGCCCGCTCGACGGGCTCGACCTCGCTGCGGAGCGCCGCGAGCGACCGGCTGCGGAGGCGCCGGAGCACCTCCACGTCGCACCACTCGCTGCCGGACGCCCCCGGCCGGAACTCGCCCTCCACCACGCGCCGCTGGGCGCCGAGCCGCGCGAGGGTGTCGGCGATGACCGCGGACCCCAGCCCGATGGCCGTGGCCGCGTCGGCGATGGTGAAGGGGCCGTGCGTGCGGGCGTAGCGGCCCACGAGGTCGCCCAGGGGATCGGCCACGGGCTCGACGAACGCGAGCGGCGTGCCGATGGGCAGCGGCACCCCGAGGGCGTCGCGCAGGCGGCTCGCGTCCTCGATGGCGGCGACGCGCGGACGCCCGCCGAACGAGACGCGGAGCGCGCGCTTGCCGTCGACGAGCGCGTCGAGGTGGTCGCCGGCGGACGCGGACTCCTCGGGCTCCAGGCGCGCCGCGACCTCCTCGGCGTCGAGCGGCCCGAGGATGCGCAGCAGGTCGGCCACGCCCTCGACGCCCTTCGCGCGGCGGTCGGCCGCGAGGCGCTGCAGCTCCAGCTCGGTGCGCTCGATGACGCCCGGATCCAGCAGCTCGCGCAGCTCCGCGCGGCCGAGCAGCTCCGACAGGAGGCCCGCGTCGAGCGAGAGCGCGGCGGCCCGGCGCTCGGCGAGCGGGCTGTCGCCCTCGTACATGAACGCGCCCACGTAGCTGAACAGGAGGCTGCGCGCGAACGGCGACGCGTCCTCCGTGGTGGTCTCGACGATGCGGATGCGCCGCGCCTCGATGTCCTTCGCGAGCGACGTGAGCGCGGGCAGGTCGTAGACGTCCTGCAGCACCTCGCGCACGGTCTCGAGCACGATGGGGAACGCGGGGTACTTCCGCGCGACGTCGAGCAGCTGGGACGCGCGCTGGCGCTGCTGCCAGAGCGGCGACCGGCGGCCGGGGTTGTAGCGGGGCAGCAGCAGGGCGCGGGCGGCGCACTCGCGGAACCGGGACGCGAAGAGGGCGGATCCGCCGACCTCGCGCGTGACGATGGCGTCGAGCTCGTCCGGCTCGAACACGAACAGGTCGGCCCCCGGCGGCTCGCCGTCGGTCTCGGGGATGCGCACCACGATGCCGTCGTCGTTGGCCATGGTCGCGCCGTCGATCCCGTACAGCTCGGTGACGCGCGCGCCCACCGCGAGCGCCCACGGCGCGTGCACCTGCATGCCGTAGGGGGAGTGCAGCACCACGCGCCAGTCGCCCAGCTCGTCGCGGAAGCGCTCGACCACGAGCGTGCGGTCGTTCGGCACGTGGCCGGTGGCCTTCTTCTGGTCGTCGAGGAACGCGAGGAGGTTGTTCACGGCGCGGTCGTCGAGGCCGACGCGGCCGGCGCGCGCCCGGGCGTCGTCCACCGCGGATCCCGAGAGCTCCCGCACGAACGCGCCGATGGCCCGGCCGAGCTCCAGCGGCCGGCCGAGGCCGTCGCCCTTCCAGAACGGCAGCTTGCCGGGCTCGCCGAACGCGGGCGTGACGAGCACGCGGTCGTGCGTGATCTCCTGGATCCGCCAGCTCGTGGCACCGAGCGCGAACACGTCGCCGACGCGCGACTCGTAGACCATCTCCTCGTCGAGCTCGCCCACGCGCGACGCCTTCTCGCCCACCATGAACACGCCGAACAGGCCGCGGTCGGGGATGGTGCCGCCGGAGGTGACGGCGAGCCGCTGCGCGCCCGGCCTCCCCTCGATGGTGCCCTCGTCGCGGTCCCAGACGATGCGGGGCCGCAGCTCGGCGAACTCGTCCGACGGGTAGCGGCCGCTCAGCAGGTCGAGCGTGGCCTCGTAGGCCGAGCGCGGCAGCGTCGCGAACGGCGCGCTGCGCCGGACGGTGTCGAACCACTCCTCGACGCCCACCGACTCGAGCGCGACGGCCGCGACGGTCTGCTGCGCGAGCACGTCGAGGGGGTTCGCGGGCACGCGCAGCGACTCGATCTGCCCGCTCGCCATGCGCTCCGCGGCGACGGCCGAGTGGATGAGGTCGGCCCGGTGCTTGGGGAAGATGACGCCGCGGGAGACCTCGCCCACCTGGTGCCCGGCGCGGCCGACGCGCTGCAGGCCGCTCGCGACCGACGGCGGGGCCTCCACCTGCACGACGAGGTCGACGTCGCCCATGTCGATGCCGAGCTCCAGGCTCGAGGTGGCGACCACGCACCGCAGCCGCCCCGACTTCAGGTCGTCCTCGATGAGGGCGCGCTGCTCCTTCGAGACGGACCCGTGGTGCGCCTTGGCGAGCACGGGATCCGCGCCCTCGGTGCTCCCGGCCTGCGCCATGACCTCCGCGGGCGGACGGGCAGGTGCGCGCCGGGTTGCGGAGGAGGCGGTGGCGTCGACGGGCCGGGACGCCCCGGACGCGGCCGCCGCACCCGCCAGCACGGGCACGGCGTCGGCCTCGGCGCCCGCGGACCCGGCGACGATCGCGCGTCCCTGGGCGTCGATCCGCCCGTCCTCGATGCGCCCCGCGTAGATCTCGTTGAGGCGGGCCGTGAGCCGCTCCGCGAGCCGCCGGCTGTTCGTGAAGACGATGGACGACGTGTGCTGGAGCACGAGGTCGACGATGCCCTCCTCCACGTGCGGCCAGATGGACCCCTGCTGCGGCTCGCCCTGCGCCGCCGATCCCTCGAGCGGCGCGGTGGTGCCGAGCTCGGTCATGTCGTCGACCGGCACGACGACGCGGAGGTCGAACTCCTTGGTGTTCCTCGGCGACACGATGGTGACGGGCGAGCGCCCGCCCAGGAACCGCGCCACCTCCTCGGGCGGCCGCACCGTGGCCGACAGCCCGATCCGCTGGGCGGGCTTCTCGAGCAGCGCGTCGAGCCGCTCCAGCGACAGCGCGAGGTGGCTGCCGCGCTTGGTGGCGGCGACCGCGTGCACCTCGTCGACGATGACCGTCTCGACCCCCGCGAGCGTCTCCCGCGCGGCCGAGGTGAGCATGAGGAACAGCGACTCGGGCGTGGTGATGAGGATGTCCGGCGGCGTCCTCGCGAGCGCGCGGCGGTCGCCGGCCGGGGTGTCGCCCGAGCGCACG
The DNA here is from genome assembly GCF_059422605.1 of Clavibacter sp. GW821-FHT01D01. Lineage (NCBI taxonomy): Bacteria > Bacillati > Actinomycetota > Actinomycetes > Micrococcales > Microbacteriaceae > Clavibacter > Clavibacter sp. GW821-FHT01D01. The sequence goes on from NZ_JBWKXC010000001.1 coordinate 627,719, forward strand.
CCCACGGTGACCTCGGGCGGCTCGGCCCCCAGCCGCTTCGCGGTCTGCACGATGCCCACGAGCGGCGAGCGGAGGTTGCGCTCCACGTCGACCGCGAGCGCCTTCAGGGGCGAGATGTAGAGGACGCGCGTGCGCCGCATCGGATCCTCCGGCGCGGGTCGCGAGGCGAGCCGGTCGATGGACCAGAGGAACGCCGCGAGCGTCTTGCCGGATCCGGTGGGCGCCACGACGAGCGCGTGCGACCCCTTCTGCACCGCGTCCCACGCACCGGTCTGCGCGGCGGTCGGGCCGGGGAACGCGCCCTGGAACCACTCCCGGGTGGCCGGCGAGAAGCGCGCGAGGACGTCATCCATCCGCTCATCCTCCTCCGTGCCACCGACATCCACCGCGGGCCCGCGCTCGGCGGACGAGCCTGCGCTCGGCGGACGGGGCCGGACTCGGCGGATGGGGCCGGACGCCGGGGCGCGCGGCGCCACCGCCGCGCGCCCGACGGGCCGATCAGCCCGCGTGCTCCCGGATGAACGCGGACACGTCCCGGAGCTCCGGCGCGGACACCGAGTGCGGCAGGTCCTCGTAGATGCGCTCGGTGAGGTCCGTGTGGCCGCCGATCCAGGCGCGCGTGCGGGCGACGGCGGAGTCGGGGATCACCGCGTCGGCGGTGCCACGGCCCCAGAAGACGGGCGTGCGGTCGGCCGCCAGCGCGACGTCGCCCGCGTGCTCGCCGCGTACGGAGAAGCCGCTGAGCTGCACGGCGTAGGAGAAGCGCCCGGGCGCGTTCCGCAGGAGCTGGAGCGCGGTCGCGCCGCCCTGGCTGAAGCCGAGGAGGCCGACCGAGCGCGGCGTCGCGGGCAGCCCGTCGAGCCAGTCGAGCACCCCCTGCGCGGCGGCGTCGGCGGCGGCCGGATCCGGGTCGCCGGTCGATCCCGGCACGATCGGGAACCACGCGTGGCCGCCCTGCAGGGCGATCGGCGCCCGCAGCGACGCGACCACCGGCCCGAGCGGCAGGTACGGCGAGAGCCCGAAGAGGTCGCCCTCGTGCGACCCGTACCCGTGCAGCAGCACGAGCAGCGGCCGGTCGGCGAGCTCGGCGGTGGAGGCCGACCAGAGGACGGCGTCGGGATCCAGCGGCAGTGCGGTCACGGTGTCCTCGGGGGCGGCGGCGGATGGGCGGACGCGGGGTCGTCCGGCGCGCCCATCCTCGCATCCGCCCCCGTGGATCCGGTCCGCGCGCCGGGTGGCCGCCGCGCTCCGGCGGTGGGTGACAATGGACCATGACCGTTCGCACCCCGGACCCGAACATCCCCGACCCGAACTCCGGCTGGCTGTCGGACGTGGAGCTGGCGCAGATCCGGCAGCGCCTGCCCCTGCTCTACGTCGAGGCCGTCCCCGTGCGGGTCGACGGCGTGGGCCGCGTGAAGGACATCGGCGTGCTGCTGCGCGCGACGGCGACCGGCCAGATGACGCGCATGCTCGTCTCGGGCCGCGTGATGTACGGCGAGACCCTGCGCGACGCGCTCTTCCGCCACCTCGAGAAGGACCTCGGGCCGATGGCGTTCCCGCAGCTGCCCGCGAGCCCGACGCCGTTCTCGGTGGCCGAGTACTTCCCGTTCCCCGGTGCGAGCCCGTTCACGGACGAGCGGCAGCACGCCGTCTCGCTGGCGTACGTGGTGCCGGTCACGGGCACGTGCGATCCCCGCCAGGACGCCCTCGAGATCACCTGGATGACCCCGGAGGAGGCGGCCTCCGACGCCGTCTCGGCCGACATGGAGGGCGGCCGCGGCGCCCTGCTCCGCGCGGCCCTCGCCTCCGTGGGCGTGCTGCCCTAGCCCGATCCGCCCGATCCGCCCGATCCGGCCGCTCCAGCCGCTCAGACCGCGGCGGCCCGCGTCGCGGACGGCGGCTCGAGGTAGTGGCGGCGCAGGTCCTCGAAGGCCGCGCTCGCCCCCGCGCCCACGCCGTAGCAGCGCTGCACGTGCAGGCCGTCCATGGCGGACAGCACGACGGCCGCGGCGGATCCCGGGTCGAGCTCCGGGTCGATGAGCCCGCGTGCCTGGTCGACGACCACGCCCGCCGTGATGCGCTCGAGCTCGCGCGACCGGCGCTCCCGGAACAGGTCGTGCAGCGGGTGGCCCGATGCGGAGGCCTCCGAGGAGACGACGGCGATGACGCGCGTGAGGCACGCGCTCTGCTCCCCGTCGGCGATGACGACGGCCGCGTGCTCGGCGACGCTGCGCGGCCGGTGGGTCTCGACGGCGGACGCGAGGCGCTCCTCGCGGCGCTCCAGCACGGCGAGCAGCAGCTCCTCCTTGCCCGTGAAGTGGTGCAGGAGGCCGGCCGGCGTGATCTGCGCCCGCGCGGCGATCTCCCGGAGGGAGCTGCCGCGGTACCCCTGCTCCGCGAACACCTCGATGGCGGTGCGGATGAGGAGCTCCCTGCGCTCCAGGCCCTTGCGGTAGGGGCCACGGGTGGCGAGGGCGGCGCGTGTCATCCGCACAAGATATCCGGATGCCGCCGCGGGCCCCGGCGACCGTCCCCAGGCAGGCCCGCGGGGCCGGGGCGCGCCCGCGTCGGGACGGCCCGGCTCGACACGACCGAGGGCCCCCGTCGGTGACGGGGGCCCTCGGCCTCATGCCGACGCGCGCTGCGCGTCGTGCGGTCTAGCGTCCGCTGGAGACGCGGCGGTGGGTGCGCGCCCGGCCGCCGGCCGCTGCGCCGCCGGCGGCCGCGGGGCGGTCCTGGCGGGGACGCGAGGGAGCGGCGGACGAGCCGCCGCCGAAGCCCTCGGACGAGGTGCTGAAGGTGCGGGGCGTACCGCCGCGCTGTCCGCCCGAGGCGCCGTCGCGGCGACCCGACGCGGCGCCCTCGCGGCGGCCGCCGACGGGCGCACCGTCGCGGGCCGCGCGCTTGCGCTGCGCGTTGGCGCCCTGCGAGCGTCCGCCGCCGTTGGCGCGGCCGCCCTGCGACTGGCGCTGGGTGGCCTCGCGCACCGACTTCGTCTCGCGCGACGCGGGCTTCACGTACGCCGCGACGGCGCCCGTCAGCTCGGCCACGGCGGGCGAGGTCTGGGTGACCTGCTGCGGGGTGACGTGGATGTCGGCCTTGCGCATGAGGAGCTGCACGTCCTTGCGCTGCGCCGGCAGCATGATCGTGACGACGTCGCCCGCGGACCCCGCGCGCGCCGTGCGGCCCGAGCGGTGCAGGTACGCCTTGTGCTCGGCCGGCGGGTCGACGTGGATCACGAGCTCGATGTCGTCGACGTGCACGCCGCGCGCCGCGACGTCGGTGGCCACGAGGACCTTGACGTCGCCCGCGGCGAACGCGGCGAGGTTGCGGTCGCGGGCGACCTGCGAGAGGTTGCCGTGCAGGTCCACCGACGGGATGCCCGCGTCGGTGAGCTGCTTCGCGAGCTTCTTGGCGTGGTGCTTGGTGCGCATGAAGAGGATGCGGCGGCCGGTACCGCCCGCGAGCTTCTGCACGAGGAGGCGCTTGGCCTCCACGTCGGACGCCTCGAAGACGTGGTGCGTCATGGCGGCGACGGGCGAGTTCGCCTCGTCCACGGAGTGCAGCACCTGGTCGTGCAGGTAGCGGCGGACGAGCTTGTCCACGCCGTTGTCGAGCGTGGCGGAGAACAGCATGCGCTGGCCGGTGTTCGGGGTCTTGTCGAGGATCCGCGTGACGACGGGCAGGAAGCCCAGGTCGGCCATGTGGTCGGCCTCGTCGAGGACCGTGATCTCCACGGCGTCGAGGTTCACGAAGCCCTGCTTCATGAGGTCCTCGAGGCGGCCGGGGCACGCCACGACCACGTCGACGCCGGCCTTGAGGGCCGCGACCTGGCGCTGCTGCGAGACGCCGCCGAAGATCGTGGTGGTCGTCAGGTCGTACGCCTCGGCCAGCGGCGCCATGGCGGCCGTGATCTGCGTGGCGAGCTCGCGGGTCGGCGCGAGGATGAGGCCGAGCGGGCGGCCCGGGCGGCGACGGCCGCCGGCGAGCCCGCCGCCGAGGCGGGCGATCATCGGGATGGCGAACGCCAGCGTCTTGCCGGAGCCCGTCTTCCCGCGGCCGAGCACGTCGCGGCCGTTCAGGGTGTCGGGGAGGGTGTCGACCTGGATGGGGAACGGCGTGGTGATGCCGTTCGCCGTGAGGGCCGAGACGAGGGGAGCGGGCACGCCGAGCGCGCCGAAGGTGTCAGTGGACATGCGGGGGAGTTGCCTTCCAGGCAGGGGTCCGCCCCGGCGTGCGGGTCAGCCGGTGGGCGGACACGCACGGAAGCGGAGGATGGCGAAGGCGCCGATGGGCGCATCCGTTCGCCAAAAGAAAGATGTCACCCGCACCCGTCGGCCGGTGTCGGCGATCTGATCGGGGCGAGGAGGGAACGCGTTCTCTCGACGCAGGGAGCACGATGATGTGCTCGCAAGTACCCCCACCCTAGCGTCAGTCCTGGGAGAACGCCATCTCGCCCACGGGCACCTCGAAGTCGAGGACGTTCCCGGGCGGCGCCAGCGGGCAGGCCCAGGCCGGGTCGTAGGCGCACGACGGGTTGTACGCGAAGTTCAGGTCGACGACGATCGCGCCGGGCGCGGCGGAACCGAGGTCCGACCCCTTCACGGTGTCGAGCAGGTAGCGGCCGCCCCCGTAGGTGCCGCCCTCGCGCCGGTGCGACGCGTCCTTCACGGGCAGGTGCAGGCCGCCGCCGTAGCTCGCGAGGCGCCACACGTCGAGGCTCCCGCCGTCACGGCCGTCGGCCGCCGGCAGGTGCACGGAGCCGAGCAGCTCGAACGGCACGACGCCGTCCGTGCCGGTCTCGACCTCGTGGCGCTCGTCGCCCCGGTCGTCGTGGACCTCCAGCTCGAACCGCCAGGCCGGGTCGTAGGCGGCCACGTCGAGCCGCTCGAAGTCGGCGCGGTGCTCGGGCAGGAGCGGCGTCGCGGGGTGGCTGCGGAACATGTCGTCGCGCGTGCGGCGCCAGAGCGCGTGGGCGCCGGCGGGATCCGTCTGCGCGAGCCAGCGCACCTCCGCGTACATCTCGTGCGTGCGGCGGCGCCAGTCGGCGACGTGGAGGGCGGTGGCGGCGGAGGGCATGGGGCCACCGTACGCGGACGGGCGGTCCGCCTCGGATCCGGCGGCGCGGGACGTCAGCCCGCGGACACGTCCGCGGCGGGGGAGGCGTCGCCGTCGGGCCCGGCCTCGGGCTCCCAGTCGTACGCCCACGTGGGCGCGAGCTGCCGCAGGCGGAACGCGCGCCACTGCCAGAACGCCCAGAAGGTGGGCCACATCGCGGGGCCGAGGAGGCCCGCCTCGAACTCGAGCTGGTCGCGGAAGAGCGTCTTGAGGCGGCCGTCGGCGTCGGGGCCGGCGGGATCCGCGGAGACGGCCATGCTGTGCCGCATGCTCGTGGGGATCGCCATGAGGCCGGAGAGCCCGTGCCCGTCGTCCCGCACGATGCGGACGCCCTCGACGCGCGGCTTCATGTCGCGCAGCCGGATGCTCTGACGTCCCGCGGTGACCGGGCCCGCCTGCATGGCGGCGACGTGCTCGCGGCCGTCCCAGCTGGAGGGGAACCCGCCGTCCTCGAGGGGGACGAAGTCGACGAGCGGGCCCGCGACCTCCCGCATGACGGTCGGCGAGTGGAGCGCGCGCCAGGCGGCGTCGGGATCGCAGTCGAGGATGGTCTTCAGCAGCACGCGCATGACCCCAGTGTGCTCCGCGCGGCTGGGCGTGCCCGACGGCCGGCCGCCGTGGGACAGGATGGGACGGACATGATCAGGTACTGGGTGGGCGTCGTCTCGCGCGACCGCGTGCTCGACGGCCTGGACCTCGGCATCGCGCAGGTCAACCGCGGGGCGCGCGAGCCCGTCGAGCGGCTCGGCGAGGCCGACGGCTTCGTCTACTACTCGCCGCGAGAGTCCTACCCGGACGGGCAGCTCCTCCGCTCCTTCACCGCCATCGGCCGCGTCGCCGACGCCGCCCCGTACCAGGGCCGCGTGGGCGAGTGGCGCCCGTGGCGGCGGCGGATGGACTGGGACCTCGGCGCGGTCGACGCCCCCATCCGCCCGCTCGTCCCCGTGCTCGACTTCACGCGCGACGCCCTCGAGTGGGGCCGGAAGCTCGCGCCCGGGCTCCTCGAGATCTCCCGCGACGACTTCGAGGTGATCCGCCAGGCCATGCGCCGCGGGACGCCCGAGCCGTCCCGCCGCGTCATCCGCGGAGGTGCGGGCCCGTGGACGCCCGTAGCATCGGATCGTGACCTCCTCCGCTGACGCCGCGCACCCCGACCCGTCGACGCAGGCCCGCTACCAGGTCCGGCTCGACGGCGGCGTGGCCGGCGCCCGCCGCATTGCCGGCGGCGCCGACGTCATCGTCTGGGTCGACGCCCTGCCCTCCGTCCCGCCGCCCACCGCGGCCCGCCGCGACGAGGTGCTCGCGACCATGCCGGCGCGTCCGGCCGTGGTGAGCGCGGGGCTCGCCGACGCGGCCCCCGTCGCCGCGTGGATCCTCGCGCTCCAGGAGGCGCTCGGCCGGCGTGCGTACGTGGCCGTCGTCCCCGCGGGAGCGGTCGAGGCCGACGGGTCGTGGCGCGCGTGCGCCGAGGACCAGCTCGCGGCCGGCGCCGTGGTCGACGCGCTCGCCGCCCTCGGCCTCGACGCGTCGTCCCCGGAGGCGGCCGTGGCGTGCGCCGCGTACCAGCAGCTGCGCCCGGCCGTCGGGCACCTCGTGACCGCGGGCGTCTCCGCCCGCCGCCTCGAGGCGGCCGGGCACGGCGAGCTGGTGTCCGCGTCCCTCGCCGCCGGACCCGCCGACGTCGTCGTGCACCGCCTCCACCGCGACGCCTGAGCGGTCGCGGGCCGCGGAGGGCCGCGCCGCGCCCGGCGTCGGCATCCGCTCGCGGTCGTCGCGGAATGGGCGCCCAGGAGCGTGTGTTCCCCTGTGCAGCAGGCGCCGCACCGTCACGACGCCCGGAACCGGAACCGGAAGGTCATCACATGAAGGCACAGCTCAACGGCGTCACCGTCGCCGAGGCCCCGAAGGACGAGCTCATCGAGATCGAGGGCAACTGGTACTTCCCGCCGCAGAGCGTGGACATGTCGCTCCTCACCGAGAGCTCCACGCCCTACCACTGCCCGTGGAAGGGCGACACGCAGTACTACTCCGTGAAGGACGGCGACACCCTGCTGCAGGACCGCGCCTGGTCGTACCCGACGCCCATCCCGTCGTCGTTCGACCGCGTCGGCCGCGACTACAGCGGCTACGTCGCGTTCTGGAAGGAGGTCCGCGTCGGCGAGTGACGCGGATCGGCCGCGACGGCCCGGGGGCTCAGGCTCCCGGGCCGTCGCCGTCCGCGGGCGCTGCCGGGCGGGGGGCGGCGGGGTCGGTGGATCGCTGCGGCACCACGCGCGCCGGGATCCCCGTGCGCCGCTCCCGAAGCTGCCGTGCGCGGTGGGCGCGCACCTTCGCGCGGTTCCCGCAGCGCCGCATCGAGCACCAGCGCCGCGTCCCCGAGCGCGTCGTGTCGAGGTAGAGGACGGTGCAGTCCTCCGCCGAGCAGCGGTGGATCCGCTCGGATCCCGCCCCGAAGACCGCGACCGCGTCGCGTGCCGCGGTAGCCAGGGCCTGCGCGGGCCGGGCGAGCGCGCGGCCGGCCTGGCGGGATCCGCCCCCGAGCGCGGGCGGCAGGTCGGGCGTGGCCGCGTACAGGTTCAGGACGTCCACGTCCCGGGGCGCCGGCTCGCCGCCGTCGGCCAGGGCGGACGCGATGTCGCCGACGGCCTGCCGGAGCGTGCGGGCGTCCGCGAGGTCGCGCTCGGTCGGCTCGGAGACGGCCGCGAGGTGCTCGCCGAGCCACGCGCCGAGGGCCGCGGCGTCCGGCAGCGCCTCGCGCGGCGCGGGATCCCCGAGCGCCCCCGTGTAGGCGAGGTCGAGGCTCACGGCGCCCGTGTCGAGGAACCAGCGCAGGCCGTCGGGGTCGGTGATCCACTGGCCGGTCGGCCGCTCCGATCCCGGCGCCCGGCTCACGCGGCGCCCTCCCGCGCGGACGACGCGGCGGCGCCGGACGGCACCGCGCGCCTAGTCCAGGCGATGAGGTGCGCGGCCTCGAAGCGGCGCGAGCACACCCCGCAGGCGAGCGGGCGGGTGGGCTTCCGGTAGCGGAAGTGCGCGTGCCCGGCGGGGCACGCGCCCACCCAGGGCGCGAGCTCCTCGGCCACCTGGCCGGAGTGCAGCCGCGACCCCTCGTAGCCGAGCTCCGCCGCCTGGGCCTTCCACCGCGGGCCGTGGCCGGCACGGGACCCGGCGAGCGCGTGCGCGACCTCGTGCAGCAGCACCTGGTGGATCTCGTCGTCCGCGAAGCGCCCGGCCAGGTGCCGGGAGACGGTGATGCGCCGGTCGCCGTAGTGGCAGGCGCCCGCGCGCGTGCGCGCGTGGTCGAAGTCGAACGACCACGACGGGTCGAGGTGCAGCGCGATCAGGGCGTCGGCCCAGATCCGCACGCGGGCGAGGTCAGCCACGGCCGGCCGTCCGCGGCCGGGGAGGGTTCGGGCCCATCACGCGGGCTGGGCGGCGATGCGCTCCTTGGCGACGTCGATCGCGAGCGCCGAGCTCTCGAGCTGGTCGCTCGGCAGGCCCTCGCGCGTGCGCAGCGTGTAGGCGTCCTCGAAGTCGCTGAGCGCGTGGCGGTAGTCGCCGCGGTCGAAGTGCACCTTGCCGCGGTGCTGCAGGGCGAACGCCTCCAGCGCGAACCACTCGTGCGCGCGGGCCTCGTCGACGCAGCCGCCGAGGTCCTGCAGGGCGATGTCGAGCTTGCCCTGGTACTGCTGCACCTGCGCGCGACGGATGCGGCACGCGAGCAGCGTCTCCCGGTCGCCGGTGAAGCGCGCCTGACGCACGGCCGCGTTCGCCATGTCCCACGCCTCGTCGAGGCGGCCGAGCATGCGCAGCAGCGCGACCTTCTCGGTGATGGCGGAGAGGCTGCGGAGGTTCTCGAGCTCGTCCAGCCGATCGCCGGCAGCCCGCAGGTCCACCTTCTCCCGGAGGGTGTCCCTGTCGTAGCCGATGATGATCGCGGTGCCTGTCACGAGGAAGAGATTATCCCGCCTGGATCGGCATGAGCTCGACCCGGAGCAGCTTGTCGTCGCCCTCGCGCGGCGTCCCGCGCCCGTCGGTGTTGTTCGTGAGCATGCGCAGCGTGCCGTCCGGGGCGGCCTGCACGTCCCGGATCCGCCCGAACTCGCGGGTGTAGAACTCCGTCACGCGGTCGTCCGGGATGGGGTCGGTGGGCACGGCGCCCGGGCGGATCACCCAGAGGCGCTCGCCGCCGAGGCCCGCCATGAAGATGGTGTCGCCGGAGACGGCGATGCCGCTCGGGCTGGCGTCGTCGGTGGCCCACTGCCGGACCGGGTCGATGTACATGTCGTCCGCGGCGTCGTCCGTCGCGCCCTCCACGACCGGCCAACCGTAGTTCCCGCCGGGCTCGATGAGGTTCAGCTCGTCCCAGGTGTCCTGCCCGAACTCCGCCGACCACATGTTGCCCTCGGCGTCCCACGCGATGCCCTGCGGGTTCCGGTGGCCCATCGAGTAGACGGGCGATCCCGGCGTGGGGTTGTCCTCGGGGCCCTGACCGTCGGGGGTGAGGCGGAGGATCTTGCCCGCCAGCGAGATCGGGTCCTGCGCGGCGTCGCGGAGGTTCGCGTCGCCCGTGGTCGCGTAGAGCATCCCGTCCGGCCCGAACGCGATGCGCCCGCCGTTGTGGTTGCTGTCGCGCGGGATGCCCGTCACGATCTCCTCGGGCGCGCCGAGCCCCAGCGACCCCGGGGCGCCGGTGACGTCCATGCGCACGATGCGGTTGTCCATGGCGCTCGTGAAGTACGCGTACAGCTGCGTGCGCCCGTCCGCCTCGCGCGTCGCGATGCCGAGCAGGCCGCCCTCGCCCTGCGGGCCCACCCCGGCCACGGTGCCCGCGACCCGGGTGGTGCCGTCGTCGAGCACCTCGACGATGCGCGAGGTGTCCCGCTCGCTGACGAGCAGGGGTCCGGCGGGCAGCTGGGCGACGGACCACGGCGAGACGAGGCCCGTCGTGACGGCGGTCGGCGTCCCCGAGGGCGCCACGCCCGCCGGCGCGGCGTCGGTGCTGGTGGGGGAGGGCGCGGGCGGCTCGGTCGCGCGGACGTCGACGGGGGAGCCGTCGTCGTTCGTGCAGCCCGTGAGCGCGACCAGGGCGGCGATCCCGAGCACGGCGAGGCGCGCGGGGCGGGTGCGGGAGCGGCGGTTCATGGTGACTCCGGTGGATCGGCGGGCGTCGGCGACCGGCGGGCCGGTCAGGGCCTCGTCTGGAAGATGCTGCGGGCGGGGGAGGGCGAGGGCACGGCGGTGGCGTCGGTGACGACGGAGGCGCCCGCGATGAAGTCGGCGAGCTCGCGGCCCTCGACGACCTTGGCGGGGTGGGGGCCGCCCGCCAGCAGCCGCGGCACGAAGTCCAGCGGGAGCGGCGTGGCGGACGCGGCGAGCACGACGTTGCCGAACCGGCGGCCCTTCAGCACCTGCGTCTCCGCGAGCGCGGCCACGTGCGGCAGCACGTCCTGGATGGTGGCGGCCTGCCCGCGGGCGAAGGCCAGGCCGTGGCCGTCGGCGACGTTGACCGTCAGGATGCCCCCGGGCGCGAGGAACGCCGCGGCCTCCGCGTGGAACTCGCGGCTCGTGATGTGGGCGGGCGTGCGCGCGCCGCTGAAGACGTCCACGACCACGAGGTCCACGGATCCGCGGAGCCCCTGCGGGAGGCGCCCCAGCACCTCGCGCGCGTCGCCGTAGCGCAGCCGGATGGAGGCGCGGCGCGACCACGGCAGGTGCTCCCGCACGAGGTCCACGAGGTCCTGCTCGAGCTCGATCACCTGCTGGCGCGATCCGGGCCGCGTCGCCTCGACGTACCGGGGGATGGTGAGCGCCCCGGCGCCGAGGTGGAGCGCGGTGATGGCCTCGCCGGGCTCCCCGACGAGGTCGATGACGTGCCCCATGCGCTGGACGTACTCGAAGAACAGCTCGCCCGGGTCGTCCATGTTGACGTGCGACTGCGGGGTGCCGTCGACCACGAGCTGGTACGCGCCCGGCACGAAGCGGTCGGGCTCGATGACGGCCCGGTGCCCGCTCAGGGCGAGGACGGTCGACGGGTGCTCGGGCATCTCCTCAGCCTAGGCGAGCCCCGCGCGCACGGCCCGGTCGCGGCAGGGTGCCCGGCGTCCCGTCACCAGCCGCGCTCGCGCCACCCGCCGAGGGAGCCGCGCTCAGCGCCGAGCGTGGTCGAGTCGCCGTGGCCGGGGTGGACGTGCGCCTCGTCGGGGAAGCGGGCGAAGAGGCGCTCCTCCACGTCGTCCATGAGTTGCCGGAAGCGCGCCGCGTCGCCGCCCGTGTTCCCGACCCCTCCCGGGAAGAGCGAGTCGCCCGTGAAGAGGTGCGTGCTCCCGTCGCCCGGCTGCAGCACCAGGGCCACGCCGCCCGGGGTGTGCCCGCGGAGCGCGACCACCTGCGCCGTCACGCCGCCGAAGGCCACCTCGTCGCCGTCGACGAGGCGCCGCTCGGGGTCGACGGGCAGGTCGCCCGCGTCGGCGTCGCCCACGGCCGCGACCGCGTCGGTCGCGTCGAGCACGGCCGCCAGCGCTCCGTGGTGGTCCAGGTGGCCATGCGTGGTGACGACGACGGCCAGCCGGCCGACGGGATCCGGCTCCGCCACGAGGGCGAGCAGCCGGTCGACGTCGGCCGCCGCGTCGACGAGCAGGCGCTCGCCGGAGTCGAGGTCGGTGAGCAGGTACGCGGCGTTGTCCATGGGGCCGACGGACGCCTTCCGGATCTCCACGTCGCCCGCCCGGTGCACGTGGGAGGGGCCGCCGGGGGTCACGTGCCAGGGAGCGCTCATGCTCCGACGCTACCCGCGGCGGGACGGTCCGGATCCGGGCAACCGGACGTTATACACCGAGACACGCCGAGGATGCAAGATTCCGCTGGACATGGCGCGTCGCGACCCGTATGGTGATCCTTTGCGCTCCCACTCCCTTTGCCTTCATATTGCGGTCGGTCATTCGTGTGCGCTCGGGTCCGTCCCGAGCCCATCCCGCGAGGTGTGGCGAGCAACTTCCATCAGGATCGGCACGGGTGACAACCCGGGTCGGTCTCGGCGTATCGACGACATCGGAGCCCGACGGGGCCCACGGAGGTAATTTCCTTGGCTGCTGCGCGCAACGCAACTCCCACTCCCCAGAACGGTCGCGACGCATCGCGGCTCTCGTTCGCGAAGATCACTGACACCCTCACCGTCCCCGACCTGCTCGCCCTGCAGACCGAGAGCTTCGACTGGCTCGTCGGCTCGGACGTGTGGAAGCGGCGCGTCGAGGAGGGCACCGCACAGGGCCGCACCGACCTGGCCCTCAACTCCGGCCTCGAGGAGATCTTCGAGGAGATCTCCCCCATCGAGGACCTGGGCGAGACCATGCAGCTCGGGTTCACGAACCCGTACCTCGAGGAGCAGAAGTACTCCATCGACGAGTGCAAGGAGCGCGGCAAGACCTACTCCGCCCCCCTGTACGTCGAGGCCGAGTTCATGAACCACCTCACGGGCGAGATCAAGACCCAGACGGTGTTCATGGGCGACTTCCCCCTCATGACGGAGAAGGGCACGTTCATCATCAACGGCACCGAGCGTGTCGTCGTGTCCCAGCTCGTCCGCTCCCCGGGCGTGTACTTCGAGCGCCAGCAGGAGAAGACGTCCGACAAGGACATCTACTCCGCCCGCGTCATCCCCTCCCGTGGCGCCTGGCTCGAGTTCGAGATCGACAAGCGCGACCAGGTCGGCGTCCGCATCGACCGCAAGCGCAAGCAGTCGGTCACGGTCTTCCTGAAGGCCCTCGGGCTCACCAGCGAGCAGATCCTCGAGGAGTTCAAGGGCGTCGCGTCCATCGAGCTCACGCTCGAGAAGGACTCCATCCTCACCAAGGAGGAGGCCCTCAAGGACATCTACCGCAAGCTCCGTCCGGGCGAGCAGGTCGCCGCCGAGGCCGCCCGCGCGCTGCTGGACAACTTCTACTTCAACCCGAAGCGCTACGACCTGGCCAAGGTGGGTCGCTACAAGATCAACCGCAAGCTCGGCATCGACAAGCAGCTCACCGACTCGGTGCTGACGGTCGAGGACATCCTCGCGACCATCAAGTACCTCGTCTCGCTGCACGCCAACGAGACGAAGATGGGCGGCACGCGCGACGGCAAGCCCGTCGAGCTCCGCCTCGACGTGGACGACATCGACCACTTCGGCAACCGCCGCATCCGCGCGGTCGGCGAGCTCATCCAGAACCAGGTGCGCACCGGCCTGTCCCGCATGGAGCGCGTCGTCCGCGAGCGCATGACCACGCAGGACATCGAGGCCATCACGCCCCAGACCCTGATCAACGTGCGCCCGGTCGTCGCCGCGATCAAGGAGTTCTTCGGCACGAGCCAGCTGTCGCAGTTCATGGACCAGAACAACCCGCTCGCGGGCCTCACCCACAAGCGCCGCCTCTCGGCGCTCGGCCCGGGTGGTCTGTCCCGTGAGCGCGCCGGCGTCGAGGTCCGCGACGTCCACCCGTCGCACTACGGCCGCATGTGCCCCATCGAGACCCCGGAAGGCCCGAACATCGGCCTGATCGGCTCGCTGGCGTCGTTCGCCCGCATCAACTCCTTCGGCTTCATCGAGACCCCGTACCGTCGCGTCGTCGACGGCGTGGTCACCGACCAGATCGACTACCTCACGGCCAGCGAGGAGGACGAGTTCCTCGTCGCCCAGGCCAACGCGCCCCTCACGAAGGACTTCCGCTTCGCGGAGGACCGCGTCCTCGTCCGCCCCAAGGGCGGTGAGGTGGAGCTCGTCGCGAAGGAGAACGTCCACTACATGGACGTCTCCCCGCGCCAGATGGTGTCGGTCGCGACCTCGCTCATCCCCTTCCTCGAGCACGACGACGCGAACCGGGCCCTCATGGGCGCGAACATGCAGCGTCAGGCCGTCCCGCTGCTGCGCAGCGAGAGCCCGCTCGTCGGCACCGGCATGGAGGGCTACGCGGCGGTCGACGCCGGCGACGTCCTCACGGCCGACGCCTCGGGCGTCGTGCAGGAGGTGTCGGCCGAGGTCGTCACCATCCAGCTCGACGAGGGCGGCACGCAGACCTACTACCTGCGCAAGTTCGACCGCTCGAACCAGGGCACGAGCTACAACCACCGCGTCCTGGTCTCGGCCGGCGACCGCATCGAGGCCGGCGAGGTCATCGCCGACGGCCCCGCCACGGAGAACGGCGAGCTCGCGCTCGGCAAGAACCTGCTCGTCGCGTTCATGCCGTGGGAGGGCCACAACTTCGAGGACGCGATCATCCTGAGCCAGAACCTGGTCAAGGACGACACCCTCTCCTCCATCCACATCGAGGAGTACGAGGTCGACGCGCGCGACACCAAGCTCGGCAAGGAGGAGATCACCCGCGACCTCCCCAACGTCAGCCCGGAGCTGCTCGCCGACCTCGACGAGCGCGGCATCATCCGCATCGGCGCCGAGGTCCGCCCCGGCGACATCCTCGTGGGCAAGGTCACGCCGAAGGGCGAGACCGAGCTCAGCGCCGAGGAGCGCCTGCTGCGCGCGATCTTCAACGAGAAGAGCCGCGAGGTCCGCGACACGTCCCTGAAGGTGCCCCACGGCGAGCAGGGCACGATCATCGGCGTCAAGGTCTTCGACTCGCAGGACGGCGACGACGAGCTCGGCTCGGGCGTCAACCAGCGCGTCGTGGTGTTCATCGCCCAGAAGCGCAAGATCACCGAGGGCGACAAGCTCGCCGGCCGTCACGGCAACAAGGGCGTCATCTCCAAGATCCTGCCGGTCGAGGACATGCCGTTCCTCGCCGACGGGACCCCGGTCGACGTCATCCTCAACCCGCTCGGAATCCCCGGCCGCATGAACTTCGGCCAGGTCCTGGAGACCCACCTCGGGTGGATCGCCAAGCAGGGCTGGGAGGTCGAGGGCAAGCCCAAGTGGGCCGAGCGCCTTCCGGACCACGCCCGCCAGGCCGCGCCCGGCACGAAGGTCGCCACCCCGGTGTTCGACGGAGCGCTCGAGGAGGAGATCGCCGGCCTGCTCGACTCGACGACGGTCACCCGCGACGGCGACCGCCTCATCGGGTCCAGCGGCAAGACGCGCCTGTTCGACGGCCGCTCCGGCGAGCCGTTCCCCGAGCCCGTCTCGGTCGGCTACATGTACATCCTGAAGCTGCACCACCTGGTGGACGACAAGATCCACGCGCGCTCGACGGGTCCCTACTCGATGATCACGCAGCAGCCCCTGGGCGGTAAGGCCCAGTTCGGCGGCCAGCGGTTCGGCGAGATGGAGGTGTGGGCGCTCGAGGCGTACGGAGCGGCCTATGCGCTCCAGGAGCTCCTCACCATCAAGTCGGACGACATCCTCGGCCGCGTGAAGGTGTACGAGGCCATCGTCAAGGGCGAGAACATCCAGGAACCGGGTATCCCCGAGTCCTTCAAGGTCCTGATCAAGGAGATGCAGTCCCTCTGCCTGAACGTCGAGGTCCTCTCGGCGGACGGCCAGGCGGTCAGCCTGCGCGACACGGATGACGAGGTCTTCCGCGCTGCGGAGGAGCTCGGCATCAACATCTCCACCCGCTTCGAGTCGTCCAGCATCGACGACATCTAAGCCCGCTCAAGACTTTCGACTCGAAGCTTTCCAAGGAGAGAAGGAAAATTGCTCGACGTAACAACTTTCGATGAGCTGCGGATCGGCCTCGCGACGGCCGACGACATCCGCCGCTGGTCGCACGGTGAGGTCAAGAAGCCCGAGACCATCAACTACCGCACGCTGAAGCCCGAGAAGGACGGCCTCTTCGGAGAGCAGATCTTCGGACCCAGCCGCGACTGGGAGTGCTCCTGCGGCAAGTACAAGCGGGTGCGCTTCAAGGGCATCGTCTGCGAGCGCTGCGGCGTCGAGGTCACCAAGTCCGCGGTCCGCCGCGAGCGCATGGGCCACATCGAGCTCGCCGCGCCCGTCACGCACATCTGGTACTTCAAGGGCGTGCCCTCGCGCCTCGGCTACCTGCTCGACATGGCGCCGAAGGACCTCGAGAAGGTCATCTACTTCGCCGCCTACATGGTGATCAGCGTGGACGAGGACGCCCGTCACGAGGACATGCCGGGCCTCGAGAACGAGCTCCGGCTCGAGATCAAGACCCTGCAGGACCAGCGCGACTCCCAGATCGCCGAGCGCCTCGGGCGCCTGGAGACCGACCTGGCCGCGCTGGAGGCCGAGGGCGCCAAGAGCGACCAGAAGCGTCGCGCGAAGGACGGCGCCGAGAAGGAGATGGGTCAGACGCGCAAGGCGTTCGACGAGGACATCTCCCGCCTCGAGCGCGTCTGGGAGGAGTTCCGCAGCCTCAAGGTCGGCGAGCTCAAGCCCGAGGACGCCGTCTTCCACGAGCTGCAGGACCGCTTCGGCATCTACTTCGAGGCCCACATGGGCGCCGAGGCGATCCAGAAGCGCCTGGAGGCCTTCGACCTCGAGGCCGAGGGGGAGCTGCTCCGTGAGCAGATCGCCACCGGCAAGGGCCAGAAGAAGATCCGCGCCATCAAGCGCCTGCGCGTCGTCAGCTCCTTCCTCGCGACCGGCAACTCGCCGGCCGCGATGGTGCTGCAGGTCGTCCCGGTCATCCCGCCGGAGCTGCGCCCCATGGTGCAGCTCGACGGCGGCCGCTTCGCGACCAGCGACCTGAACGACCTGTACCGCCGCGTCATCAACCGCAACAACCGCCTCCGTCGCCTGCTCGACCTCGGTGCCCCCGAGATCATCGTCAACAACGAGAAGCGCATGCTGCAGGAGGCCGTCGACGCGCTGTTCGACAACGGCCGCCGCGGTCGTCCCGTCACGGGCACCGGCAACCGCGCGCTCAAGTCCCTCAGCGACATGCTGAAGGGCAAGCAGGGCCGGTTCCGCCAGAACCTGCTCGGCAAGCGCGTGGACTACTCGGGCCGCTCGGTCATCATCGTCGGACCGCAGCTCAAGCTGCACCAGTGCGGTCTGCCCAAGCAGATGGCGCTCGAGCTGTTCAAGCCGTTCGTCATCAAGCGCCTGATCGACCTGAGCCACGCCCAGAACATCAAGGCCGCCAAGCGCATGGTCGAGCGCAGCCGCGGACAGGTCTGGGACGTGCTCGAGGAGATCATCCGCGAGCGCCCCGTGCTGCTCAACCGCGCGCCCACGCTCCACCGCCTGGGCATCCAGGCGTTCGAGCCCCAGCTCGTGGAGGGCAAGGCCATCCAGCTGCACCCGCTCGTCTGCGCCGCGTTCAACGCGGACTTCGACGGCGACCAGATGGCCGTCCACCTGCCCCTGTCGGTCGAGGCCCAGGCCGAGGCGCGCATCCTGATGCTCGCCTCGAACAACATCCTCAAGCCGTCGGACGGACGCCCGGTCACCCTGCCCACGCAGGACATGATCATCGGCCTGCACCACCTGACCACCCTCAAGGAGGGCGTCGCCGGTGAGGGTCGCGCGTTCAGCTCGGTGGCCGAGGCCATCCTGGCGAAGGACCAGCTCTCGCTGGACCTCAACGCCAAGGTGCGCATCCGCCTGCACGACCTCTACTTCGCCGAGGGCGAGACGCCCGAGGGCGTCGAGCTCGACGAGAAGGGCAAGACGGTCGGTCCCGTGCTGCTCGAGACCACCCTCGGTCGCGCGCTGTTCAACGAGACCCTGCCGGTCGACTACCCCTACATCGAGGCCGTCGCCGACAAGGGCAAGCTCTCCGAGATCGTCAACGACCTCGCCGAGCGCTACCCCAAGGTGGAGGTCGCCGCGGCGCTCGACCGGATCAAGGACGCGGGCTTCTACTGGGCCACGCGCTCCGGCGTCACGGTCGCCCTCTCCGACGTGCTGACCCCGCCCACCAAGGCGGCCATCCTGTCGGGCTACGAGAAGCAGGCCGCGAAGGTCCAGGGCCAGTTCGAGAAGGGCCTCACGACGAACGCCGAGCGTCGTCAGGAGCTCATCGAGATCTGGAACAAGGCCACCGCCGAGGTCGCGAAGGCGATGGAGGACAACCTCCCCGCCGACAACAACATCAACCGCATGGTGTCCTCCGGGGCACGAGGCAACTGGATGCAGGTCCGCCAGATCGCCGGCATGCGCGGCCTCGTGTCGAACCCGAAGGGCGAGATCATCCCCCGCCCGATCGTCCACTCGTACCGCGAGGGCCTGACGGTGGCGGAGTACTTCATCTCCACCCACGGCGCCCGCAAGGGACTGGCCGACACCGCGCTGCGCACCGCCGACTCCGGGTACCTCACCCGTCGTCTGGTGGACGTGTCGCAGGACGTCATCATCCGCGAGGACGACTGCGGCACCGGCCGCGGCCTCGACCTGCCCATCGCCACGCAGGCGGCGGACGGCACGTCGGTCCGCGACTCCAACGTGGAGAACTCCGTGTACGCCCGCTCGCTGGCCGCCGACGCGGTCAACGAGGCCGGCGAGGTCGTCGCCCCCGCGGGCAGCGACGTCGGCGACGTCATGATCGACCACCTGATCGCTGCCGGCGTGCACGAGATCAAGGTGCGCTCGGTCCTGACCTGCGAGTCCGCCGTCGGCGTGTGCGCGGCCTGCTACGGCCGCTCGCTCGCCACCGGCAAGCTCGTCGACATCGGCGAGGCCGTCGGCATCATCGCGGCCCAGTCGATCGGCGAGCCCGGCACGCAGCTCACGATGCGCACCTTCCACACCGGTGGCGTGGCATCGGCGGACGACATCACGCAGGGTCTCCCCCGCGTGCAGGAGCTCTTCGAGGCGCGCACCCCCAAGGGCGCGTCGCCCATCGCGGAGGCCGCCGGCCGCATCACGATCGAGGACACGGATCGCAGCCGCAAGGTGATCCTGACCCCGGACAACGGCGACGAGCCGCACATCTACCCGGTGCTCAAGCGGGCCACCCTCCTCGTGGAGGACGGCCAGCACGTCGAGCTCGGGCAGCAGCTGCACGTCGGCGCCATCGACCCCAAGGAGGTCCTCCGGGTCAAGGGCGTGCGCGAGGTGCAGAAGCACCTCGTGGGCGGCGTCCAGGGCGTCTACCGCTCGCAGGGCGTCCCGATCCACGACAAGCACATCGAGGTCATCGTGCGGCAGATGCTGCGCAAGGTCACGGTCGTCGAGCACGGCGACACGGACCTCCTCCCCGGTGAGCTGGTCGACCGGGCCCGCTACAACGAGGTCAACCGCGCCACGCTGACGGAGGGCAAGAAGACCGCCTCCGCCCGCCAGGAGGTCATGGGCATCACCAAGGCCTCGCTCGCGACCGAGTCGTGGCTGTCGGCCGCGTCCTTCCAGGAGACGACCCGCGTGCTCACGCAGGCCGCCATGGAGGGCAAGTCCGACCCGCTGATGGGCCTCAAGGAGAACGTCATCATCGGCAAGCTGATCCCGGCCGGGACGGGGCTCGCGAAGTACCGCGACGTCACCGTCACCGCGACGGAGGAGGCCAAGGCCGAGCGCTACCCGAACCGCATCTTCACGGATGAGTCGGTGTTCAACGAGTCCGACCTGAGCTTCGTCGACTTCGACAGCTTCAGCTCGGACGACTACACGCCCGGCACCTACAACTAGGTCGACCGGCGCGCGAGCGCACGATGAGAAGGGCCCCGCTCCGGCGGGGCCCTTCCTCGTCCCCGGCGCGTGCGCCCCGCGGATGCCGCTCCGGCTCCTCGCCGCCGCGTGCTCCCGATCCGGGGGCGGTGCGGCGATACAGTGGGGATCCCGACGGCGGTCCTCGCCGGGACCCGAGGAGGCGTCGACGTGCGGATGCTGGAGGACGTGGTCCTGGCCTGGCGGGCGCACGCGCTGCGCTACGCCACGGAGTCGCCGTCCTCCCCGGGCAGCGGCTCGGGATCGTGCCCCGCCTGCGACGCCTCGTTCTTCACGGACCAGGAGGCCATCCCCCGGGATGCGCCCCACACGGCCATCCACCCGCTCATCGCCGCGCTCGAGACGGCGCGCGAGGAGGCCGGGCTCGACGCGCGGGAGCGCCTCTATCGCGAGACGCGCGGCCCCGTGTACCGGGACCACCCGTTCGGCATGCCCGCCTTCGTGGACTACGGGGAGCGCGGCGAGGAGATCCAGCACGTCGTGGACCAGGCCCTCGCGCGCGAGCTGGCGCCGCTGGCCCCCGTCATCCGGCAGGCCCTCGACCGCTTCGTGAACCTCCGGCTCCTCGAGCTCGAGGGCGAGATCGGGCCGATGGCCGACGGCCGCGACGGCACGGGTCCCGAGCCCCTCTTCTAGCCGCGTCGCGCGCGGCCGCCCGCGTCGTCGCCGTCATCCGGCGACATGGGAATACCGGTCCCCGGCGGGCGTTGAGACCATGGCGGTCGGCGATCCCGGACGGATCCCGCACCGACGCATCCCGCACCCCCACAGCACCGCACGAGGCGATCCCGCGCACGAGGATCCGCCGTGACCGCAAGGACCCCCATGAGCCGCCTGTCCCGCATCCGCCCCTCCCTCGCCCTCACGGGCCTCGTCGCCGTCGCGGCCCTCGGCCTCGCGGGCTGCGCCTCGGGCGACGCGGGCACCGCCGGGTCCACCGACGGCGCGTCGGCCTCGCCGGCCGCCGCGACGAGCCTCTCCGACGTCCAGGCCGCGGGCGAGCTCGTCATCGGCACCGAGGGCACCTACTCGCCGTTCTCCTTCCACGAGGGATCGGGCTCGGGCGCCCTCACCGGCTACGACGTCGACATCGCCACCGCCGTCGCGGGCGAGCTCGGCGTCGAGCCCGTCTTCGAGGAGACCCAGTTCGACGGGATCTTCGCCGGCCTCGAGGCGGGCCGCTGGGACGTCATCGCGAACCAGATCTCCATCACGGACGAGCGCGAGGCCGTCTACGACTTCTCCGAGCCGTACACCGTGTCGCCCGGCGTGATCATCGTCAAGGGCGCGGACTCGGGCATCTCCTCGTTCGACGACCTCGCCGGCAAGACCACGGCCCAGTCGCTCACCAGCAACTGGAACGAGCTCGCCACCGAGAGCGGCGCCCGCGTGGAGGCCGTCGAGGGCTTCGCGCAGGCCGTGACGCTCCTGCAGCAGGGCCGCGTGGACGCGACCATCAACGACCGCCTCACGCTCCTCGACTACCAGAAGCAGCAGGGCGACTCCGACCTGCGGGTCGCGGCCGAGACCGACGACCCGTCGCTCAACGCGTTCGTCTTCCGCAAGGGCAGCGACGACCTCGTGGCCGCGGTCGACCAGGCCCTCGCCGATCTCCGCGCCGACGGCACGCTGGCCGAGATCTCCGACCGGTACTTCGGCGCGGACGTCTCGCAGTAGTCCTCCGCGTACGCTGACGTAGAGCCGGACGAGGGGATCGCATGTCGAGGGAGTGGGACCTGTTCTGGTCGTCCATCGGGCCGCTCGCGCTCGAGACGATCCGCGGCACCATCCCGCTCGCCCTCGTCACCTTCGCGCTCGGCCTCGCCCTCGCCCTCGGCCTCGCGCTCATGCGGCTGTACGGCAACCGCCTGGTCTCGGGCATCGCGCGGGCCTACATCTCGGTGGTGCGCGGCACCCCGCTCCTGGTGCAGCTGTTCGTGATCTTCTACGGGCTGCCGTCCATCGGGATCGTGCTGCCGCCGTGGCCGAGCGCCGTCATCGCCCTGTCGGTGAACGTGGGCGGGTACGCGGCCGAGATCATCCGGGCGTCGATCCTCTCCGTCCCGCGCGGGCAGTGGGAGGCGGGGCACACCATCGGCATGTCGCGGGCGATGACGCTCCGGCGCATCATCGTCCCGCAGGCGGCGCGCGTCTCCGTCCCGCCGCTGTCCAACACGTTCATCAGCCTGGTGAAGGACACCTCCCTCGCCTCGGTGATCCTCGTGACGGAGCTCTTCAAGCAGGCGCAGCTCATCGCGTCGTCGACCTTCGAGTACATGCTCCTGTACCTGGAGGCGGCGCTGATCTACTGGCTCGTCTGCCTCGTGCTCTCCTTCGCGCAGACCCGCCTCGAGAGGAGGCTCGACCGGTATGTCGCCCACTGATCCCGCACCCGTCGCCCCGCGCACGCCCGGCGAGCCCGTCCTCACCGTCCGGGGACTCCGGAAGTCGTTCGGCGACAACGAGGTCCTCCGCTCCATCGACCTGGAGGTCCGACGCGGCGGCGTGACCGCGCTCATCGGCCCCAGCGGGTCCGGCAAGACCACCGTCCTGCGGTCCCTCAACGGGCTCGAGGTGCCGGAGGCCGGCGTCGTGGAGGTCGCCGCGGCCGACGCCGACTCGCGGGCGGGCACCACCGGGGCGCTCCGCGTCGACTTCGGCGCGAAGCCGCGCTCCCGGGAGCTGCTGGCCCTGCGCGACCGCAGCGCCATGGTCTTCCAGCAGTACAACCTGTTCCCGCACCGCACGGTGCTGGAGAACGTGATCGAGGGCCCCGTGCAGGTGCAGCGGCGGCCCGTGGCCGAGGCGACCCGCGAGGCCGAGGAGCTCCTCGCCCGCGTGGGCCTCGCCGACAAGCGCGACCAGCACCCGTTCCAGCTCTCGGGCGGGCAGCAGCAGCGCGTGGGCATCGTGCGCGCGCTGGCGCTGCGGCCGCAGGTCCTGCTCTTCGACGAGCCGACCTCGGCCCTGGACCCGGAGCTCGTGGGCGAGGTGCTGAGCGTCATCAAGGAGCTCGCCGACGAGGCGTGGACCATGGTGATCGTCACGCACGAGCTGGCCTTCGCCCGCCAGGTGGCCGACGAGGTCGTCTTCATGGACGGCGGCGTCGTCGTGGAGCGCGGCCATCCCTCCCAGGTGCTGCAGCACCCGGCCGAGGAGCGCACCCGCCGGTTCCTCCAGCGGCTCCTCGAGCCCTTCTAGCCGCTCACCGGCACGGCGCCCCGGCGGCGGAGGCCCCCGGAGGTAGGTTCGTGCCATGACCGACGACAGGCCCGCCCCGCACCGACAGCCCGACGAGGCCGACCAGCCGCGGGACCCCCGCACCCCGGACGAGCGCGCCGCCGCCGCCTTCGACGACGGCCCCGCGGACCGGTCCGACGCGGACACGTCCGCCTTCGACGAGACCGCGTTCGCCGCTCCCGTCGACGACGACCGCGACGCCCGCGAGCGCGAGGCCCGCGAGGCGGATGTCCGCGAGCGCGAGGCCCGCGAGCGCGACGCCCGCGACGCCGAGGCGCGTGAGGTGGAGGCCCGTGAGGCGGGGACGCGGGAGCGCGACGCCCGCGAGGCGGAGGCCCGTGAGGCCGACGCGCGCCGCCGCGACGTCGAGGACCGGGAGCGCCGCGAGCGCGAGGCCCGCGAGGCCGACGCCCGCGAGCGCGACGAGCGCGACCGCCGTGCCCGCGACGAGGAGGGTGCCCGTCAGTCGTCGTCGCAGCCCATCTACGTGCAGGCGCCCACGCCGCCGCAGAAGCGCGGCAACCGCGGGTTCGGCGTGCTGATCGCCGTCGTCGCCGCCATCCTCTTCGCCCTGCTCTACTCGCTGGGCACCGCCCTCCTCGCCTCGGTCCGGAACCCGGACGCGTTCGGCGACGTGTTCGGCCGGTACCTGCTGTCGCCGGTCTTCTACGTGCCGACCCTCGCCTTCCTCGTCTTCTTCGTCCTGCTCGCGCTCCTGGTGAACCGCGGCAGGTGGTGGGCGTTCGTGCTCGGCGGCCTGCCCGTCGCGATCCTCGTGTACGCGGCGTACATCGGCACGCGCCTGCTGCAGGGCGGCGTCATGGACCTCGCCCCGTCGGAGCAGGCGCTGCTCCTCCAGCGCACGGTGACGTTCCCCGACGGGATCCTGGCCGCCTTCCTCGCCCGCGAGCTCGTCACATGGCTCGGCGCCGGCATCAGCGCCCGCGGCCGCCGGGTCAAGGCGAGGAACGTCGAGGCGCGGGCCGAGTACGACCGCAAGCTGGCAGAGCAGCCGGACCACCGCTGACGCGTGTCAGGCTGGGGGAGTGATCCCCCTCCTGGCCGCGGTGATGCACGTCGCGCTCGTCGTCTGCATCTTCGGCTTCGTCGCCCTCCTCGGCGGCGACGACGTCATCCCGGAGCGGGACGCGGGCGTGCTGCTCGGGCCGCTCATGGTCGTGAGCTCCACGCTGGTCTTCGCCGGCGGGCTCGTGCGCACGGCCCGGGAGGCGGACCGCGACCGGAGGATCCCGGTCCTGCCGGTGGTCGCATGGGGCGCCGCGGCCTGGCTCGCCTACGGCCTGGTAGGAGCCGTGGTCTACCTGCTCAGCGGCGCGGACGTATTCGCGAGCCTCGCCTTCGCCCTGCGGCACCTGGTGGACCCGTTCGGGATCGCCGTGCTCGGCGTCTCGGCGCTCCTCGGCCTCGGCGCCGTCGCGCTGGCCGCCCGGGGGCCCTCGTCCACCGTTTGACCGGCGAGTCGCGGAACTGTATCGTAACGGGGGTGTGCGCTTCGTCGTGCGCTCGTGTCGTGCCGTGAAGTCGGGGCGCGCGAGCCGGCCACGAGAGCACCGACCAGGGTTCGGCCATTCGGCCGGCCCCCACGGCATACCCGCCGGCGCCTCCCACTCCCGTGGTCGGCGGATGCGCGGGTCCAGTTGAACTCGATCCCGTCCGCGGGCATCGAATGCTGACCATCAACCCGCTGTCACCGTGCAGCATCGAGGAGTCCCGTAGTGCCAACCATCCAGCAGCTGGTCCGCAAGGGCCGCACGCCCAAGGTCGTCAAGACCAAGGCGCCCGCCCTGAAGGCCAACCCCCAGCAGCGCGGCGTCTGCACCCGCGTCTACACGACCACCCCGAAGAAGCCGAACTCGGCTCTCCGCAAGGTCGCCCGCGTCAAGCTCAGCAACGGCCAGGAGGTCACGGCCTACATCCCCGGTGAGGGCCACAACCTCCAGGAGCACTCCATGGTGCTCGTCCGCGGCGGTCGCGTGAAGGACCTCCCCGGCGTGCGCTACAAGATCGTCCGCGGCGCGCTCGACACCCAGGCCGTGAAGAACCGCAAGCAGGCTCGCAGCCGGTACGGCGCGAAGATGGAGAAGAAGTAATGCCTCGCAAGGGTCCCGCCCCCAAGCGCCCTGTCGTCGCAGATCCCGTCTACGGTGCGCCGATCGTCAGCCAGCTCGTCAACAAGATCCTGCTCGACGGCAAGAAGGGCCTCGCCGAGAAGATCGTCTACGACGCCCTCGCCGGCGTCGCCGCGAAGAACGGCCAGGACGCCGTCGTCACGCTGAAGAAGGCGCTCGACAACGTCCGCCCGGCCCTCGAGGTCCGCTCGCGCCGCGTGGGTGGCTCCACCTACCAGGTGCCCATCGAGGTCAAGCCGCACCGCGCGAACACGCTCGCGCTCCGCTGGCTCACGACGTACGCCAAGTCGCGTCGCGAGAAGACCATGACCGAGCGTCTCACCAACGAGATCCTCGACGCATCCAACGGCCTCGGTGCCGCGGTCAAGCGCCGCGAGGACACCCACAAGATGGCCGAGTCGAACAAGGCGTTCGCGCACTACCGCTGGTAGTCGACCACCTCGTTCGACAGCACCACCAACCCCTTTCGGAGGAACCTGTGGCACAGGACGTGCTCACCGACCTGAACAAGGTCCGCAACATCGGCATCATGGCTCACATCGATGCCGGCAAGACCACCACCACCGAGCGCATCCTGTTCTACACGGGCATCACTCACAAGATCGGCGAGGTCCACGACGGCGCCGCCACGATGGACTGGATGGCCCAGGAGCAGGAGCGCGGCATCACCATCACGTCCGCCGCGACGACGTGCTTCTGGAACAAGAACCAGATCAACATCATCGACACCCCCGGGCACGTCGACTTCACCGTCGAGGTGGAGCGCTCGCTCCGCGTCCTCGACGGCGCGGTCGCCGTGTTCGACGGCAAGGAGGGCGTCGAGCCCCAGTCCGAGACGGTGTGGCGCCAGGCCGACAAGTACGACGTGCCGCGCATCTGCTTCGTCAACAAGATGGACAAGCTCGGCGCCGACTTCTACTTCACGGTCGACACGATCGTCAACCGCCTCGGCGCCAAGCCGCTGGTCATCCAGCTGCCCATCGGCGCCGAGGGCGGCTTCGAGGGCGTCATCGACCTCGTCGAGATGCGCGCGCTCACCTGGCGCGGCGACTCCAAGGGAGACGTCGAGCTCGGTGCGAAGTACGAGATCGAGGAGATCCCCGCGGATCTGCAGGACAAGGCGGACGAGTACCGGGCCAAGCTGCTCGAGACCGTCGCCGAGACCGACGACGCGCTGCTCGAGAAGTACTTCGGCGGCGAGGAGCTGACGGTGGCGGAGATCAAGGCCGCCATCCGCAAGCTCACCGTCAACAGCGAGATCTACCCCGTGCTGTGCGGCTCCGCGTTCAAGAACCGCGGTGTCCAGCCCATGCTCGACGCGGTCATCGACTACCTCCCCAGCCCGCTCGACGTGCCCCCCATGGAGGGCCACGACGTGCGCGACGAGGAGAAGATCATCATCCGCAAGCCCGACGCGACCGAGCCGTTCTCGGCTCTCGCGTTCAAGGTCGCGGTGCACCCGTTCTTCGGTCGCCTCACGTACGTCCGGGTCTACTCGGGCACCATCGCGGGCGGCTCCCAGGTCATCAACTCGACCAAGGGCAAGAAGGAGCGCATCGGCAAGATCTTCCAGATGCACTCCAACAAGGAGAACCCGGTCGACTCGGTCACCGCCGGTCACATCTACGCGGTCATCGGCCTCAAGGACACGACCACGGGCGACACGCTCTGCGACCCGACGGACCAGATCGTCCTCGAGTCGATGACGTTCCCCGAGCCCGTCATCGAGGTCGCGATCGAGCCGAAGACGAAGGCCGACCAGGAGAAGCTGGGTGTCGCCATCCAGAAGCTCGCCGAGGAGGACCCGACCTTCCGCACGGAGCAGAACCAGGAGACCGGTCAGACGGTCATCAAGGGCATGGGCGAGCTCCACCTCGACATCCTGGTCGACCGCATGAAGCGCGAGTTCAACGTCGAGGCGAACGTCGGCAAGCCGCAGGTCGCGTACCGCGAGACCATCCGCGGCACCGTCGACAAGCACGACTTCACCCACAAGAAGCAGACGGGTGGATCGGGCCAGTTCGCCAAGATCCAGATCAAGATCGAGCCCATGGAGGTGACCGCGGAGAAGACCTACGAGTTCGACAACAAGGTCACCGGTGGTCGCGTCCCGCGGGAGTACATCCCCTCGGTCGACGCGGGCATCCAGGACGCGCTCCAGGTCGGCGTCCTCGCGGGCTACCCCATGGTGGGCGTGAAGGCGACGCTGCTCGACGGCGCCGCGCACGACGTCGACTCCTCGGAGATGGCGTTCAAGATCGCCGGCTCGATGGCCTTCAAGGAGGCCGCGCGCAAGGCGAAGCCCGTGCTGCTCGAGCCGCTCATGGCCGTCGAGGTCCGCACGCCCGAGGAGTACATGGGCGACGTCATCGGCGACCTGAACTCCCGCCGCGGCCAGATCCAGGCCATGGAGGACGCCAGCGGCGTCAAGGTCATCACGGCGAACGTCCCCCTGTCGGAGATGTTCGGCTACGTCGGCGACCTGAGGAGCAAGACCTCGGGCCGCGCGGTGTACTCGATGAGCTTCGGCAGCTACGCCGAGGTCCCGAAGGCTGTCGCCGACGAGATCGTCCAGAAGAACAAGGGCGAGTAGCCCTCCAGTTCGAGCGGCATCCGCCGTTTCAGTAACATAAGCACCATCTCCAATCCGCAGGGCGTCCGAGGAACAACCGGACGCCCTGCCACCGAGTCCTGAGGAGGACCCACAGTGGGTAAGGCCAAGTTCGAGCGGACCAAGCCGCACGTCAACATCGGAACGATCGGTCACGTCGACCACGGCAAGACGACGCTGACGGCAGCGATCTCCAAGGTCCTGGCGGACAAGTACCCGTCGGCGACCAACGTGCAGCGCGACTTCGCGTCCATCGACTCCGCTCCCGAGGAGCGCCAGCGCGGCATCACGATCAACATCTCGCACGTCGAGTACGAGACGCCCAAGCGTCACTACGCTCACGTCGACGCCCCGGGTCACGCTGACTACATCAAGAACATGATCACCGGCGCGGCCCAGATGGACGGCGCGATCCTCGTGGTCGCCGCCACCGACGGCCCCATGGCCCAGACGCGCGAGCACGTGCTGCTCGCGAAGCAGGTCGGCGTGCCGTACCTGCTCGTCGCGCTCAACAAGTCCGACATGGTCGACGACGAGGAGATCCTCGAGCTCGTCGAGCTCGAGGTCCGCGAGCTGCTCTCCAGCCAGGACTTCGACGGCGACAACGCCCCCGTCGTCCAGGTCTCCGGCCTCAAGGCGCTCGAGGGCGACGAGAAGTGGGTCGAGCAGATCGTCAAGCTCATGGAGGCGGTCGACGAGTCCATCCCCGAGCCCGTCCGCGACAAGGACAAGCCGTTCCTCATGCCCGTCGAGGACGTGTTCACGATCACCGGTCGTGGAACCGTCGTCACGGGTCGCGCCGAGCGCGGCACCCTCGCCATCAACTCGGACGTCGAGATCGTGGGCATCCGTCCCACCGTCAAGACCACCGTCACGGGCATCGAGATGTTCCACAAGCAGCTCGACGAGGCCTGGGCCGGCGAGAACTGCGGGCTCCTGCTCCGCGGCACGAAGCGCGAGGACGTCGAGCGCGGCCAGGTCATCGTCAAGCCGGGTTCGGTCACGCCGCACACGGACTTCGAGGGCACCGCGTACATCCTCTCCAAGGAGGAGGGCGGGCGTCACAACCCGTTCTACGCGAACTACCGTCCGCAGTTCTACTTCCGCACCACCGACGTCACCGGCGTCATCACGCTGCCCGAGGGCACCGAGATGGTCATGCCCGGCGACACCACCGACATGAACGTCGCGCTGATCCAGCCGATCGCCATGGAGGAGGGCCTCGGCTTCGCCATCCGTGAGGGTGGCCGCACCGTCGGCGCCGGCACGGTCACGAAGATCGTCAAGTAGCACCAGCTCCACCAGCACCACCTCCGACAGGGTCGGGCCGTCATGGCCCGGCCCTGTCGGCCGTTAACCGGCGCATCCGTCTCACGGCTGCCTGCGGATGGCGTCCCCGGATCGGTAGTGGGCGAACGGTTCGCGCCGCGGCGCGTAGGTTCGAGGGATGGTCAGACTCCGGCGCAGCGACGCCAACGGCAAGGGCTACACGCGGAAGAGGTCCGGCAGGGGCTGGACGTACCTCGACTCCGACGGGAACCGGGTCGTCGACCGGCAGCTCCGCGCGCGGATGGAGGGACTCGGAATCCCGCCCGCGTGGACCGACGTCTGGATCGCCCCCTACGACAACGGGCACGTGCAGGCGACGGGCGTGGACAGCGCCGGGCGCCGGCAGTACATCTACCACCCGACCTGGCGGGAGCAGAAGGACCGCATCAAGTTCGACCGCGCCCTGCAGCTGGCGGAGTCGCTGCCGGCTGCCCGTCGCCAGGTCACCATGCACCTCCGTCAGGACGGGTTCACGCGCGAGCGGGCCCTCGCCGCCGGCTTCCGGATGCTCGACACGGGCAGCCTCCGCGTCGGCAGCGAGCGGTACACCGAGTCGAACGGCAGCCACGGGCTGTCGACGCTGCTGTGCTCGCACGTCACGATCCACGACGACACGGTCCACCTCGAGTTCCCCGCGAAGAGCGGGCAGGAGTGGTCGAGCGACATCCGGGACGCGGACCTGGTCAAGGCCATCCGCGGCCTGACGCGCCGCGGGCCCAACGCGCGGCTCCTCGCCTACCGGGACGGGAGCGACTGGCATCCCCTGGGGGCGGCCGACATCAACGACTACGTGCGCGAGCGCACGGGCGGCGACTTCACCGCGAAGGACTTCCGCACGCTGCACGGCACCGTCGCCGCGGCGATCAGCCTCGCCAAGCACGGCCCGGAGGAGACCAAGGGCAAGCGGCAGAAGGCGCTCGCCCAGGCGTACCGCGACGCCGCGGAGGTGCTGAGCAACACCCCGACGATCGCGAAGACCAGCTACGTGGACCCGCGCCTCGTCGACGAGTACCTGCACGGTCGCACCATCGACCCGCAGCGCCTGGCGTCCGGCGAGACGGAGCTCCGCAACCTCCTCTTCCGGTGATCCGGCGCCTTCCGAGGAGCCCGCGGGAGCCGCCGAGAGGCCCGGAAACACAGGGGAGCGGGCGCGACACGCCCGGGTTGCACGCATGCCCGGACTATGACAAACTCGTCTAGTTCAACATTCCGGTGCACGCCGCCCTGCGCGCGAGACACCGGATCACTGCCAGGCAGTGCATAGCCGCCCGGAGCGCACGTCGCTCCCGGAGCAGGTTAGGCCGCGGGCAGCAGAGCAGAGGCACACGACACCCACCGGATGAGCACCGCTCGTCCGCGCCCGCATGCGGGCGGGTGCACGAGCTGCCCGAGGCCGCGTCCCACGATGCGCGCCCGGGTGCACCACGGATCACGGCGCCACGAGGCGCCCGGTCCGAGCGAGGGACACACGCGTCCAATACGGTCCGAGGCCGCATGACGCACGAAAGAGAGAGAGTCACACATGGCGGGACAGAAGATCCGCATCCGACTTAAGTCGTACGACCACTCGGTCATCGACTCCTCGGCCCGGAAGATCGTCGACACGGTGACCCGCGCGGGCGCCACGGTCGTCGGCCCGGTGCCGCTGCCCACCGAGAAGAACGTGATCTGCGTGATCCGCTCCCCTCACAAGTACAAGGACAGCCGCGAGCACTTCGAGATGCGCACGCACAAGCGTCTGATCGACATCGTCGACCCGACGCCGAAGGCGGTCGACTCGCTCATGCGACTCGACCTCCCGGCCGACGTCAACATCGAGATCAAGCTCTAAGGGAACCCATGTCTACCGCTAACAGGACTTTCACCGGTCTGCTCGGCACGAAGCTGGGCATGACGCAGGTGTGGGACGAGAACAACAAGCTCATCCCCGTGACCGTCGTGCAGATCACCCCGAACGTTGTCACCCAGGTGCGCACGCCCGAGGTGGACGGCTACGGCGCCATCCAGATCGCCTACGGCCAGATCGACCCCCGCAAGGCCGACAAGCCGAGCACCGGCCACTTCGACAAGGCCGGCGTCACGCCGCGCCGCCACCTCACCGAGGTCCGCACCGCCGACTTCGCCGAGTACTCGCTCGGCCAGGAGATCACGGTCGGCGCCTTCGAGGCCGGCACCAAGGTCGACGTCGTCGGCACCAGCAAGGGCAAGGGCTTCGCGGGCGTCATGAAGCGCCACAACTTCAAGGGCGTCTCCGCCTCGCACGGTTCGCACCGCAACCACCGCAAGCCCGGCTCCATCGGCGCCTCCTCGACCCCCAGCCGCGTCTTCAAGGGCATGCGCATGGCCGGTCGCATGGGCGGCGAGCGCGTCACCGTGCTGAACCTCGTCGTCCACAGCGTGGACGCCGAGAAGGGCCTCCTGCTCGTCAAGGGCGCAGTGCCCGGCGCGCGTGGCCGCATCGTCTTCGTCCGCAACGCAGTGAAGGGGAAGTAGTCATGGCTACCGACACCCAGCTCGACGTCCTCGACGCGACCGGTGCAGTCACCGGCTCCGTCGACCTGCCCGCGTCGCTCTTCGACGTGCAGACCAACGTCCCGCTCATCCACCAGGTCGTCGTCGCCCAGCTCGCCGCGGCGCGCCAGGGAACGCACAAGACCAAGGGCCGCGGCGAGGTCTCCGGCGCCGGCCGCAAGCCGTTCAAGCAGAAGGGCACCGGTCGCGCTCGTCAGGGCTCGATCCGCGCACCCCAGATGACCGGCGGTGGCATCGTCCACGGGCCCACGCCCCGCAACTACTCGCAGCGCACCCCCAAGAAGATGATCGCCGCAGCCCTGCTCGGCGCCCTCTCCGACCGCGCGCGCGGCGCCCGCCTCCACGTCATCGAGAGCCTCTCCGCCGGAGACGTCCCCTCGACGAAGACCGTGGTCGCGCTGCTCGAGGGCATCGCCACGAGCAAGCACGTCCTCATCGTCCTGGAGCGCACCGACGAGGTCAGCCTCCGCAGCGTGCGCAACATCCCGACGGTCCACGTGCTGTCCTACGACCAGCTCAACGCGTACGACGTGCTCGTGAGCGACGACATCGTCTTCACGAAGGGCGCGTTCGACGCGTTCGTCGAGTCGAAGACGGCCAAGGAAGAGGTTGCCGCATGAGCGCCACCCAGAAGGACCCCCGCGACATCATCATCGCGCCGGTCGTCTCCGAGAAGAGCTACGGCCTGATCGACCAGGGCAAGTACACGTTCATCGTGGACCCCCGCTCGAACAAGACCGAGATCAAGCTCGCGATCGAGAAGATCTTCGGCGTGCAGGTCGCGTCGGTCAACACGCTCAACAAGCAGGGCAAGACCCGCCGGACCAAGTTCGGGATGGGCAAGCGCAAGGACACCAAGCGCGCCATCGTCTCCCTCAAGTCGGGCTCCATCGACATCTTCACGACTGTCGGCTGAGACCGGGACTAGGAAAACACCAATGGCTATTCGCAAGTACAAGCCCACGACCCCGGGTCGTCGCGGTTCGTCCGTCGCCGACTTCGTGGAGATCACGCGCTCGACGCCCGAGAAGTCGCTGCTCCGCCCGCTCTCCAAGACCGGTGGCCGCAACAACCAGGGTCGCATCACGACCCGTCACATCGGTGGTGGCCACAAGCGCCAGTACCGCGTGATCGACTTCAAGCGCAACGACAAGGACGGCGTCATCGCGACCGTCGCCCACATCGAGTACGACCCCAACCGCACGGCGCGCATCGCGCTCCTGCACTTCATCGACGGCACGAAGCGCTACATCCTCGCGCCGAACAAGCTGAAGCAGGGCGACAAGATCGAGTCGGGCGCCACGGCCGACATCAAGCCCGGCAACAACCTGCCGCTGCGCAACATCCCGACGGGTACCGTCATCCACGCCATCGAGCTCCGCCCCGGCGGCGGCGCGAAGATGGCCCGCTCCGCCGGCGCCTCCGTTCGCCTCGTGGCGAAGGACGGCCCCTACGCCCAGCTGCGCCTGCCCTCCGGCGAGATCCGCAACGTCGATGCGCGCTGCCGCGCGACCATCGGCGAGGTCGGCAACGCCGAGCAGTCGAACATCAACTGGGGCAAGGCCGGCCGCATGCGCTGGAAGGGCGTCCGCCCGACCGTCCGCGGTGTCGCGATGAACCCCGTCGACCACCCGCACGGTGGTGGTGAGGGCAAGACCTCCGGTGGACGCCACCCGGTCAGCCCGTGGGGCCAGAAGGAAGGCCGCACGCGCCACATCAACAAGCCCAGCGACAAGCTCATCGTTCGCCGCCGCAACGCCGGCAAGAAGCGCAAGTAGGAGTTGTAGAAGATGCCACGCAGTCTGAAGAAGGGCCCCTTCGTCGACGACCACCTGCTCCGCAAGGTGATC
This sequence comes from Clavibacter sp. GW821-FHT01D01, assembly GCF_059422605.1. Taxonomy (NCBI): domain Bacteria; kingdom Bacillati; phylum Actinomycetota; class Actinomycetes; order Micrococcales; family Microbacteriaceae; genus Clavibacter; species Clavibacter sp. GW821-FHT01D01. The sequence continues at coordinate 661,109 of NZ_JBWKXC010000001.1, forward strand.
TCGGCGAACGAGGCCAGCAGCAAGAACGTGATCAAGACCTGGTCGCGCCGCTCGATGATCATCCCGGCGATGCTGGGTCACACCATCGCGGTGCACGACGGTCGCAAGCACGTCCCGGTGTTCGTCACCGAGTCGATGGTGGGCCACAAGCTCGGCGAGTTCGCTCTCACGCGCACCTTCCGCGGCCACGTGAAGGACGACAAGAAGGGTCGTCGCCGCTAGCGCGGCGACGAGAAGGAGGAGAGAAATGGTGGAGTCGATCGCACGCGTGCGTCACATCCGCGTCACCCCCCAGAAGGCCCGTCGCGTCGTGGACATGATCCGCGGGAAGCAGGCCGAGGAGGCCCTGGCCATCCTGAAGTTCGCGCCGCAGGGCGCGAGCGAGCCGATCTACAAGCTGGTGGCCTCGGCCATGGCGAACGCGCGGGTCAAGGCCGACGCGTCCAACAGCTTCCTCGCGGAGCAGGACCTCTACATCGCCAAGGCGTTCGTGGACGAGGGCACCACCCTCAAGCGGTTCCAGCCGCGCGCACAGGGTCGCGCATTCCGTATCAACAAGCGCACCAGCCACATCACGGTCGTCCTCGCGACGCCGGACGAGGCGGACGTGGCGTCGACCACGAAGAAGGCGAGCAAGTAATGGGACAGAAGGTCAACCCGTACGGGTTCCGTCTCGGGATCACCACCGACCACGTGTCGCGTTGGTTCTCGGACAGCACGAAGAAGGGGCAGCGTTACAGCGACTACGTCGCCGAGGACGTGCGCATCCGCACCATGCTCAAGACGAGCCTCGACCGCGCCGGCGTGGCGCGCATCGAGATCGAGCGCACCCGTGACCGTGTCCGCGTGGACATCTACACGGCCCGCCCGGGCATCGTCATCGGCCGCCGCGGCGTCGAGGCCGAGCGCATCCGCGCCGACCTCGAGAAGCTCACGGGCAAGCAGATCCAGCTGAACATCCTCGAGGTGAAGAACCCCGAGGCCGAGGCGCAGCTGGTCGCCCAGGGCATCGCCGAGCAGCTCGCGGGTCGCGTGGCATTCCGCCGTGCGATGCGCAAGGGCCTGCAGGGCGCGCAGCGCGCCGGCGCCAAGGGCGTCCGCATCCAGGTGTCGGGCCGCCTCGGCGGCGCCGAGATGAGCCGGTCGGAGTTCTACCGCGAGGGACGCGTGCCGCTGCACACCCTCCGCGCGAACATCGACTACGGCTTCTACGAGGCCCGCACCTCCTTCGGCCGCATCGGCGTGAAGGTCTGGGTCTACAAGGGCGACATCACCAACAAGGATCTCGCTCGCGAGCAGGCGAACCAGAAGTCGTCGCGCCCCGAGCGTCGTAACGACCGTTCCGACGGTCGAACCGGAGACCGCCGCACCAACGCGCCGCGCACCGCGCCGGCCGCCGAGGCAGCGCCGGTCGCCGCAGCAGGAGTTGAGGCGTAACCATGTTGATCCCCCGTCGAGTCAAGCACCGCAAGCAGCACCACCCCGGCCGTTCCGGCCACGCGACCGGTGGCACCACCGTGTCGTTCGGTGAGTACGGCATCCAGGCCCTCACGCCCGCCTACGTCACCAACCGCCAGATCGAGTCCGCTCGAATCGCCATGACGCGTCACGTCAAGCGCGGCGGGAAGGTGTGGATCAACATCTACCCCGACCGCCCGCTCACCAAGAAGCCCGCCGAGACCCGCATGGGCTCCGGCAAGGGCTCGCCCGAGTGGTGGGTCGCGAACGTCAAGCCGGGTCGCGTCCTCTTCGAGCTCGCCGGCGTCGACGACGTCACGGCGCGCGAGGCGCTCACCCGGGCCATCCACAAGCTGCCCCTCAAGGCACGCATCATCAAGCGCGAGGAAGGCGACGCATAATGGCGATCGGTTCCAAGGAGCTCGCCCCCGTCGAGCTGGACACTTTCGAGGACGAGCGACTCGTCGAAGAGCTGAAGAAGGCCAAGGAGGAGCTGTTCAACCTGCGCTTCCAGTCGGCCACCGGTCAGCTCGACAGCCACGGCCGCCTCCGCGCGGTCAAGCGCGACATCGCTCGGATCTACACGGTCATCCGCGAGCGCGAGCTGGGCATCCGTGCCACGCCCGCCCCCGTCGAGGTCCCCGAGAAGCCCGAGAAGAAGAAGGCGACGAAGAAGGCCGCGAAGGCCGACGACGCCGCCGTCACCGAGAAGGCTGAGGAGGCTTGATCATGGCGAACGCCGAAGAGAAGAACACGGCTGACACCGCGACGGTCGACCGCGGCTACCGCAAGTCCCGTCGTGGCTACGTCACCAGCGACAAGATGGACAAGACCATCGTCGTCGAGGTCGAGGACCGCGTGAAGCACCCGCTGTACGGCAAGGTCATCCGCCGCACCTCCAAGGTCAAGGCGCACGACGAGGCGAACTCCGCCGGAATCGGCGACCTCGTCCTGATCAACGAGACCCGTCCCCTCAGCGCCTCCAAGCGCTGGCGCCTGGTCGAGATCCTCGAGAAGGCCAAGTAGCCCCGGCTGCTTGGATAAGGAGCAACAGTGATTCAGCAGGAATCCCGCCTCAAGATCGCGGACAACACGGGTGCCAAGGAGATCTTGACCATCCGCGTGCTCGGTGGCTCGGGTCGCCGCTACGCCGGCCTCGGCGACGTCATCGTCGCGACCGTCAAGGACGCGATCCCCGGCGGAAACGTCAAGAAGGGCGAGGTCGTCAAGGCCGTCATCGTCCGCACCAAGAAGGAGACGCGCCGTCCCGACGGCTCGTACATCAAGTTCGACGAGAACGCCGCCGTCATCCTGAACAGCAACGGGGAGCCCCGCGGCACCCGCATCTTCGGACCGGTGGGCCGCGAGCTCCGGGACAAGAAGTTCATGAAGATCATCTCGCTGGCACCGGAGGTCATTTAGTCATGGCGAACATCAAGAAGGGTGACCTGGTCCAGGTCATCACGGGTCGCACGCAGGCCAAGGGCGGCGACCGGGGCAAGCAGGGCAAGGTCCTGTCCGTCCTGGTCGAGCGCAACCGCGTCGTCGTCGAGGGCGTGAACTTCATCACGAAGCACGTCCGCGTCGGCCAGACGCAGCGCGGCTCCAAGACCGGCGGCATCGAGACCGTCGAGGCGCCCATCCACATCTCCAACGTCGCGCTCGTCGACCCCGAGTCCAAGAAGCCCACGCGAGTCGGCTTCCGGACCGAGACGGTCGAGAAGGACGGGGTCTCCAAGACCGTCCGCGTCCGCTACGCCAAGAAGTCAGGTAAGGACCTCTAGCAATGACCGACACCGCAACCGCTGGCACGGCCGAGGAGAAGCAGCTCCCGCGCCTGAAGCAGAAGTACCGCTCCGAGATCGTCAGCCAGCTGACCGCTGATCTCGGCTTCACGAACGTGCACCAGGTGCCCGGGCTCACGAAGATCGTCGTGAACATGGGCGTCGGCGACGCCGCTCGTGACGGCAAGATCATCGACGGCGCGGTCGCCGACCTCACCAAGATCACGGGCCAGAAGCCGCAGGTCACCAAGGCCCGCAAGTCGATCGCTCAGTTCAAGCTGCGTGAGGGCCAGGCCATCGGCACCCACGTGACGCTGCGCGGCGACCGCATGTGGGAGTTCCTCGACCGCCTGCTGTCGCTCGCCCTGCCCCGCATCCGCGACTTCCGCGGGCTCAGCCCGAAGCAGTTCGACGGCAACGGCAACTACACGTTCGGTCTCAACGAGCAGTCCATGTTCCACGAGATCGACCAGGACCGCATCGACCGGGTCCGCGGCATGGACATCACGGTCGTCACGACCGCTCGGACGGACGACGAGGGACGCGCGCTGCTCAAGGCGCTCGGCTTCCCGTTCCAGACGCCCGAGAACACGCCGTAACCAGCTCCACCAGCATCACCCGCACGACCAGCACCACCGCACGATCGGCGCCGGGCACCTCCGCCCGGCGCCGCCACCACCACAGGTCGTCATCCGTGTCCGGATGAACGAAACCAGGCGAGAGAGGTACCACCAGTCATGACAATGACCGACCCGGTCGCCGACATGCTGACCCGACTCCGGAACGCGAACTCCGCGCACCACGACACGGTCTCCATGCCGCACTCCAAGCTCAAGTCGCACATCGCCGACATCCTCAAGTCCGAGGGCTTCATCGCCGGCTGGGACGTCGCGGACGCCCGCGTCGGCCAGACGCTGACGCTCAGCCTCAAGTTCGGCCCCGATCGCGAGCGCTCCATCCGGGGCATCAAGCGCGTGTCGAAGCCCGGACTGCGCGTCTACGCGAAGTCCGCGGAGATCCCCCAGGTCCTCGGTGGCCTCGGGGTCGCCATCCTGTCCACCTCCTCGGGGCTCCTCACGGACCGCCAGGCTGCGAAGAAGGGCGTGGGTGGGGAAGTCCTCGCCTACGTGTGGTAACGACATGTCCCGCATCGGAAGACTCCCCATCGACGTCCCCGCAGGGGTCGACGTCGCCGTGGCCGGCCAGGTCGTCACGGTCAAGGGCCCCAAGGGCGAGCTGAGCCTCACCGTGGCCCAGCCCATCCGCGCCGAGGTCCAGGACGGACAGGTGCTCGTCACCCGTCCCGACGACGAGCGCGAGTCGCGCTCGCTCCACGGCCTCACGCGCAGCCTCATCGCCAACCAGATCGTCGGCGTCACCACCGGCTACACCAAGGGCCTCGAGATCGTCGGCACGGGTTACCGCGTCGCGCTCAAGGACAAGGGCGTCGAGTTCGCGCTCGGCTTCTCCCACCCCGTGTACGTCGAGGCGCCCGCGGGCATCAGCTTCACCGTCGAGGGCGTCAACAAGATGACCGTCGTCGGCATCGACAAGCAGCTCGTCGGCGAGACGGCCGCCAACATCCGCAAGATTCGCAAGCCCGAGCCCTACAAGGGCAAGGGCGTCCGCTACGCCGGCGAGAACGTTCGCCGCAAGGCCGGAAAGAGTGGTAAGTGATCATGGCTCTCGGAGTTAGAGGAAAAAGCAAGTCCGCCGCCCGCGGCCGCAGGCACGCACGCCTGCGCAAGAAGGTCGAGGGCACCGAGCTGCGTCCGCGCCTGGTCGTCACCCGCTCGGCCCGCCACGTCTTCGTGCAGGTCGTCGATGACAGCCGTGGTCACACCGTCGCGTCCGCATCGACCCTCGAGGCCGACATGCGCACGTTCGACGGCGACAAGACCGCCAAGTCGCGCAAGGTCGGCGAGCTCGTCGCCGAGCGCGCCAAGGCGGCCGGCGTGGAGAGCGTCGTATTCGATCGTGGTGGCAACCGCTACGCAGGACGCGTCGCGGCCATCGCCGAAGGAGCTCGAGAGGGTGGTCTGAGCCTGTGAGCGCAGCCGAGAACAACAACAAGGAGCCCGAGGTCGTGGCCGTGGCGGAGACGCCCGTCGAGACCGCGGCGTCCACCGCACCCGCGCAGAACGAGGGCCGTGAGGGCCGTCGTGGCGGGCGTGACCGGAACCAGGGCGGCCGTGACAGCCGCGGTGGCCGTGATGCCGACAAGAGCCAGTTCCTGGAGCGCGTCGTCACCATCAACCGCGTGTCCAAGGTCGTCAAGGGCGGTCGTCGCTTCAGCTTCACCGCGCTCGTGATCGTCGGAGACGGGAACGGACTGGTGGGCGTCGGCTACGGCAAGGCCCGCGAGGTGCCGACCGCCATCTCCAAGGGCGTCGAGGAGGCGAAGAAGAACTTCTTCCGCGTCCCCCGCATCGGCCTGACCATCCCGCACGCCGTGCAGGGTGAGGCCTCCGCCGGAGTCGTCCTCCTGCGTCCCGCGTCCGCGGGTACCGGCGTCATCGCCGGTGGCCCCGTCCGCGCGGTCCTGGAGTGCGCCGGCATCCACGACGTCCTGAGCAAGTCGCTCGGCTCGTCGAACACGATCAACATCGTGCACGCCACGGTGGAGGCGCTCAAGCAGCTCGAGGAGCCGCGCGCCGTCGCCGCCCGTCGTGGGCTCGAGCTCGAGCAGGTCGTCCCGGCCCGCATCCTCCGCGCCCAGCGTGCCGAGGCCGACGCGAAGGCAGGTGTCTGATGGCTCAGCTCCGAGTGACGCAGATCAAGTCCAAGATCAGCGAGAAGCAGAACCAGCGCGACACCCTGCGGAGCCTCGGGCTCCGTCGCATCGGTGCCGTGGTGGTCCGAGAGGACAACGCCCAGAACCGCGGCTACGTCAACACCGTCGCGCACCTGGTGAAGGTGGAGGAGATCGACTGATGGCTGAGAAGAACGAGTCGGCCGAGCCGGCGCCCGTGAAGGCGCCCAAGGCCGCACCCAAGAAGACCGCGAAGGCGCCCGCCGCCGCGGCCGCATCCGCCGAGACGACCACGGTCGCCGCGACGGAGACGGTCAAGCGCGAGCAGGTCCTCAAGGTCCACCACCTCCGTCCCGCCGCCGGGGCCAAGAAGGCACGCCAGCGTGTCGGCCGCGGTGAGGGCTCGAAGGGCAAGACCGCGGGTCGTGGCACCAAGGGCACGAAGGCCCGCTACACGGTCCGCGTCGGCTTCGAGGGTGGGCAGATGCCGCTGCACATGCGCACCCCGAAGCTCCGCGGGTTCAAGAACCCGTTCCGCGTCGAGTACCAGGTCGTGAACCTGGAGAAGCTCGCCGTGCTCTACCCCGACGGCGGCGACGTCACCACGAGCGACCTGGTCGCCAAGGGTGCCGTGCGCAAGAACGAGAAGGTCAAGGTCCTCGGGGACGGCGACATCTCGGTTAAGCTGACGGTTGCTGTCGACAAGGTCTCCGGCTCCGCTGCGGAGAAGATCGTCGCAGCAGGCGGCTCCGTCAAGTAGCACTGCAGGACGCAACGGAGGGGCGGTCGGGAAACCGGCCGCCCCTCCGAGCACCTGGGGCCGCATCGGGTCGGCCCGACCCCCGCCTCGCGGCGGACCTCCCACAGAAAGCAGGACACCCTCCGTGTTGAGCGCCGTCGTCAGGATCTTCCGCACCCCCGATCTGCGTCGCAAGATCGGCTTCACGTTGGGCATCATCGCCCTCTTCCGCCTGGGATCCTTCATCCCGGCGCCGTTCGTCGACTTCGCCAACGTGCAGTCGTGCCTCGCGGCGAACCAGGGCACCTCGGGCCTCTACGAGCTCGTCAACCTCTTCAGCGGCGGAGCGCTGCTGAAGCTCTCCATCTTCGCGCTGGGCATCATGCCGTACATCACGGCCTCGATCATCGTCCAGCTGCTCCGCGTGGTCATCCCGCACTTCGACACCCTCTACAAGGAGGGCCAGTCCGGCCAGGCCAAGCTCACGCAGTACACGCGCTACCTCACGATCGCCCTCGCGGTCCTCCAGTCCACGACGCTCATCACGGTCGCGCGCAGCGGTGCCCTCTTCGGGCAGACGAACGTCAGTGCCTGCACCCAGCTCGTGACGAACGACGCCTGGTACGCGATCATGCTCATGGTCATCACGATGACCGCCGGCACCGGCCTCATCATGTGGATGGGCGAGCTCATCACCGAGCGCGGCATCGGCAACGGCATGTCGCTCCTCATCTTCACGTCGGTCGCCGCCGCCTTCCCGACCTCGCTCCTCGCCATCCAGCAGAGCCGCGGCTGGGAGGTCTTCCTCCTGGTGATCGCCGTCGGGCTCCTCGTCGTGGCCGCGGTCGTCTACGTCGAGCAGTCGCAGCGCCGCGTCCCGGTCCAGTACGCCAAGCGCATGGTCGGTCGCCGCACCTACGGCGGCAACAACACGTACATCCCCATCAAGGTCAACATGGCCGGCGTCGTGCCCGTCATCTTCGCCTCGTCGCTGCTGTACCTCCCCGCGCTGGTGGCGCAGTTCAACCAGCCCGCCGTCGGCGAGGCGCCGGCGCCGTGGGTGCAGTGGATCACCGACAACCTCACGACGGGCGACCACCCGCTCTACATGGCGATGTACTTCCTGCTCATCGTCGGCTTCACGTACTTCTACGTCGCCATCACCTTCAACCCGGAGGAGGTCGCGGACAACATGAAGAAGTACGGCGGCTTCATCCCCGGCATCCGCGCGGGCCGCCCCACCGCCGAGTACCTCGACTACGTCCTCACGCGCATCACGCTGCCGGGCTCGCTGTACCTCGGCCTCATCGCGCTGCTGCCGCTCATCGCCCTGTCGCTGGTCGGCGCCAACCAGAACTTCCCGTTCGGCGGCGCGAGCATCCTGATCGTCGTCGGCGTCGGCCTCGAGACGGTGAAGCAGATCGACTCGCAGCTGCAGCAGCGCCACTACGAGGGGCTGCTCAAGTGACCCGCCTCCTGATCGTCGGCCCTCCCGGTGCGGGCAAGGGCACGCAGGCGACGCGCATCTCGAACGAGTTCGGCATCCCGGACGTGTCCACCGGCGACATCTTCCGCCAGAACATCAAGGACCGCACCGAGCTCGGCCAGCAGGTCCAGGCATTGGTGGACGCGGGCGACTACGTGCCCGACGAGCTCACCAACCGCCTCATCACGGCCAGGCTCCAGGAGGAGGACGCGCAGGCGGGCTTCCTCCTCGACGGCTACCCGCGCACGCTCGACCAGGTCGCGTACCTGGAGGAGCTGCTGCAGGGCTGGGGCCAGGAGCTCGACGCCGTCATCCAGCTCGTCGCCGACGAGGAGGAGGTCGTGGCCCGCCTCACCCGCCGCGCAGCCGAGCAGGGCCGCGCCGACGACGGCGAGGACGAGATCCGGCACCGCCAGGAGGTCTACGTCCGCGAGACGAGCCCCCTCATCGCCGTGTACCGGGACCGCGGCCTGCTCCTCGAGGTCGACGGCCTCGGCGAGGTCGACGAGGTCGCCCGGCGCGTCCGTGAGGCCCTCGCGGGCCGCGGCGTCCGTCCCGTCTCCGACGCCGGCCGCGCGTAGGCCGTGGGCGCCCTCCGCCGGACCCCCGGGATCTACAAGACGCCGGACGAGATCCGCCGCATGGTGGCGCCCGGGCTCGCGACGGCCGCCTCCCTCGACGCCGTCCGCGGGCTCATCGCCCCGGGCGTGACCACGGGCGAGCTCGACGCCGCCGCGGACGCCGCCATCCGCGCCCTCGGCGGGCACTCGAACTTCCAGCTGGTGCCCGGCTACCGGCACACCGTCTGCGTGTCCGTGAACGACGAGGTCGTCCACGGGATCCCCGGCGACCGCGTGCTGCAGCCGGGCGACATCGTGTCGGTCGACAGCGGCGCGGAGATCGACGGGTGGAACGGCGACTCGGCCATGACGGTCGTGGTGCCGGATCCCGCCCGCCCGGACGTGGTGGAGGCCCGGGAGCGCCTGTCCCGCGTCACCGAGGACGCGCTGTGGGCCGGCATCGCCCGGCTCGCGACCGCATCCCACCTCAACGAGGTGGGCGAGGCGGTCGAGGAGAGCGTCGAGGCCGCCGGGTCCTTCGGCATCGTCATGGACTACACCGGCCACGGCATCGGCCGGAGCATGCACGAGGACCCGCCGGTATTCAACTACCGCGTGCGCGGCAGGGGCCCCGCCGTGAAGCCGGGCCTGGTCGTCGCGATCGAGCCGATGATCACCGACGGCGAGGCGGAGACGCGCGTCCTCGACGACGACTGGACCGTCGCCACCGTCGACGGCAGCATGGCCTCGCACTGGGAGCACTCGGTCGCGGTGCACGCGCGCGGCATCTGGGTGCTCACGCTCGCGGACGGCGGGGCGTCGCGCCTCGTGCCGCGGGGCGTCACGCCCGTCTCGCCCTGAGCGGGGACGGCCGGCCGACGCCGGCCTAGGTGTCCATGACGTGCACGAGCTCCTCGATGAAGGAGCCGTGCGATCCCGACGCCCGCATGATCGCCTGCACGTCGCGGTGGTCGGAGAACACCTCCACGAACTGGTCGAACACGTGCTGGAAGCTCGTGCGCCCGCTCGCGCTGAACGCCACCAGCGCGACGACGTGCACGCGGTTGCCGCCCCAGCGCATCGCCTCGTCGTTCACCACGATGGCGATCGCCGTGCGGTGCGCGGTCATGGCGAGGGAGTGCGGCACCGCGAGCGTGTCGGTGAACGCCGTCGACGACAGCCGCTCGCGCTCGATGGCGCCCTCGATGTACTCGGGCTCGATGATGCCCTGCTCGACCATGCGCTGGCCGAGGAGCCGGATCATCGACTCCTCGTCCGGGGCGTGCAGGTCGCGGAAGAACAGCGACTCGTCGAGGAAGCGCAGCAGGTCGTGCTTCATGGCGCTCCGACGCGCGTGCCGGCGCACGCGGGCGACGGCCCGCCGGATCGCCTCGATGTCGTCCGGCGTCGGCAGGGGCTGGACCACCACGACGTTGTCGGCGGGCGGGCGCGACCCCGTCGCGTCGATCACGAGCTGCACGCCCAGGGCGTCGGCGTCCACGTCCGTGCGCGTGACCACGGCGTCGACGCTGATGTCGGCCCCGAGCGCCTGCTCGATGCGCTGCCGCATGATCTGGTGCAGGTCGTAGTAGTTGGGGCACACGAGCGCGCACGCGACCCGGTCGTCGCGCCGGGCGACGCGCTCCCGGTGCGAGCCCACGTGCAGGGCGATGTACGCGATCTCGTCGTCGTTGATGGCGATGCCGCGGCGGCGCTGCACCTCGCTCGCGATGAAGACGGCGATCTCGTACGTCATGGGGTACGACGTCTTGATCGACCGCGCCAGCGGGTTCCGTGAGAAGGAGCGGTCGGCGGCACGGGCCACGAGGTTGCCGAGGTGCAGGGAGAACCGCACGGTGAAGTCCTCGTCCTCGAGGTCGACCAGGTACTCCTGCTTGACGCGGCGCACGATCGCGCGCACCACGTCGAGGTCGCTCTCGACCACGTGCTCGCGCATCACGGTGGCGAGGGACTGCTCGTTGCCGGGCGTGACGACGCGCGTGCGCACGAGGAGCGCCAGGTAGGCGACGTCGCCCGCGGGGACGGGCACGTCGAAGTGCGCAGCGAGGAGGCGGGCGAGCACCGTGCGGATCGCGAGCGCGGTGCGGTCCTCGGACGGGCCCTCCGGATCCGCGGGGCCGGGGTCGGCGTCGTCCTCGGCGTCGTGCGCGTCGCCCGCGGCATCGTGCGCGTCGCCCGCTTCGAGGGCGGTGGCATCGGCGCGCGAGGCTGCACGGGTGCCGTCCGCCCGCTCGTCGGCGGTCGCATCCGCCGCGGCCCCCTCCCGCCGCGGCGACCGCGCCAGGCGGTCGACCGCGATGGCGACGTGCAGCAGCACGTTGTCGACCCCGTACTCGTTGACGAAGAAGCCGCCCTCCGTGAGCTCGCGGATCAGGTCCGTCTTGAACGCGCGCAGCGAGTCCGACGCGAACTCCCGCTGCACCGACTCCAGCGGCAGGAAGCCCTGCGCGCTCTCGTCGCGGAACATCCGCGACAGGAGGCGACGGAAGTCGCGCTCGGACCCCTCGAGGACGACGGTGGACCCGGTGCGGCGGAGCGCGAGGCCGGCGTCCTCGACGAGCGCGCGCACCTTGCGGAGGTCCGCCTCGACCGTGGACTCGCTCACGTGCAGCTCGCCGGCGAGCGCGAAGACGTCGAGCCCGTCGGGCGCGTCGCCGAGCCGGCGGACGAGCGCGTGCAGCCGGTCGCGGGGCGTGCCCTGGGGGTCGGCGCTCGGGCGCGCGCCGAGGTGGCGGGCGTAGCTCGCGGCATCGATGCGGTAGCCGTCGGGGGAGGAGGCGATCGCCACGGTCGAGCGCTCCCGGACGGCGGTGACGTAGTTGCGGACGCTCCGCGTCGTGACGCCGAGGCGGTCCGCGAGCTCGCCGGCCTCGACCCAGCGGTCGGCGGTGGACAGGTAGTCCAGCAGCCTCTCGTGGTTCTCGCTCAGCATGTCGTCTCCCTCGGGGGCGGGACGCGGTGCGGCCCGGGGGCCGGTGCGCGTCCGTCCCCCTGAGTCAACCATCCGCACCCGCCGCCCATGCCGTCCGCCGCGGGCCCGGAAGCGGTCTTCCTACCCCGCGGAAACGATCCTGCTGGTACCGGGCCGTGCCGCCGGAGCACCATGGGAGGACCAGCGACGACGCGAGGAGGCACAGCATGACCGGGAGGATCCTCGTCGTCTGCGGCTCCGGCGCATCCAGCACCTTCCTCGCCCAGCGCCTGCGCACCCTCGCGGAGGCCGACGGGCTCGAGATCGAGGCGGTCGCCGGATCCCTCGCGCAGGTCCGGCTCGATGCCGCGGGCATGGACGTCGTCCTCCTCGGCGCCCACCTCGCGGACCGCCTCGATGCCGTGCGCGCCGCCGCGGCCGACGAGGGCGCGACCGCCGTCCTCCTCGACGCGGACGCCTCACGCCCGGAGGGCGCCCGCGCGGCCCTCGACCGGGCCCTCGCGGCGATGCGCACGGGCGCGCGCTCGCTCCGTCGACCGTCCGGCCTCCACGGCCGACCCGCCGGGGGATCGCCCCCGGCCGCCTGACCACCGGCGCCCGCGCCGACCCCCGCACGACCGCACCACCGCACCACCGCACGACGACCGCCCACCAGGGCCCCGACGACGGGGCCGACCGAAGGAGCCACCATGGCAGAACGCACCGTCACCATCGCCTCGTCGCACGGGCTGCACGCCCGCCCCGCCTCGCTGTTCACGCAGGCGGCCGCGAAGGCCGGGATCCCCGTGCAGCTCGCCAAGGGCGACCGCAGCGTCAACGCCGCGAGCATCCTCGGCGTCATCTCCCTCGGCGTCGACACGGGCGACGAGGTCGTCGTCTCGGCGGAGGGCGAGAACGCGGAGCAGGTCGTCACCGACCTCGCCACGCTCCTCGAGTCCGACCTGGACGCGGCATGAGCTCGCGCACCCTGCAGGGGATCGGCATCGGACGGGGGTCCGCCGTCGGACCGGTCATCCGGATGCCCGACCCGCTCCCCGAGCCCGCCGACACCGCGAGCGCCCTCACCCCCGACGAGGAGCGGATCCGCGTGAGCGCGTCGCTCGCCGCCGTCGCCGCCGACATCCGCATCCGCGGGGAGAAGGCCGGCGGCGCCGCCAAGGACGTGCTCGAGGCGCAGGCCTTCATGGCGGAGGACCCGACGCTCGTCGACGACATCACCGCGCGCCTCGCGAACGGCCGCACCGCCGAGCGCGCCGTGCACGAGGCCTTCGCGGGCTTCCGCGACCTGCTCCTCAGCATGGGCGGGTACATGGGGGAGCGCGCCACCGACCTCGACGACGTCTCGCAGCGCGTCGTCGCGCACCTGCAGGGCGTCGCGGCGCCGGGGGTGCCGGATCCCGACCACGCGTTCGTGCTGGTGGCCCGCGACCTCGCGCCCGCCGACACCGCGCTCCTCGACCTCGACAAGGTCCTCGCGCTCATCACGACCGACGGCGGGCCGACCTCGCACACGGCGATCCTCGCCCGGGAGAAGGCCATCGTCGCGGTCGTCGGCGTCGCCGCCGCGGCGGACCTCGCCGACGGGGAGACCGTCGTGGTCGACGCGCTCACGGGCGCCGTCACGGTCGGCCCCACCGCCGAGGAGGAGTCCGCGGCCCGGGATGCCATCGCGGCCCGCCGTGCGCAGGTCGCCGTGCCCACCGGCCCGGGCGCGCTCTTCGACGGCACCGCGGTCCCGCTGCTGGCCAACCTCGGCTCCGCTGACGGCGCGGCCGACGCGGTCGAGAAGGGCGCCGAGGGCGTCGGCCTCTTCCGCACCGAGTTCCTCTTCCTCGACGCCACGAGCGCTCCGACCGTCGAGGAGCAGCAGGCGCACTACACCCGCCTGCTCGAGGCGTTCCCGGGGCGGAAGGTCGTCGTGCGCGCCCTCGACGCCGGCGCCGACAAGCCCCTCAGCTTCCTCAACGACGCGGCCGAGGAGAACCCGGCGCTCGGCCTCCGCGGCCTCCGTGCGCTCCGCGCCAACGAGCAGATCCTCCGCGACCAGCTCACGGCGCTCGCCCGTGCCGACGCCGCGACCGACGCGGACCTGTGGGTCATGGCGCCCATGGTCTCCACGGTGGAGGAGGCGCGGTACTTCAGCTCCCTCGGCCGGGAGCTCGGCCTCCGCACCGTCGGCGTGATGGTGGAGGTCCCGTCCTCCGCGCTCCTCGCCGACCGGATCCTCGGCGTCGCCGACTTCGCGAGCATCGGCACCAACGACCTCACGCAGTACACGCTCGCGGCCGACCGGCTGCTGGGATCGGTGGCCGCGTTCCAGGACCCGTGGCACCCCGCCGTCCTCCGCCTCGTGCAGGAGGTCGGCGCCGCGGGGCGCGCGCTCGGCAAGCCGGTGGGCATCTGCGGCGAGGCGGCGGCCGATCCGCTGCTCGCCGTCGTGCTCGTCGGCCTCGGCGCCACCAGCCTCTCGATGTCGCCGGCGGCGCTCGCCGACGTGCGCGCCGAGCTCGCCCTCCACACGCGCGGGGAGGCGGAAGCGCTCGCCGCCGTCGCCCTCGCCGCCGACAGCGCCGTCGAGGCGCGCGCCGCGGTCACCGCGGCGTCGGCGCCCGCCCCCGTCTGACCCGCACCACCGACCCCCTCCACCGCACCACGAGCGATCACCCCCCCCATCCGCAGCACGGCGGGCCGCAGCAGGCCCGCCACCACCACGACAGGAGCACCACCCCCATGACGACGACGTCACCCACCCGCAGCACGGGACGCTCCGTGCGCACCGGCGTGCAGAAGTTCGGCACGTTCCTCAGCGGCATGATCATGCCCAACATCGCGGCGTTCATCGCCTGGGGCCTGCTCACGGCCCTGTTCATCCCGGACGGCTACCTGCCGAACGCGGACATCGCCCAGCTCATCGCTCCGGTCCTGTACTTCCTCCTCCCGCTCCTCATCGCGAACACCGGCGGCCGCATGGTCTACGACGCGCGCGGCGGCGTGGTGGCGACCATCGCCACGATGGGCGTCATCGTCGGCACGGTCGGCGAGCCGTACTTCGACGGCGGCAGCCCGATGTTCCTCGGCGCCATGATCACGGGCCCGCTCGCGGCGTACCTGCTGAAGGTCATCGAGCGCCTGTGGATCGACAGGATCCGCCCCGGCTTCGAGATGCTCGTCAACAACTTCTCCGCGGGGATCCTGGGCGCGGTCTTCGCGATCGGCGCGTACTACCTGCTCACGCCGGTGATCCGCGGCATCACGTCGGTCCTCGGCGGCGGCGTCGGCTTCCTCGTCGACAACGGCCTCCTGCCCCTCACGAGCATCGTGATCGAGCCCGCCAAGGTCCTCTTCCTCAACAACGCCATCAACCAGGGCATCCTCACGCCGCTCGGCACCACCGAGGCGCTGGAGAACGGCAAGAGCGTCCTGTTCCTGCTCGAGGCGAACCCCGGCCCCGGCTTCGGCGTGCTCCTCGCCTTCGCGATCTTCGGCGCGGGCGCGGCGCGCTCCACCGCCCCCGGCGCGATCCTCATCCAGTTCGTCGGCGGCATCCACGAGATCTACTTCCCGTACGTGCTCTCCAAGCCCCTGCTGTTCCTCGCGGTCATCGCGGGTGGCGCCTCGGGCGTGGCGACCAACGTCGCGTTCGGCTCCGGCCTCCGCGGCCCGGCCTCGCCCGGCAGCATCCTCGCCGTGCTCGGCCAGACCGAGCGCAACAGCTTCCCCGGCGTGATCCTCTCCGTGCTGATCTCGGCCGCCGTCACCTTCGTCGTCGCCGCGGTCATCCTCCGCACCGGCAAGAAGGGCTCCGGCGACTTCGGCGCCGCGGTCGCCGCGACGCAGGCCAACAAGGGCAAGGAGTCGAGCATCCTCACGGGCCTCGGCGCCGAGACCGGCACCGCGGGCACGGTCGGCGGCCTCGCCGACGGCGCGGCCGCGACGGACGGCGGCACGGCCACGGCCACCCGCATCCAGGACATCGTGTTCGCCTGCGACGCCGGCATGGGCTCCTCCGCCATGGGCGCGTCGGTCCTCCGCAACAAGATGAAGAAGGCCGGCGTCACCGACGTCACGGTCGTCAACAAGGCCATCGCCGCCCTCGACGGCACGGCCGACCTCGTGATCACGCAGCGCGAGCTCACCGACCGCGCCCGCCAGAAGAGCCCGTCCTCGGAGCACGTCTCCGTCGACAACTTCATGAACTCGCCGCGCTACGACGAGATCGTGGAGCTGGTCCAGAAGCAGCGCTCGGACAGCTGATCCCGGTCCGCCCCCGGCGGACCCGCACCAACGCACGCGCGAGGCCCCCGGGGCCCGGTCGACACCGACCGGGCCCCGGTAGCCTCGCACCAGCCACGCACAACGTCAGGAGCATCATGTCGAACGTCCTCGAACCCGCCCAGATCCGCGTCGGCGGCACCGCGTCCAGCGTGGAGGAGGCCATCGCCGAGGCGGCGGGCATCCTCGTCGCCGCGGGTGCCGTCACCCCCGAGTACGAGGGGTTCATGCTCGAGCGCGAGAAGAGCGTCTCGACGTACATGGGCAACCTCCTGGCCATCCCGCACGGCACCAACGAGGGCAAGGACACGATCCTCGACTCCGCGCTGTCGTTCGTGCGCTACGACGCCCCGATCGACTGGGCGGGCAACGAGGTCCGCTTCGTCGTCGGCATCGCCGGCAAGGACAACGGCCACCTCGAGATCCTCAGCAAGATCGCCATCATCTTCAGCGACGACGACGAGGTGCGGAAGCTCCTCGACGCCCCCACCGCCGAGGAGCTGTACGCGCTCCTGGCCGAGGTGAACGAGGCGTGAAGGCCGTCCACTTCGGCGCCGGCAACATCGGCCGCGGCTTCGTCGGGCTGATCCTGCACGAGGCCGGCTACGAGGTCGTGTTCGCCGACGTGAACGCCGAGCTCATCGGGCACCTGGCCTCCGCCGACTCGTACCGGGTCACCGAGGTCGGGCCGCACGCGCGCGACTGGACGGTCACCGGCTTCCGGGCGATCGACAGCGCGGTCGACGGCGAGGCCCTCATCGCGGAGATCGCGACCGCCGACGTCGTGACGACCGCCGTCGGCCCCGCGATCCTCCGCTTCGTCGCGCCCGCCATCGCCTCGGGTCTTCGGGCGCGCTCCGCCGACCTCGCCCCCGTCGCCGTCATGGCCTGCGAGAACGCGATCAACGCCACGGACACCCTCCGCGACGAGATCCGGACGGCGCTCGGCGACGACGCCGCGGCGCTCGACCGCGCGGTCTTCGCCAACACGGCCGTCGACCGCATCGTCCCGAACCAGGATCCCGCCGCCGGCCTCGACGTCACGGTCGAGGACTTCTCCGAGTGGGTGGTGGAGCGCGGCCCGTTCGGCGACGCCGTGCCCCGGATCGCCGGCGCCACGTTCGTCGACGACCTCGCCCCGTACATCGAGCGGAAGCTCTTCACGGTCAACACGGGCCACGCCACGGTGGCGTACCACGGCTACGCCCGCGGAGCGGTGAGCCAGTCGGACGCCATGGCGATCCCCGAGGTCGCGGACGAGGTGCGGCAGGTGCTCGAGGAGACGAGCGCGCTGCTGGTGGCCAAGCACGGGCTCGACGAGGCCGAGCAGGCCGCCTACCGGGAGAAGAACCTCGCCCGGTTCGCGAACGCGGCGCTCGCGGACACGGTCGAGCGCGTCGGCCGCCAGCCGCTGCGGAAGCTCTCCCGCGAGGAGCGCTTCGTGGGGCCCGCGTCCCAGCTCGCCGAGCGCGGCCTGCCGCACGACGCGCTCGTGCGCGCCATGGGGCAGGCGCTACGCTTCGACCCCGCGGCGGACCCGCAGGCGCTCGAGCTGCAGGAGCTCCTGGCGACGGACACCGCGGCCGACCTCGTCCGCCGCGTCACGGGGCTCGACGACGGGCACCCGCTGACCGCGGACCTCGTCGCGGTCGTCGACGCCGTCCAGGCCGACCGGCGCCGCGCGCCGCGCCACCGCGCGGAGTAGCGGTGCCATGACGGGCCGGGCGGGCGACCGCTCGGCCCGTCCGCGCGTCCCGCTAGCGCAGGATCCCCGGATCCGGCCGCGACACGCGGGGAGAATTGCGACACGCCCGGGGATGCCGTACTCTCGACCCTTGGTGCTCGGCCGCCGTCCCGGCATGCCGACCGCACCTGCGCCTCACCATGATGCGCATCCGCACGAACAGCAGACACCACCTCTAGCGACAGTGAGTATATGGCCAAGAAAGACGGCGTCATCGAGATCGAAGGCGGAGTTGTCGAAGCTCTGCCGAACGCGATGTTCCGCGTTGAGCTGAGCAACGGGCACAAGGTCCTCGCCCACATCTCGGGCAAGATGCGTCAGCACTACATCCGCATCCTCCCCGAGGACCGCGTGATCGTGGAGCTGAGCCCGTACGACCTCACCCGCGGCCGGATCGTCTACCGCTACAAGTAGGCCTGCTGCACAAGGAACGGCCCCGCATCCGCGGCGGCACGAGGCCAGCGAGAACCGAAAGCAAGGAAGCATCATGAAGGTCAACCCCAGCGTCAAGAGGATCTGCGAGAAGTGCAAGGTCATCCGACGCAACGGACGCGTGATGGTCATCTGCGAGAACCCGCGCCACAAGCAGCGCCAGGGCTAGTCAGCACCACCGCACGGCACCACCCGCACCACCCCACGTAGAACGACAGCAGCGCCGGAAGCCGGGACCCGCGAGGGTCCGGGGGACACCATCGGTCGGAGGCCGATGCACAGGCTCTGCTGCAGACCTCCACATCATCACCAGGAGAAGCCTCAATGGCACGTCTAGCAGGCGTCGACCTCCCGCGCGACAAGCGCGTCGAGATCGCACTCACGTACATCTACGGCGTCGGCCGCACCTCGAGCGTCAAGACCCTCGAGGACACCGGCATCGACAAGAACATCCGCGTCAAGGACCTGAGCGACGACCAGCTCATCGCCCTGCGCGACTACATCGACGGGAACTTCAAGGTGGAGGGCGACCTCCGCCGCGAGGTGGCCGCCGACATCCGCCGCAAGGTCGAGATCGGCAGCTACGAGGGCATCCGCCACCGCCGCGGCCTCCCTGTCCACGGGCAGCGCACGAAGACCAACGCTCGTACCCGCAAGGGACCGAAGCGCACCGTAGCCGGCAAGAAGAAGGCGCGCTAGGCCTCCGGCCCGCGCCTCGCCACCCGTAGACACAGGAGAATTCCATGGCAGCACCCAAGTCGGCCGTTCGCAAGCCGCGCCGCAAGGACAAGAAGAACATCGCCGTGGGCCAGGCCCACATCAAGAGCACCTTCAACAACACCATCGTCTCGATCACGGACCCCACGGGCGCCGTCATCAGCTGGGCGTCCTCGGGCGTCGTCGGCTACAACGGCTCGCGCAAGTCCACGCCGTTCGCCGCGCAGCTCGCCGCCGAGTCGGCCGCCCGCCAGGCGCAGGAGCACGGCATGAAGAAGGTCGACGTGTTCGTCAAGGGACCCGGCTCCGGCCGTGAGACCGCGATCCGCTCGCTCCAGGCCGCCGGCCTCGAGGTGGGCTCGATCAACGACGTCACCCCGCAGGCGCACAACGGCTGCCGCCCGCCCAAGCGCCGCCGCGTCTAGCTCGCGCTGATCGGCCGCTGCCGTCCCGCTCCGAGAGGAGGGGACGGCGTCGGCCGAGCCGCCGTGTGTCCGTTCGACCAATCCACCACCCGCCCGGACCGCCATCCGGGGGGCATCGCAGGTGTCATATAGCGGACGCCTCGCCGAAAGGAAACAACACAGTGCTCATTGCGCAGCGCCCCACCCTCACCGAGGAGCAGATCTCGGAGTTCCGCTCGCGGTTCGTCATCGAGCCGCTCGAGCCCGGCTTCGGCTACACGCTCGGCAACTCGCTCCGCCGCACCCTCCTCTCGTCCATCCCCGGCGCGGCCGTCACCAGCATCCGGATCGACGGCGTGCTGCACGAGTTCAGCACCGTCCCCGGCGTGAAGGAGGACGTGACCGAGATCATCCTCAACATCAAGGGCCTCGTCGTCTCCAGCGAGCACGACGAGCCGATCACCGCGTACCTGCGCAAGCAGGGTGCGGGCCAGGTCACGGCCGCCGACATCTCCGCTCCCGCGGGCGTCGAGATCCACAACCCCGAGCTCGTCATCGCCACCCTCAACGAGAAGGCGAAGTTCGAGCTGGAGCTGACGATCGAGCGCGGCCGCGGCTACGTCTCGGCGACCCAGAACCGCAGCGAGTTCAGCGAGGCGGGCCAGATCCCGGTCGACTCGATCTACTCGCCCGTGCTCAAGGTCACCTACCGCGTCGAGGCCACCCGCGCCGGCGAGCGCACCGACTTCGACCGCCTCGTGGTCGACGTCGAGACCAAGTCGGCCATCACGCCGCGCGACGCCATCGCGTCGGCCGGTCGCACGCTCACCGAGCTGTTCGGCCTGGCGCGCGAGCTCAACTCGGCCGCAGAGGGCATCGAGATCGGCCCCGCGCCGGTCGACGCCGTCCTCAGCTCCGAGCTGTCGATGCCCATCGAGGACCTCGACCTCTCGGTGCGGTCGTACAACTGCCTCAAGCGCGAGGGCATCAACAACGTCAGCGAGCTCGTCGCCCTCTCGGAGACGCAGCTCATGAACATCCGCAACTTCGGTCAGAAGTCGGTGGATGAGGTCAAGGACAAGCTGGTCGAGCTGGGTCTGTCGCTGAAGGACGCCGTCCCCGGCTTCGACGGCGCGCACTACTACAGCTACGACGAGGACGAGACCACCACCAACTGACCCGTCCGGCCTCGGCCCGACTTCTTTCGACCACTACGGAGACAAGACCATGCCCAAGCCCACCAAGGGTCCCCGCCTCGGAGGCGGACCGGCGCACGAGCGCCTCATGCTCGCGAACCTGGCCCAGAGCCTGTTCGAGCACAAGTCCATCAAGACGACCGAGACGAAGGCCAAGCGCCTGCGTCCCGTGGCCGAGCGCCTCGTGACGTTCGCCAAGCGCGGCGACCTGCACGCCCGCCGCCGCGTCATGGGGATCATCCCCTCGAAGAGCGTCGTCCACGAGCTCTTCACGGAGATCGCGCCGCTCGTCGCCGAGCGCGAGGGCGGCTACACCCGCATCACCAAGCTCGGCTTCCGCAAGGGCGACAACGCCCCCATGGTGCAGATCGAGCTCGTGCTCGAGCCCGTGACCCCGAAGGTCCGCTCCTCGCGCACCGCGACCACGACGGCTCCGGCCGCCGCGGCCCCGGTCGCCGAGGCGGAGACCGAGGAGTCCGCCGCCGAGGTGCCCGTCGAGGAGACCGACGCCGTCGAGCACACCGACGCCACGCCCGCGGAGACGACCGACGAGGCCGCCGCCGAGGTCGAGGCCGACGCCGCGGAGAAGTCCGACAAGTAGGACCGCCCGTCGCACCACCCCGAGAGCCCCCGCCGCCCTGCGCGACGGGGGCTCTCGTGCGTCCACCGCCGGGTGGCGCGCCTCACCGGCGGTGCCCTCCGGCGGGGACGCACCCGCCCGGGAGGGGCCGCGGCGGGCCCCGGTAGCCTGGGGGGATGACCGACAGCACCCCGACCACGCCGGACGACCTCCCCTCCACCGCGCCGATCCCGCTCCCCGAGGGGCCGGAGGGGATCACCTGGCGGGCGACGACGCCCGACGACGTGGACGCGCTGGTCGAGCTCGACGGCCTCATCGCGGACGCCGACCACCCGGACCACCGCGCCACGCGCGAGGAGGTCGCGATGTCGCTCGGCTTCTCGTACGTCGACCTCGCGCGGGACGCGATCGTCGCCGTCGACGCGGACGGGCGCCTGGCCGCCGAGGGGTCCGCCATCGTCAAGCCGGACGACGAGAGCGTCGTCCGCGGGCACCTCCCCGGCGGCGTCCGCCCCGACCTCCGACGCCGGGGCATCGGGGCGCGCCTCCTCGACTGGCAGGTCGCGCGGGCCACGCAGGCCCTCGAGGTCGCCCAGCCGGCGGACCACGTGGAGGGTCCCGTCCCCACGCGCATGGGCGTCGAGTTCCCGGACGACCTGGCCGGGGCGACCGCGCTCCTCGCCTCACGCGGGTTCACGCCCAGCCGCTACTTCATCGAGATGCACCGCGACCTCGCCGCCGAGCTGCCCGAGGTGCCGGTGCCCGAGGGCCTCCGGCTCATCCCCGTCACGCGGGAGTGGTGGGAGCGCACCCGGCTGGCCAAGAACGACGTCTTCCGCGACCACTGGGGCTCCGAGCCGGTGAGCGCGGAGCGCTGGGACGCCTTCCTCTCCCTGCCCACCGCGCGGGACGACCTCTCCGTCATCGCCGTCACGGGCGACGGGGAGGACGCGCAGGTCGCCGGCTTCGCCATGACCGAGGTCTCGCCCGACAACTGGGAGGCCGCGGGCTACTCGTCCGCCTACCTCGCGCTCGTCGGCGTCCGCCGCGAGTTCCGCGGTCGCCGCCTCGCCCAGGCGCTGCTGTCGGCCGCGCTCGCGACGTTCCGCGCGGAGGGCCTGGACCGGGCCGTGCTCGACGTCGACTCCGACAGCCCCACGGGCGCGCTCGGCCTGTACGAGCACCTGGGGTTCACGGCGTCCAGCCGCACCGTCGTCCTCGAGCGCGAGGTCGGGATGACGCCTCCCCGGGGATCCGCCGGACGATGACCGACGATGCGGCCGGGTCGGGGCGCCCGGCGGCCACGCGCGTGCGCCTCGACGTCGCCTACGACGGCACCGGGTTCGCCGGCTGGGCCAAGCAGCCGGGCCTGCGCACCGTGCAGGGCACGCTCGAGGAGGCCCTCGCGCAGCTCCTCGTCCGCACGCCGCCCGCGCCGACGCTGGTCGTCGCCGGGCGGACGGACGCGGGGGTGCACGCCACCGGGCAGGTCGTCCACGTCGACCTGACGGACGCGCAGGTCGCCGCCCTCGACCGTCCGCCGCGCGGCCGCGCCGCCGCCGAGGCGGGGGAGCGGCTGCCGCACGTCCCGTCCGCCGACCGCGCGGCCTCCGCGCTCGCCCGTCGCCTGGGCGGCGTGCTCGGGACCCGGTCCGACGTGGTGGTGCTCTCCGGGGTGCGCGCGCCGGACGGCTTCGACGCGCGCTTCTCCGCGACGTGGCGGGCGTACCGGTACCGGATCTCCGACGCCACGGGCCCCCGGGACCCGCTGCAGCGGCACCGCACGGTCGAGGTGCCCGCGGCCCTCGACGAGGCGCTGCTCCAGCACGCGGCCGACGCTCTCCTCGGCCTCCACGACTTCGCCGCCTACTGCAAGCCGCGGGCGGGGGCCTCGACGATCCGCACGCTGCAGGAGATGACCTGGACGCGGGCCGCCGACGGCGCGCTCGAGGCGGCGGTGCGCGCCGACGCGTTCTGCCACAGCATGGTGCGGGCCCTCGTGGGCGCGTGCGTCGCGGCGGCGGGCGGTCGCGTCGCCGTCGCGCGGCTGCGCGAGCTCCTGGAGCTGCGCGAGCGGACGAGCGAGTTCACCGTCATGCCGGCGCGCGGGCTCGTGCTCGAGCGGGTCGGCTATCCGGCCGACGCCGACCTCGCGGCGCGCGCCGAGGTGACCCGCGCCCGGCGGGCGGACCACGAGGTGGACCCCGCCGCGGAGGGCGCGGAGGCGGTCGCGCGCGTGCTCGCCCGCAGGGCCGACACGCCCGGGATTGCCTGACGGCCCCGGATCGCGTACTCTGAACCGGTTGTCTGCGCGCCTGCGTGCGGCGACGTACAAGGTTGAGCCCTCCACCGGATGCGTTCTCGTCAGAACGCCCACGGAGCGGGATCCACGACCATCTCACCTCGAAAAGAAGGCAGTCAGATCAATGACGCGCACCTATTCCCCCAAGGCCAGTGAGGTCCAGCACGACTGGGTCGTCATCGACGCCACGGACATCGTCCTCGGCCGTCTCGCCAGCCACGCCGCCGCGCTCCTGCGCGGCAAGCACAAGGCCACGTTCGCCCCCCACATGGACATGGGCGACTTCGTGATCATCGTCAACGCCGAGAAGGTGGCGCTCACGGGCCAGAAGCTCGAGAAGAAGCTGGCCTACCGCCACTCCGGCTACCCGGGCGGCCTCACGGCCACCACGTACGTCGAGATGCTCGAGAAGCACCCCACGCGCGCGGTCGAGAAGGCCATCCGCGGCATGCTGCCGAAGAACTCGCTGGGTGCGGCGCAGCTGAAGAAGCTCAAGGTCTACGCGGGCCCCGAGCACCCCCACGCTGCTCAGCAGCCCACCCCGTACACCCTCGGCCAGGTCGCTCAGTAGCTCCGGCTGCCGACAGCGACGACCAAAGACCTCAGAAGGAATCGAACCCAGTGGCTCAGATCTCAGACTCCCTCGACGTGGCTCCCGAGAGCTTCTCGACCGAGACCCCGAACGAGGAGGCCCCCAAGGCCCCCCGCGCGGTCCTCAACGTGTCCGGCGGCGCCGTCGGACGACGCAAGCAGGCCATCGCCCGCGTGCGCCTCGTCCCCGGCTCCGGCAGCATCACGGTCAACGGCCGTGAGTTCGCGGACTACTTCCCCAACAAGCTGCACCAGCAGCTCGTGAACGACCCGTTCAAGGTGCTCGACCTCCTCGGCAGCTACGACGTCGTCGCGCGCATCTCCGGCGGCGGCCCCTCCGGCCAGGCCGGCGCGCTGCGCCTCGGCATCGCCCGCGCCCTCAACGAGATCGACGAGGAGAACAACCGCGCCACGCTGAAGAAGAACGGCTTCCTCAGCCGCGACGCGCGCGTCAAGGAGCGCAAGAAGGCCGGACTCAAGAAGGCCCGCAAGGCGCCCCAGTTCTCGAAGCGCTAAGGCGCTCGGGCACACCGGCAGCCATGCCCCGGCTCTTCGGCACGGACGGCGTCCGCGGTCTCGCCAACGGCGAGGTCATCACCGCGGACCTCGCCCTGCGCCTGGCCCAGGCCGCCGCGCACGTGCTCGGCCATGACGCCCGGGACTCCGGGCGGCGACCCACCGCGGTCGTCGCCCGGGACCCCCGCGTCTCCGGCGAGTTCATCGCGGCGGCCGTGGCCGCCGGCCTCGCGAGCTCCGGCGTCGACGTGTTCGACGCCGGGGTCATCCCGACGCCGGCCACGGCGTACCTCATCGCGGACATCGACGCCGACTTCGGCGTCATGATCTCCGCGTCGCACAACCCCGCTCCCGACAACGGGATCAAGATCTTCGCCGCGGGCGGACGGAAGCTCGCCGACGAGCTCGAGGACCGCATCGAGGCGCAGCTGAGCCAGCCCGTCCTGCTCCCCACGGGAGCCGACGTCGGCCGCATCCGCCGCTTCGCGGACGCCGAGGACCGCTACGTCCTCCACCTGCTCGGCACGCTGCAGCACCGGCTCGACGGCATCCACGTGGTCCTCGACTGCGCGCACGGCGCCGCCGCGGGCATCAGCCCCGAGGTCCTCACCGACGCGGGCGCGCGCGTCACCGTCATCGGCAACGACCCCGACGGCATGAACATCAACGACGGCGTCGGGTCCACGCACCTCGACCTCCTCGCCGAGGCCGTCCTCGCGCACGGCGCCGACGTGGGCATCGCGCACGATGGCGACGCCGACCGCTGCCTCGCGGTCGACCACACGGGCGCCCTCATCGACGGCGACCAGATCATGGCGGTCCTCGCGCTCTCCATGGCCCGTCGCGGCCTGCTGGCGGAGCGCACGCTCGTCGCCACGGTCATGAGCAACCTCGGCCTCCGCATCGCGATGGCCGAGAACGACATCACCGTGCTGCAGACGCGCGTCGGCGACCGGTACGTGCTCGAGGCCATGAACGAGGGCGGCTACTCGCTCGGCGGCGAGCAGTCCGGCCACCTCATCATCGCGGAGCACGCCACCACCGGCGATGGGATCCTCACGGGCATCCAGATCCTCGGCGAGATGGCGGCCACCGGCCGGAGCCTGCGCGAGCTCGCGTCGGTCATGACCGTCTACCCGCAGGTGATGATCAACGTCCGCGGCGTCGACCGCGAGCGCGTGGGCGACGACGCGGAGCTGAACGCCGCGGTCGCGCGCGCGGAGGCCGAGCTCGGCGACACGGGCCGCATCCTCATGCGCGCCTCGGGCACCGAGCCGATGATCCGCGTCATGGTCGAGGCCGCCGACCAGGCGACCGCCGAGCGGCACGCCGGCGAGCTGGCCGCCCTGGTCACCGAGCGCCTCGCGATCTAGCCCGCCACAGGGTCCGTCCCGGACCGGCCGCCGGTGCTGGTGCCGTCAGAGCTTCCGCAGCAGGACGTTCGCGACCGAGTGGTCGGCGTCCTTCCGCAGCACCAGCGTCGCCCGCGATCGCGTGGGGCGGATGTTCTGCTCGAGGTTCGGCTCGTTGATGGTCGACCAGATGCGGCGCGCGCGCTCCGCCGCCTCGGTGGGGCTGAGCTCCGCGTAGCGGTGGAAGTACGAGCGCGGGTTGCTGAACGCGCCGCGCTGCAGGCTCAGGAACCGCTCCTCGTACCACTGGGCGATGTCGTGCGTGCGGGCGTCGACGTAGATCGAGAAGTCGAACAGGTCGCTCACCGCGAGCTTCGCACCGGACGCCGCGGGCTGGAGGACGTTCAGGCCCTCGATGATGAGCACGTCCGGCTGCCGGACCACGACCTCGGCGCCCGGGACGATGTCGTAGGCGAGGTGCGAGTAGAAGGGCGCGCGCACCTCGGGGACGCCGCTCTTCACCTGGGTGACGAAGCGCAGGAGCGCCCGCCGGTCGTACGACTCGGGGAAGCCCTTCCGCTCCATGAGGCCGCGGCGCTCGAGCTCGGCGTTCGGGTGGAGGAAGCCGTCGGTGGTCACCAGCTCGACGCGCGGCGTGTCCTCCCAGCGGGCCAGCATCTCCCGGAGGAGCCGGGCCACGGTCGACTTGCCGACCGCGACGGATCCGGCGACGCCGATGACGAACGGCGTGCTCTTGGCCCGCTCGCCGAGGAACGCGCTCGTCTCCCGGTGCAGCTTCTTGGTGCCGGACACGTAGAGGTTCAGCAGCCGGCTGAGGGGGAGGTAGACGTCGCCCACCTCGCGCATGTCGAGCCGGTCGCCGATGCCCCGCAGCTGGACGAGCTCCGTCTCCCGGAGCGGCAGGTGCGTGGCGGGGGCGAGGGCCGCCCAGTCGGCACGGGCGATCTCCACGAACGGGGAGACGCTGCCGCGGCTCGTCGGGTGTCCCGTCGCGGTGTCTGGCATGGCCCCTCATCCTACGGCCGGGCCGCCGCGGCGACCGGGCGGCGGCCGGGGCGCGCCCGGGGCACGGCCGCGCAGGGGATCCCCGACCCGCGACGGTAAACTCCTGCCCCATGTGCGGAATCGTGGGATACGTCGGTGGGGCCAGGAGCCTCGAGGTCCTCCTCGGAGGGCTGCGGAGGCTCGAGTACCGCGGATACGACTCCGCGGGCGTGGCGATCCTCGACGAGGACGGGACGCTCGGCGTCCGCAAGCGCGCCGGCAAGCTCGACCGCCTGCTGGAGGACCTGGAGGCGTCGCCGCTCCCGGACGGATCCACCGGCATCGGCCACACGCGCTGGGCCACGCACGGCGGCCCGACCGACCGCAACGCGCACCCGCACCTGGGCGACGACGGCAGGCTCGCCCTCATCCACAACGGCATCATCGAGAACTTCGCGGAGCTCAAGGACGACCTCCTCGCGGACGGCTACTCCTTCGAGAGCGACACGGACACCGAGGTCGCCGCCCGGCTCCTCGGCCGCGAGTACGGCATCACGCACGACCTCGAGCAGGCGTTCCGGAACACCGTGAGCCGCCTCGAGGGCGCGTTCACGCTCCTCGCCGTGCACCGCGACCAGCCCGGCCTCGTGGTCGGCGCGCGCCGCAACTCCCCCCTCGTCATCGGGCTGGGCGAGGGCGAGAACTTCCTCGGCTCCGACGTGGCCGCCTTCGTCGAGTTCACGCGCCGCGCGGTCGCCATCGGGCAGGACCAGATGGTCGCGATCCGCCCCGACTCGGTCACCGTCACCGACTTCCACGGCGCGCCCGTGGAGACGCACGAGTTCGAGATCGCGTGGGACGCCTCCGCCAGCGAGAAGGGCGGCTGGTCGAGCTTCATGGCGAAGGAGATCAGCGAGGGGCCGGATGCCGTGGCGAACACGCTGCGAGGCCGCATCGTCGACGGCGTCGTCGTGCTGCCCGACCTCGACGCGATCGGCGAGGCCGACCTCGCGGACATCCAGCGCATCGTCATCGTGGCGTGCGGCACGGCGGCCTACTCGGGCATCCTCGGCAAGTACGCCGTCGAGAAGTGGGCGCGCGTGCCCGTCGAGGTGGAGCTCGCGCACGAGTTCCGCTACCGGGACCCGGTGCTCGACGCGCGGACGCTCGTCGTCTCCATCAGCCAGTCCGGCGAGACCATGGACACGCTGCTCGCCGTGCGCTTCGCCCGCGAGGCCGGGGCGCGCGTCCTCTCGATCTGCAACACGCAGGGCGCCACGATCCCGCGCGAGTCGGAGGCCGTCGTCTACACGCATGCGGGCCCCGAGGTCGCGGTCGCGTCCACGAAGGCCTTCGTCGCGCAGGTCGCGGCGCTGTACCTCCTCGGGCTGCACCTCGCGCGCATCCGCGGCACGCTGTCGGCCGACGAGATCGTCGCCAACACGGAGGAGCTCCTCGCGATCCCGGAGAAGCTCACCACGGTGGTCGAGCAGGGCGAGACCATCCGCCAGCTCGCGAAGTGGATGGCGGACACGCGCGCCGTGCTGTTCCTCGGCCGCAACGTGGGCTTCCCGGTGGCGCTCGAGGGCGCGCTGAAGCTCAAGGAGCTCGCGTACATCCACGCGGAGGGCTTCGCCGCGGGCGAGCTCAAGCACGGGCCCATCGCGCTCATCGAGCCGGGCCAGCCCGTGTTCGTCATCGTCCCGAGCCCCACGCACCAGCTGGCGCTGCACAAGAAGGTCATCTCCAACATCGAGGAGATCCGGGCGCGGGGCGCGCGCGTCATCGCGATCGCGGAGCAGGGCGACGCGTTCGTCCTGCCGCACGCGGACGAGGTCATCCCGATCCCGCTCGCGGCGCCGCTGTTCGAGCCGCTCCTCGCCGTGACCCCGCTGCAGATCTTCGCGATGGAGCTCGCGGCCGCGAAGGGCCTCGACGTCGACCAGCCGCGCAACCTCGCGAAGTCCGTCACCGTCGAGTGACTGGGCGCGCGTGATCAGGGGCATCGGCGTCGACGTGGTCGACGTGGCGCGCTTCGCCCGGAGCGCCGGGCGGACGCCGGGCCTCGTGCCGCGCCTGTTCGCGCCCGCCGAGCGCGCCCTGCCGGTGCGCTCGCTGGCCGCGCGGTTCGCCGCCAAGGAGGCGCTCATCAAGGCGCTGGGCGGTCCCGGCGGGATCAGCTGGCAGGACATGGAGGTCGTCCGCGACGCGCACGGCGACCCGTCGTTCCGCATCGGCGGGGCCGTCGCGGCGGTCGCCGGCGAGCGGGGCGTGACGCGGATCCACCTGAGCATGAGCCACGACGCCGGGCTCGCGACCGCGTTCGTGGTGACGGAGGGGGAGGGCGCATGACCGACGAGGCGACGCTCCAGGCCCCGGCCGCCCTCCGTCGCGAGGCGCGCATCGACACGGGCGCCATCTCCCGGAACGTCCGCGCACTCCGCGCCGCCACGGGCGCCCCGCTCGTGATGGCCGTGGTGAAGGCCGACGGCTACGGGCACGGGGCCGTCGCGTCGGCCCGCGCGGCCCTCGCGGGCGGCGCCGACCGGCTCGGCGTGGTCGACATCCGCGAGGCGCTCGCCCTGCGGGCCGCGGGCATCGACGCGCCCGTCCTCACCTGGATGCACGCCCCCGGCGCCGACTTCGGCACCGCCATCGCGCACGGCATCGACCTCGGGCTCAACAGCCGGCGCCAGGTGCGGGAGGCCGCGGAGGCCGCGCGCCGGGCGGGGCGACCCGCCGACGTCCACCTCAAGGTCGACACGGGACTCGGCCGGAACGGCGTCACCGCCGCGGACTGGCCGTCCGTGGTCGCCGAGGTGCGCGCGCTCGTCGCCGAGGGGGTCGTCCGCCTCGGCGGCGTCTTCAGCCACCTCGCCAACGCCGGCGCCGACGAGGACGCCGCGCAGGTGCGCGCCTTCCACGCCGCGCTCGACGTCGTGGGGGCCGCGGGGCTGGAGCCCGGGATCCGCCACCTCGCGGCGACCGCCGGCGCGCTGCGCGTGCCCGAGGCGCGGCTCGACATGGTGCGCCTCGGCATCGGGATCTACGGCATCTCCCCGCTCGACGGCGTCACGTCGGCCGACCTCGGCCTGGTGCCCGCGATGACCCTCGTCGGCAGCGTCGTCGCGGTCAAGCGCGTGCCCGCCGACACGGGCGTCTCCTACGGCTACACGTACCGCACCACGCGCGCGACGACGCTCGCCCTCGTCTCGCTCGGCTTCGCCGACGGCGTCCCGCGCCTCGCGAGCAACCGGGCGCCCGTCGCGATCCACGGCGCCCGCTTCCGGGTGAGCGGCCGGATCGCCATGGACCAGTTCGTGGTCGACGTGGGCGACGGGGTCGTCGACGGGCGCGCGGTGGCGGTGGGGGACGACGCCGTGCTGTTCGGGGATCCCGCCACGGGCGCCCCGTCGGTGGAGGAGTGGGCCGAGGCGACCGGCACCATCGGCTACGAGATCGTCACGCGCGTCGCCGGCCGCGTGACCCGGAGGCACCTGGCATGACCGGATCCGCGCACGCGGCGCCCGCACCCGATGCCGACCGGCCCGCGCCCACTGCGGCCGTCGCCCCTGCCGCCCCCGTCGCGCCGGGTCGCCGCGCCGTCATCGACCTCGACGCGATCCGCCACAACGTCCGCACCCTCGCGGCGCTCGCCGCGCCCGCCCGCACGATGGTGGCGGTCAAGGCCGACGCCTACGGGCACGGCGCCCTCCAGGTCGCGCGCGCCGCCCTCGAGTCGGGCGCGGAGAGCCTCGCGGTGCTCGACGTGGCGTCCGCGGTCGAGCTGCGACGCGCCAACATCGGAGCCCGCCTCCTGGCCTGGCTGCACGGCGTCGACACCGACTTCCGCGTGGCCGTCGAGGAGGGCATCGACCTCGGCGTCTCCGCCCTGTGGGAGCTCGAGCGCATCGCCGCCGCCGGGCGCGCCACGGGGATCCGCGCCCGCGTGCACCTCAAGGCCGACACGGGCCTCAGCCGCAACGGCGCCACCCCGGAGCTGTGGCCGGACCTCGTGCGCGCGGCCGTCGCCGCCGACGCCGCGGGGGAGCTGACCCTGCACGCGCTCTGGTCGCACCTCGCCGACGCGTCGCCCGAGGACGACGACGCGGCCCTCGCCCGCTTCCACGAGGCCGTCCGCGTCGCCGAGGAGCTGGGCGCGCGCCCGGCGGAGAAGCACCTGGCGGCGAGCTCGGCCGGGATCCGGCTGCCCGCGGCGCGCTTCGACATGGTCCGCTTCGGCATCGCCGTCTACGGCATCTCCCCGTTCGACGACCGCTCCGGCCGGGACCTCGGCCTCGTCCCGGCGATGACGCTCGAGGCCGACGTCGTCGCGGTCAAGCGCGTCGAGGCCGGGCAGGGCGTCTCCTACGGCCTCGACCACCGGACCGCCGGGCCGTCGACGCTCGCGCTCGTGCCGCTGGGCTACGCCGACGGGATCCCGCGCATCGCCGGCCCGCACGCGTCCGTGCTGCTGGGCGGCCGCCGCTTCCCGATCGCCGGCCGCATCGCGATGGACCAGCTCGTGCTCGACGTGGGCGACCTGCCCGTCGAGGTCGGCGACACCGTCGTGGTCCTGGGGCCCGGCGACCGCGGCGAGCCGACCGCCGAGGAGTGGGCCGGGTGGGCCGAGACCATCGGCGACGAGATCGTGACGCGGGTCGGGCCCCGGGTCGACCGCGTGCACCTCCACGAGCGCGCCGACGCGGCGGCCGACCCGGCGGCCGACCCGGCCGTCCTCTCCGACGAGCGGGTGCCCGTCCCCACGACGGACGACATGGAGGAGCTCGGCCGCGCCTTCGCGCGCGAGCTCGGCGCGGGCGACCTCGTGGTCCTGTCCGGCCCGCTGGGCGCCGGCAAGACCACCTTCACCCGCGGCCTCGGCGACGGCCTCGGCGTCCGCGGACCCGTCACGAGCCCCACGTTCGTGCTCGCCCGCACGCACCCGAGCCTCGTCGAGGGGCCGCCGCTCGTGCACGTGGACGCGTACCGGCTGGCCGACGCCCGCGAGCTCGACGACCTCGACATCGACTTCGCGCGCTCCGTCGTCGTGGTCGAGTGGGGCGACGGCAAGCTCGACGGCGTCGCCGAGGAGTGGTGGGACCTGAGGATCTCGCGGCCGACGGGAGCCGGGGACGCGGATCCGGACGCCGTCGGCGATGACGCCGCGGATCCCGACGCCGCCCTCGAGGAGCCCCGCACCGTCCGCGTCCGTCGGCTCCGCGCGCGCGCCCGCGCCTAGACTCGACCAGTGCTCCTCGCGATCGACACCTCCGCCGGCACGGGCGTCGCCGTCATCGACCCCGACGGCCGGGTCCTCGCCGAGCGCCAGGAGGCCGACACGATGCGGCACGCCGAGGTCATCGGCACCCTGCTCGACGAGTGCCTCGCCGCGTGCGGCGTCGACCGCTGCGACATCCGCGCGGTCGTCGCGGGCATGGGCCCCGGCCCCTTCACCGGCCTCCGCGTCGGCATCGCGGCGGCCCGCGTGCTCGCCACCGGCCTCGACGTCCGCGTCATCCCCGTGGTCAGCCACGACGCCGTCGCCCACGACCACTACGCCGCGGGCGGCACCGGGTCCCTCGTGGTCGTCACCGACGCACGCCGCCGCGAGCTGTACTGGTCCGTGTACGCCGAGCCGGCGGCCGGCGGCGTCGCCGAGCGCACCGCCGGTCCCGGCCTCAGCAAACCCGACGACGTGCCCACGGCGGACCACCGCGTCGACGCCGCCGGGGTCCGTGCCGCGTCCCTCGCGCAGGTCGCGCGCCTCATGGACGCCCTCGAGCTGCCGCAGGCCGCCGACGAGGCGCTGTACCTCCGCTCGCCCGACGTCACCGTCTCCACGGGACCCAAGCGGGTGACCTCGTGAGCGTGGTCTTCCGGCCGGCCGCGCTGGCGGACCTCCCGGCGCTGATGCGCCTCGAGACGAGCACGTTCGTCAGCGACGCCTGGTCGGAGGACGCCATGCGGGGCGAGCTCGTCTCCCGGCACGGCTGGTACGTCGTCGCGGTCGACGCGTCCGACGGCGCGATCCTCGGCTACGCGGGGCTCTCCTGCCCGCGCGGCCTGCACGCCGCCGACGTGCAGACCATCGCGGTCGCCGGATCCGCCCGCGGCCGCGGCATCGGCCGCGCCCTCCTCACCCGCCTCCTCGTGGAGGCCCACGCCCGGGGCGCGCGGGAGGTCCTGCTCGAGGTGCGCGCGGACAACCCGGTCGCGCAGGCGCTCTACGCGTCGCTCGGCTTCGAGCCGATCGCCGTGCGCCCGCACTACTACCAGCCCGACGACGTCGACGCGGTCGTGATGCGGGCCCCGCTCGGCCCGGTCCCGCACGTCGCCACCGAGCCGCGCCCCGCCGCGGAGCCCGCGGCCCCGGCGGACGGCGCCGACGACGACGTCGACGGGTGCGCGTCCGAGGGGGAGTGCGACGCGACCGCGGGCCCGCTCGTCCTCGGCATCGAGACCTCCTGCGACGAGACCGGAATCGGCATCGTCCGCGGCCAGACGCTCCTCGCCAACGTCATCTCCAGCTCGATGGAGGAGCACGCGCGCTACGGCGGCGTGGTCCCCGAGGTCGCCGCCCGCGCCCACCTCGAGGCGCTGACCCCGGCGATCGAGGCGGCGCTCGAGGAGGCCGGCGTCACCCTCCGCGAGCTCGACGCGATCGCGGTCACCGCCGGCCCGGGCCTCTCCGGCGCCCTCATGGTGGGCGTCGGCGCGGCGAAGGCGCTCGCCGTGGCCCTCGACGTCCCGCTGCACGGCGTCAACCACCTGGTGGGCCACGTCGGCGCGGACCTCCTCAGCGTCGACGGCGGATCCGGCCGGCCGCTCGAGGCGCCGAGCATCGCGCTCCTCGTCTCCGGCGGCCACACGTCCCTCCTCCTCGTGCGCGACCTCGTCGACGACGTGGAGCTGCTGGGCGAGACGATCGACGACGCCGCGGGCGAGGCCTTCGACAAGGTCGCGCGCGTGCTCGGCCTGCCGTACCCCGGCGGTCCGCACATCGACCGGGTCGCGGCCGACGGCGACCCCCGGGCGATCCGATTCCCCCGCGGCCTGAGCCTCCCGAAGGACATGGAGCGCCACCGCTACGACTTCTCCTTCTCGGGCCTCAAGACCGCGGTCGCGCGCTGGGTCGAGAAGCGCCAGGACGCCGGCGAGCCCGTGCCCGTGGCGGACGTCGCCGCGAGCTTCCGCGAGGCCGTCGTCGACGTCCTCCTCACCAAGGCCGTCGCGGCGTGCGTCGACCACGGCATCCCACGCCTCCTCCTCGGCGGCGGCGTGGTCGCCAACTCGCGGATCCGGGAGGTGGCGGCCGAGCGGTGCCGGGCAGCGGGCATCGAGCTGCGGATCCCGCCCCTGTCGCTGTGCACCGACAACGGCGCGATGATCGCGGCGCTCGGGGCGCGCCTCATCGAGGCGGGGCGCGCGCCGTCGGGCCTCGCGTTCGGCGCCGACTCGACCCTCCCGGTCACCGTCGTCCAGGTCGGCTGAGCCGGTCCGGATCCGGTCCCGATCCGGTGGTCCCCCGTCCGGGGCCATTTCCGCGAGCCTCTAAACGCGGGGGCGATGTCACGGTATGTTCCCAGGGACGAAAGGAACGACCATGACCGATCCGCAGAACCCGGACCGCTCCTCCGACGACTTCCCGCCCGCGCCCGGCCAGCCGTCCTACCCGGCTGCTCCCGCCGCCGGATCCGGCTCGCCCTACGCGGCGCCCTACCAGCCCGGCCCCGGCGGTGCGCCCAAGAAGGGCCTCGCCATCACCTCGATGGTGCTCGGCATCGTCTCCGTGGTGCTGTCGCTCCCGCTGTGGTTCCTCACGTTCTTCGTGGGCATCGCGGCGATCATCACGGGCCTCCTCGCGCGCAAGCGCAACCCCGGCACCAAGGGCTTCTGGCTCACCGGCCTCATCCTCGGCATCGTGGGCGTCCTCGTCAGCATCGTCGTGGTGCTGGTCGTCGTCGTGTTCGTGAACACGGCGATCCAGACCGGCGAGATCAACGGCACCCCGCTGCCGACGGCGCCGTAGCCCGTCCGGCACGCACGCACCATCCGCACCACCACGACGCGGTCGTCCCCTCGGGGCGGCCGCGTCGTCGCGTCCGGGCGGGGAGCCGGCCTCAGCCCGCGACGGCCCCGTGCCGGTCCGCGAGGATCGCCACCCGCCGGCCGCCCACGCGCGTCGCGATGAGCGTCGCCGACGCGTCCCCCTTCAGCTGCAGCCGCGTGCGCAGCCGGGCCGGATCGACGTCGACGCCGCGCTTCTTGATCTCCAGCGTCCCGATGCCGCGTGCCCGCAGCTCCCGCCGCAGCCGCTGCTCGTCGAGCGGCAGCACCTCGCGCACGCGGAACCCGCGCGCGAACGGGGTCGCCTGCTCCCGGTCGGCCGTGATCCACGCGATGCCCTCGCCGACCATGCGGCCGTCGAGCGAGCGCGCGAGGTCGCCGATGAGCCGGGCGCGGATGACGGCGCCGTCCGGCTCGTACAGGTGCTCGCCCAGCTCGCCGAGCTCCGCGTCCGGGCTGTCGGCCGCGGACACGAGCTCCGACGACGACGCCCCGCTGATCACGAGCGCCGCCCGCCGCACGCCGTCGCGGCGCGTGGGCCCGAACCACAGCCCCATCTCCACGGCCTGCCCGTCGACGGAGACCCACTGCGCCTCCGCCTCGTCGGGGATGAGGTCGCGGTCGAGGCCGGGCCCGAGCTTGATGCCCGCGGGGCGCCCCGCCGCCAGCTCGAACGCCTGCGTGAGCGTCGGCGAGTATGCCGCGGGGTCCGAGATGCGCCGGGTGGAGGAGTGCCCGTCGGTGCGCCGCGCGGGGTCGAGGTAGACGCCGTCGACGTGGCCGGCGTCGAAGCCCTCGGCCGTGCCCTGCTCGACCTCCGCCTCGGGGAAGGGCGCGAGGTTCCAGCCGGCGACCGCGGCGGTCACCTCGTCGCGCTCGACGGCCGTGACGCGGATCCCGATGGCCGCCATGGCCATCGCGTCCCCGCCGATCCCGCAGCCGAGGTCGGCGACGTGCGCCACGCCCGCCTGCTGGAAGCGCCCGGCGTGCTGCGCGGCGACGGGCAGGCGGGTCGCCTGCTCGAGCCCGGCCTCCGTGAAGAGCATGCGTCCGGCGAACTCGCCGAACTTGGCGCGGGCGCGGGCGCGCAGCCGGGACTGCGTGAGGACGGCGCTCACCAGCGCGGGGGAGTGGCCCTCGCCGCGCAGCGCGGTGACGATCCGGACCGCGTCGTCGCCCGGCCGCGGCTCGGGCAGGCTGTCGAGCAGGCGGAGCCCCTCGAGGGAGAGCACCTCGCGGAGGTCGGTCTGGTCCATCCGCCCACCGTACCGAAGCGGCTCCCCACCGATTGGCACTCGCGTTGCACGAGTGCAAGCCCAGCCCGTAGAATCTCACCTGGCACTCTCCCCCGGGGATTGCCAATCAGTCTTGTCCCTTAGTCACGAAGGAAGAGGTCAACCGTGTCGGTCTCCATCAAGCCGCTCGAGGATCGCATCGTCATCCAGCAGGTCGAAGCCGAGCAGACCACAGCGTCTGGTCTGGTCATCCCCGACACCGCCAAGGAGAAGCCCCAGGAGGGCGAGGTCGTGGCCGTGGGCCCCGGCCGCATCGACGACAACGGCAACCGCGTCCCGCTCGACGTCGCCGTGGGCGACAAGGTCATCTACTCCAAGTACGGCGGAACCGAGGTCAAGTACGACGGCCAGGACCTCCTCGTCCTCTCCGCGCGCGACGTCCTCGCGGTCATCGAGCGCTGACGCTCGTCGTCTAGCGACACCGCACCACCCGGGAGCCCGGCCGACGCGTTCGGCCGGGCTCCCGTGCGTCCGGCGGCCGATCCGGCGGGCCGACGCCGGTCGCGGGGCTAGCCTCGGGAGGTGACGCACCCCGCCCCGGAGACCTCGACCCGCACCGGCCTCCTCGCCGCCGTCGGCGCCTACGGCCTGTGGGGGGTCCTGCCGGTCTTCTTCCTCCTCCTCGTGCCGGCGGGGGCCTTCGAGATCGTCGGCTGGCGCATCCTCTTCTCGCTCGTCGTCTGCGCCCTCGTCATCACGGTCGCGCGCCGCTGGTCGCACGTGGTCGCGATCGTGCGGCGCCCGCGGATCCTCCTGGGCCTCGGGCTCGCGGGGCACCTGATCCTCGTCAACTGGACCGTCTACGTGTACGGCACGCTCTCGGGCCACGTCGTCGAGACCGCGCTCGGCTACTTCATCAACCCGATCGTCACCGTGCTCCTCGGCGTCGTCCTCCTGCGGGAGCGCCTGCGTCCGCTGCAGTGGACGGCCGTCGGGCTGAGCGCCGTCGCGGTCGCCGTCATCGCGATCGGCTACGGGCAGCTCCCGTGGGTCTCCCTGGCGCTCGCCGGGTCCTTCGGCCTGTACGGCCTCGTCAAGAAGCGCGTGAGCGGCCAGGCGGACGCGCTCTCGGGCCTCGCGCTGGAGACCGCCTGGCTCGTGCCGGCCGCCACGACCATGCTCGTGATCACCGGCGCGGGGGCGGGCCTCACGATCGGCACCGTCTCGCTCGGGCACACGCTCCTCCTGGTGAGCACGGGCGTGGTCACCGCGGGTCCGCTCCTCCTGTTCGGCTTCGCGGCGGGTCGCCTGCCGCTGTCCGTGATCGGGCTCACGCAGTACCTCGCGCCCCTGCTGCAGTTCGCGTTCGGCGTCTTCGTGATGCACGAGGCGATGCCGCCGGAGCGCTGGGCGGGCTTCGCGATCGTCTGGGCGGCGCTCGTGCTGCTCACGATCGACATGCTCGGCACGGCGCGTCGCGCCGCATCGCCGTCCGCGCCCATCCGGAGGGATCCGGCGGTGGTCGAGGGCATCTGATTCGGATCCCGTCGCGCATTCCGCGAAAGGTAACGATCGGGTCGCGTTACACGCCGGAAATGCCGATGCATTGTGTCCGTCTCACGCGCGCCCTAGGGTCGCACCAGGCGAGGCGCGCATTCGCGTGCCTCATGCACCACATTCCCGAGCATCACCACACACATCCATAAGGAGCACCATGAGCGCATTCGGCAGGGCTTCGGCCTCCCGCTCACGATCCGCCCGCACCGCCCTCAGCGCCGTCACCATCGCGGTGGCCGGCGCGCTCGTCCTGGCCGGCTGCTCCGGCGGCAGCGGCGAGAGCGGCAGCGGAGGCACCACGGGCGACGGCGGCCTGGAACTCAAGATCGGCACGATCCTGCCCCAGACCGGTTCGCTGGCCGTCCTCGGCCCGCCCGAGTTCGCGGGCGTCCACCTCGCCGAGCAGGACATCAACGACGCCGCCGCCGGCATCACGGTCACCGTCACCGACAAGGACTCGGGCGACACCACCACCGACATCGCGAGCCAGTCGGCCACGTCGCTCATCGCGGACGGCAACAGCGCCATCCTCGGTGCCGCGTCCTCCGGCGTCTCGAAGACCTTCATCGACCAGGTCACGCAGGCCGGCGTCGTCCAGCTGTCGCCGGCGAACACCTCGCCCGACTTCACGACCTACGAGGACGACGGCTACTACTGGCGCACCGCCCCCTCGGACGTGCTCCAGGGCCGCATCCTCGGCAACAAGATCCTCCAGGACGGCAAGACGAACGTCTCCATCCTCTACATGAACGACGCGTACGGCACCGGCCTCCGCGAGAACATCAAGAAGACGCTCGAAGAGGGCGGCGCCACCATTGCCGCCGAGTCGGTGTTCGAGCCGTCCGCCACGGACTTCAACAGCGCCATCACGTCGGTGCTCGCCCCGAACCCCGACGCGCTCGTGGTCATCTCGTTCGACGAGATCAAGACGATCGCCGACCAGCTCGCGTCCAAGGGCTTCGACTTCGCGAACTTCTACGGCACGGACGGCAACTACGGCGTCATCAAGGAGACCGACACCAACGTCGACATCGCGGGCGCCCAGTTCACGAACCCGGGCGTCGAGGCCAAGGAGGACTTCCAGGGTCGTCTGCAGGACATGGTCAAGGCCGACGGCGACCCCGAGCTGACCGTCTTCAGCTACGCCGCCGAGTCCTACGACGGCACGACGCTGCTCGCCCTCGCCGCCCTCCAGGGTGGCGCGACCGACGGCGCGACGCTGAAGGACAACCTGCAGTCCGTCTCCGAGGGCGGCACCAAGTGCGAGTCGTTCGCCGACTGCGCGAAGCTCATCGCCGACGGGGAGGACATCGACTACGACGGCATCTCCGGCCCGATCACGTGGGACGAGAACGGCGACCCGACCGAGGCGTACGTCTCCGTCTACAAGTACGAGGAGGGCAACGTCCAGACCTTCTCCGAGCAGGTCTACGGCAAGCTCGACTAGCACCGCACCCCGCACGACGCACGAGCCCGAGGGCCCGGTCCGGAAGGACCGGGCCCTCCCGCGTGCCCGGCGCCTGCACGCAGCCCCAGCGGCCTCCGTGCACCGGCACGGGCGGACGCGCGGCACCGGCCGCACGCCTCGCAGCGGCGCCGGCGTGCGCGCGTCGGCGGGGACGCGTCGTGGCGCCATGACCGCACGGCCGGGACCGCTGCCTGCCGCCACGAGGGCCCTGCGGGAGCTGAGGATCACGGTGCCGCGCCGTCAGCTCGCCGTGGCCGCGTGCACGCGCTCGGGGACGTCGGGGCGCGGCCCTGACCGGCGCGGGCGATGCCGTGCCTGATCACGCACGCACGCACGCTCGCTCGCCCGTGCAGCTGCACGCACTCCGCCGCCCGCCGGCCGGGCGTCGCCGCCGGCCGCGCGCCGCGCACACGACGACGCGGCACCCCCGTGGGGATGCCGCGTCGGATGGTGCGAGGAGCGGGAGATCAGGGCTGCGGTGCCGCCTTGGCCTTCTCCTGGTCGGCGGCGAGCGTGCCGAGGTACAGCTCGATGACCTTCGGGTCGTTCATGAGCTCGCGCCCACGGCCCTCGTAGGCGTCCTTGCCCTGGTCGAGCACGTAGCCGCGGTCGCAGATCTGCAGGGCCCGGCGGGCGTTCTGCTCGACGATCATGACCGAGACGCCCGCGCGGTTGATCTGCGCGACGTTGATGAACGTCTCGTCCTGGCGGACGGGGGAGAGGCCCGCGCTCGGCTCGTCGAGGAGCAGCACCGTCGGGTCCATCATCAGCGCGCGCGACATGGCGACCATCTGCCGCTCGCCGCCGGAGAGGGACCCGGCGCGCTGCTTGAGGCGCTTGCCGAGCTCCGGGAACAGGTCGGTGACGAACGCCAGCCGCTCCTTGTACATCCTGGGCTTCTGGTACACGCCCATCTGCAGGTTCTCGTCGATGGTGAGGGTCGGGAACACGTTGTTGTTCTGCGGCACCATGCCGACGCCGCGGGACACGAGCTTGTCGGCCTTCAGCCCGGTGATGTCCTGGCCGTTCAGCTCGATGCTGCCGCCGCGCACGTTCACCTGGCCGAAGATCGCCTTCAGCAGCGTCGACTTGCCGGCGCCGTTCGGGCCGATGATGCCGACGAGCTCGCCCTTGTCGACGTGCACGTTGCACCCGTTGAGGATGTTCACCCCGGGCAGGTAGCCCGCGTGGAGGTCGGTGGTCTGGAGGACCCGCTCTGCCGTCACTTCTCTGCCGCTTCCTTCTCGATCTCTTCCTTGACGAGGTCGGACTCCATGTCCTTCGCCACCTCGCGCTGGCCGGTGAGCGTGCCGAGGTCGGTGTCGTGGTGCGCGCCGAGGTAGGCGTCGATGACGGCCGGGTCGCTCATCACCGTCGAGGGCGGACCCTCGGCGACGATGCGGCCCTCGGCCATCACGACGACCCAGTCGGCGATCTCGTTGACCATGTGCATGTCGTGCTCGACGAACAGCACGGTCATGCCCTCGGTCTTGAGGTCGAGGATGTGGTGGAGCAGCGACTGCGTCAGCGCCGGGTTGACGCCGGCCATGGGCTCGTCGAGCATGACGAGCTGCGGACGGGTCATGAGCGCGCGGGCCATCTCGAGCAGCTTCCGCTGTCCGCCGGAGAGGCTGGCCGCGTAGTCCTCCTCCTTGGCGTCGAGCTTGAACTTCCGGAGCAGCCCGCGGGCGCGCTCGGTGATCTCGTCCTCCTTCCGGCTCCACAGCGGGCGGATCAGCGCGGAGAAGAAGTTCTCGCCGCCCTGGCCGGTGGCACCGAGGCGCATGTTCTCCAGCACCGTCATGCCGCCGAGCGCCTTCGTGAGCTGGAACGTGCGGACCATCCCGAGGCGGGCGACGCGGAACGCGCTCATCCCGGCGAGGTTCCGGCCGGAGAACTCCCACTTGCCGGTGTTCGGCTTGTCGAAGCCGGTCAGCAGGTTGAAGAAGGTCGTCTTGCCCGCGCCGTTCGGGCCGATGAGGGCCGTGATGGAGCCGCGCGGGATCTCGAGGTGGTCGACGTCGACCGCCTTCAGGCCGCCGAACTGCCGGCTGACGCCGTGCGCGACGATGATGGGGTCCTTCTTGGCGCAGCCCGGACCGGCATCGCCGTCGAGGATGGCCGAGACCGGGGTCTTGTCAGGCAAAGTGCGTCTCCTTCTTCTTCCCGAAGATGCCCTGTGGTCGGAAGATCACGAGCAGCATGAGCGCGACGCCCACGATGATGAAGCGGATCGGGCCCTGCTGGGTGCTCGAGATGGGCAGCCAGTCGTTCGTGACCGCGAGGCTGAGCAGGCCGTCGGACAGCGACAGCGTGACCCAGAAGATGATCGAGCCGATGACGGGGCCGAAGATCGTCGCGGCACCGCCCAGCAGCATGATCGTGTACAGGAAGAACGTGAGCTGCGTGCCGTAGTTGTCGGGCTGCAGCGACCTCGGGAGGATGAAGACCACGCCCGCGAGCCCGCCGAACACGCCGCCGAGCACGAGCGCCTGCATCTTGTAGGAGTACACGTTCTTGCCGAGCGCGCGGACCGCGTCCTCGTCCTCGCGCACGCCCTTCAGCACGCGGCCCCAGGGGCTGCGCATGAGGAGGAAGACCAGGAGGCAGGCGATGCCGACGAGGCCCCAGCCCACGATGCGGATCCACCACTGGTCGGCGGAGTAGGTGAGGACGCCCGCGCCGAACCGGCCCTCGGGCAGCGGGTTG
Organism: Clavibacter sp. GW821-FHT01D01; assembly: GCF_059422605.1. Taxonomy (NCBI): domain Bacteria; kingdom Bacillati; phylum Actinomycetota; class Actinomycetes; order Micrococcales; family Microbacteriaceae; genus Clavibacter; species Clavibacter sp. GW821-FHT01D01. The sequence goes on from NZ_JBWKXC010000001.1 coordinate 702,991, forward strand.
AGGTCGTTGAACCCCGCGGCCGCGCCGTTGATGCCCTCGGAGCCGCCGGTGACGCTCGAGAACTCGGGCGTCTTGACGCTGAGCCGGATGATCTCCGCCGCGGCGATGGTCACGATGCTCAGGTAGTCCGCCCGCAGCCGGAGCGTCGGGATCCCGAGGATCAGCGCGAAGACGGTGGACGCGACGATCGCCGCCAGCAGGGACGCCCAGACGGGCCAGTCGTACATGACCGCCGTGATGGCGAACGCGTACCCGCCGATGGCCATGAAGCCGGCCTGGCCGAAGTTGAGCAGGCCCGTGAAGCCGAAGTGGATCACGAGGCCGACGGTCGCGAGCGCGTACGCCGCGGTGGTCGGCGAGAAGATCTCGCCGATCGCCAGGAAGATGAAGTTGGTGTTCATGCGCGGCTAACCGATCCGATCTTTCCGGCCCAGGATGCCCTGGGGCCTGACGAGCAGGATGACGATCATGACCACGAGAGCGGCCACGTACTTCATGTTCTCGGGCAGGACCATGGTGCTGACGTTGATGAAGACGCCGATCACGATCGAGCCGATGAGGGCGCCGAACGCCGTCCCCAGGCCGCCGAGGACGACGGCGGAGAAGACGAGCAGCAGGATCGAGGCGCCCGTGTCCCAGCGCAGCGACTGGTAGTAGGCGATGAAGACGCCGGACAGCGCCGCGAGGGCCGCGCCGCCGACCCAGACCACGCGGATGACCCGCTCCACGTCGATGCCGGACGCGGCCGCGAGCGAGCGGTTGTCGGAGACGGCGCGGGTGGCCTTGCCGATCTTCGTGTAGAGCAGCACGTACGCGACGGCGAGCAGCAGCACGATGGAGACCACCGCTCCGGCGACGTCCGTGAACTTGAGGCTCACCGGCCCGACGACGAGGAACGGCGCGGGGCTGTTCGGCAGCGTCAGGCGGTCGGCGCCGAAGATGAACTGGAAGAGGTAGCGCAGCGCGAGCGACAGGCCGATGGTGACGATCATCAGCGGCACGAGGCCGAGGTTCCGCCGCCGGAGCGGCTTCCAGATCGCGGCGTCCTGCGTGTAGCCGAACGCCCCGCCGAGGACCACCGTGATGAGGATCGCGAGCACCGGGTTGAGTCCCAGCACGTTGCTGAAGAGGTAGGCCATCAGGGCCCCGAAGGTCACCAGCTCGCCGTGCGCGAAGTTGTTGAGGCCGGTCGTGCCGTAGATGAGGGAGAGGCCGATGGCGGCGAGGGCGAGGAGGAGGCCGAAGATGAGGCCCGTCACCACCTTGGGCCAGAAGATCTTCCAGAAGTTGTTGCCCGACACGGGCTCGGCGGTGCCCGAGACGGCGCCGGTCTCGGTGTCCGGGGCGGCCGTCTCGCCGCCGGTGGACGTGCCCGCGTCGGTGCTCGGCGTGGGGCTCGGGCCCGCCGCCGCGCCGCCGTCGGGGGAGAGGAAGAAGAAGGCCGGCACGTTCTTGTTGCCCGCGGCGACGTCGATCTCGCGGGGGCTCGAGCCCGCGCGGGGGATGCCCGCGCCCTCGGGGACCGTGGACTCGTCGACCTCGACGGTGAACGATCCGGGGGCGGACAGCCCGACCTCCGCCTTGCCCTCCGCGTCGGTCGTGCCGGTGGCGTCGACGCCGCCGCCCGACACCGTGACGGTGACGCCGGCGATGCCGGTCTTGTCGGCGTCCGCCCGGACCCACACGAGCAGGGACTGCTCGGCGGATGCCGGGTCGACGGCCTGGGGCGCCGCGCGGGGATCAGCGTGAGCACCCGCCGGGGCCGTGAGGACGAGTGCGGCGCAGGCGAACGCCACCGCGAGAATCAGGGCCCACATGCGCTGCGCGCGTGCTCCGGCCGAACCAGTGGCTATCACTAGACCTCCATAGGGGGAGCCGTGGGATGGGCACATCCGCACAGGCACCGCGACTACCGTCAGGACGACGTTGGTTGACAGTACGTGCTGATTATGTCCTGGATGTTTCGCGTCCACGGCGCGCGGCGGCGTGATAGCGCGGGAATAGCGCGGGAGCACGACCGTTAACATCGACACACCGGTTGCCGACGCGGTCCCCCGGGTGCATCGTCCGCCTCTCACCCCCCTGGAGGGAACTTGGATCAGTCCGACCCGTTCGGCGTCATCGGCCTCACCTACGACGACGTCATGCTCCTCCCGGGGCACACCGACGTCATCCCCAGCGAGGCGGACACCACGTCCCGCCTCACCCGCAACATCAGCGTCGCGGCTCCCCTCCTCTCCTCGGCGATGGACACCGTCACCGAGGCGCGCATGGCCATCGCGATGGCCCGGCAGGGCGGTCTGGGCGTGATCCACCGCAACCTCTCCATCGAGGACCAGGCGGCCTTCGTCGACAAGGTCAAGCGCAGCGAGTCGGGCATGATCACGAACCCGGTCACGACGCGGCCCGACGCCACCGTCGCCGAGGTGGACGCGCTCTGCGGCCAGTTCCGCGTCTCGGGCCTCCCCGTCGTCGAGTCCGACGGCACCCTCGTCGGCATCATCACCAACCGGGACATGCGCTTCGTCTCGCCCGTCCAGGCGGCGACGACGCTCGTGCGCGACGTCATGACCCGCACCCCGCTCATCACGGGCGGGGTCGGCATCGATCCCGACCACGCGATCGCGATCTTCGCGGAGCACAAGATCGAGAAGCTCCCCCTGGTGGACGACGCCGGCAAGCTCCGCGGCCTCATCACGGTCAAGGACTTCGACAAGTCCGAGCAGTACCCGGACGCGACCAAGGACGCCGAGGGGCGCCTCCGCGTCGGGGCGGCCATCGGCTTCTTCGGCGACGCCTGGCAGCGCGCGCTCGCCCTCGTGGAGGCGGGCGTCGACGTGCTCGTGGTGGACACCGCGAACGGCGACAGCAAGGGCGTGCTCGACATCATCCGCCGGCTGAAGTCCGACCCGGCGACGTCGCACGTCGACGTCATCGGCGGCAACGTCGCGACCCGGTCGGGCGCCCAGGCGCTCATCGACGCGGGCGCGGACGCCATCAAGGTCGGCGTCGGCCCCGGGTCCATCTGCACCACGCGCGTGGTCGCGGGCGTGGGCGTGCCCCAGGTCACCGCCGTCTACGAGGCGTCGCTCGCCGCGCGCGCCGCCGGCATCCCGGTCATCGCGGACGGCGGCCTGCAGTACTCGGGCGACATCGCGAAGGCGCTCGTCGCCGGTGCCGACACCGTCATGCTCGGCAGCCTCCTCGCAGGCTGCGACGAGAGCCCGGGCGACCTCATGTTCGTCGGCGGCAAGCAGTTCAAGAGCTATCGGGGGATGGGCTCGCTCGGCGCGCTCCAGACCCGCGGCTCGAAGACCTCCTACTCGAAGGACCGCTACTTCCAGTCGGACGTGCCGAGCGACGACAAGCTCATCCCCGAGGGCATCGAGGGCCAGGTGCCCTACCGCGGATCGCTCGCGAACATGGTGTACCAGCTCACGGGCGGCCTCCGGCAGTCCATGTTCTACGTCGGGGCGCGCACGGTCGGCGAGCTCAAGGACCGCGGGCGCTTCGTGCGCATCACGGCGGCCGGGCTGAAGGAGTCGCACCCGCACGACGTGCAGATGGTCGTCGAGGCGCCCAACTACCGGCGCTGATGCGCGGGGCCGCGCGTCACGCGCGGTGAGGACGAGGGGCCGACGCGGACAGCGCCGGCCCCTCGCGCGTCGTCGGCGGTCGTCGCCGGGTCGACCTCGGGATGCGGGGCGCCCTCCCTCACAGGGGTGCGTGGTGACCGACGGCTCGCGGGCCGCGCCGGCGAGCGTCCGGCGAGCGCCGGGCACGGCACAGTGCGGTCATGCCGCCCGACTCCCCGCAGATGCCCGTGCCCGACGTCCTCGGGGCGGGGGTGCTGGGGCCTCCCGACGTGGTCCTGATCCTGTCCGGCGCGGAGTCCGCCGGTGAGGCGTCCGACTGCGGCGCGGACGCGGTGCACGAGCGTGCCGACCCCGTGACGGTCGCACGTGCCGAGGCGCGGGGGGAGCTCGTGCGGCTGCGCGCCGGGGTGCACGTCGAGAGGAGCGGGTGGGAGGCCGTGTCGGGTCGGGAGCGGCACCTCCTGCGCATCCGGGCGCTCGTCAGCGCGTCCACGCCGCCCGTCGTGCTCGGCGGCGCCTCGGCCGCCGCCGTGCACGGACTCCCGCGCATGACGCCGTGGCCGCGGCTCGTGACGCTCCTCGACGTGCCGGGGCACGCACCCTCGCGCCGCGCGGGCACGCGCACCGTCCGCGACCCGTCCGGCGGGCGATCCTCGCTCGTCGGCGTCGGCGTCGGCGTCGGCGTCGGCGGAGGCGGAGCCGGAGCGGGGGTGCTGCTGCCCGGGCTCGCGGCGACGGCGCTCGCCGCGTCGCACGAGGCGGCGATGGCGGCCGTTCGCGACGCCGCGCCGCGCGGGCCGGGCTGGTTCGCGCACGGCCTGGTCGCGCTCGACGACGCGCTCGGGGCGAGCAGGCCGTCGCCGATCACCCGCGCGGACCTCGAGGCGGAGCGGGCGCTGCGCGGCCCCGGTCCCTGGAGCCGACGGTCCGCGCTCCTGATCTCGGCCGCGGAGGGCGGCGCGGTCGGCCCGGCGGAGTCCGTCGCGCGCGGCATCGCCGCCGAGGCCGGGATGGCGCGCCCCGAGGTCGGCGTGCGGGTCGAGGGACATGGACGCGTCGCCCTGACCTGGCCGGGAGACCGCGTCGGGCTGCGGATCGCGCCGCCCGCGCCGCCGCCGTCGTCCTCGTCGAGGCCGACGCGGTACGGCGGGCCGTCCGACCCCGGGCTGTCGGCGGATGGCGCGCGGTGGCGCATGGTCGACGTCACGGAGCGGGACGTGCTGGGCCCCGGGCGGCTCCGCGCGCTCCTCGTGCACGCGGGCCTCGAGCCCGTGCGACCGGCCGGCCCCGCCTCCGGCCGCGCACGGAGCGCCTCCGGCGTCGGCTGGCCGTCCAGCGGCCCGCCGCTAGGCTGTGCGGGTGAGTGATGTAGAGATCGGCCGCGCCAAGCGGGCCCGCCGGGTGTTCGCGTTCGACGACATCGCCATCGTCCCGTCGAGGCGCACGCGCGACCCGCAGGACGTCTCGGTCGCCTGGTCGATCGACGCCTACCAGTTCGAGATCCCGTTCCTCGCGGCGCCCATGGACTCCGTGGTCTCCCCGGCCACGGCCATCGCCATGGGCCGCCTCGGCGGGGTCGGCGTCCTCGACCTCGAGGGGCTGTGGACGCGCTACGAGCACCCCGAGCGTCTGCTCGAGGAGATCCGCTCGCTGCCGCCGGAGTCCGCGACGCGGCGCATGCAGCAGATCTACTCCGAGCCCATCAAGCCCGAGCTCATCACGGCGCGCATCGCCGAGATCCGTGCGGCCGGCGTCGTGGTCGCCGCGGCCCTCTCGCCCCAGCGCACCGCCGACCACTACGAGACCGTCGTCGCCGCCGGCATCGACCTCTTCGTCATCCGCGGCACGACCGTGTCCGCGGAGCACGTCTCGAAGGCCGCGGCCCCGCTCAACCTCAAGGAGTTCATCTACGAGCTCGACGTGCCCGTCATCGTCGGCGGCGCGGCCACGTACACGGCGGCCCTGCACCTCATGCGCACCGGCGCGGCCGGCGTCCTCGTCGGCTTCGGCGGGGGAGCGGCGTCCACGACGCGCTCCACGCTCGGCATCCACGCGCCCATGGCCACGGCCCTCTCCGACGTCGCCGGCGCCCGCCGCGACTACATGGACGAGTCCGGGGGCCGCTACGTGCACGTCATCGCCGACGGCGGTCTCGGCAGCTCGGGCGACATCGTCAAGGCCATCGCGGTCGGCGCCGACGCGGTCATGCTCGGCTCGACCCTCGCCCGCGCGACCGACGCGCCCGGCCAGGGCTTCCATTGGGGCGCCGAGGCGCACCACGCGGAGCTGCCGCGCGGGCACCGCGTCCGCGTCGACCAGGTCGGCCCGCTCGAGCAGATCCTCTACGGCCCGTCCACCACCGCCGACGGCAGCGCAAACCTGGTCGGCGCCCTGCGTCGCGCCATGGCCACCACCGGCTACTCCGACCTCAAGGAGTTCCAGCGCGTCGAGGTCGTCGTCGCGCCGTACGGCAAGTAGTCCACGCCGGCCGCCCGGCCGGTCCGCGCCGCATGCGCGGTCCGGGAACATGCGGGGCGCGGCCCGCGTTGTGAAGGTCAGGAAGAGGGAGGTGCGCGCATGGCGGAGGTCCGTCGCGTCAAGCTGCCGGGTGTCGGCGTGCTGCACACCTTCATCACCGACGACGGGGGCAAGGTCGGCGTCATCGCCCACCGCTCGGGCCACAGCGACCTGATCACCTTCTCCGAGGAGCAGGACGGTCCCGACACGCAGAAGGTGTCGCTGCGCCTCAGCGAGGACGAGGCCCACACGCTCGCGGAGCTGCTGGGCGGGACCCGCATCACCGAGTCGATCGACAAGCTCGACCAGATCCCGGGGCTCAGCATCGACTGGTTCACGGTCGACTACGACGACCACATCGCCGGGCAGGCGCTCGGCAACCTCGCCTCCCGCGGCGTCGTCGGCCTCACGGTCGTGGCCGTCGTGCGCGGCGACTCGGCGAACCCGGCCCCCGCCGACGACTTCACCGTCTACCCGGGCGACACGCTCGTGGTCGCCGGCTCGCCCGAGAAGGTGGCCAAGGCCTTCGCGTTCTACCGGACGGGCGAGTTCCCGCACCGTCCCGCATCCGGCTCCGCGCCGGACGGAGGGTAGCGGGTGCACCACGGCCACGACCTCATCGTCCTCGGCCTGCTGTTCGTCCTCGCGTACGCCTTCGGCCAGCTCGGCAAGCGCATCGGCCTGCCCGCGATCCCCATCTACATGCTCGTGGGGCTCCTCGCGAGCCCGAGCGTCCACTGGTTCCCCCTCGACTTCGCCTCGGGGGACATCGAGCTGATCGCCGTCTTCGGCCTGATCCTGCTCCTGTTCAACCTCGGGCTGGAGTTCGACCAGGACGAGTTCTTCGGCAACGCCGGGAAGCTCATCGTCTCCGGCGGCTCCTACGTGCTCATCAACATGGGCGTGGGCTTCGCGTTCGGGTTCGCGCTCGGCTGGGGGACCCGCGAGGCGCTCATCATCGCCGGCATGACGGCGACCTCCTCGAGCGCCATCGTCACCAAGCTGCTCATCGAGCTCAACCGCCTCGCCAACGACGAGACCCCCATGATCCTCGGGGTCACCGTGGTCGAGGACATCTTCATCGCCGTCTACCTCGCCATCGTGTCCGTCGTGCTCAGCGGCCAGACCGAGCCGTGGGCGGTGGTCGGGCAGCTCGCGGTGTCGTTCGCGTTCCTCGTCGTGATGTTCACGGTCGCGCGGAAGGGCGGCGCGTTCCTGTCCCGCTTCCTGCGCACGCGCGACGTCGAGCTGTTCACGGTGCTGTTCTTCGGGCTCGCCATCCTGTTCGGCGGCATCGGCGAGGTCCTCGGGGTGACCGACGCGATCGGCGCCTTCCTCATCGGCCTCGTGCTCGGCGCGACCCGCATGCGCAACCGCATCGAGCAGATCGCCATCCCGTTGCGCGACGTCTTCGGCGCGTTCTTCTTCCTCAACTTCGGCCTGGCGCTCGATCCCGGCGAGTTCCCGACCGTGGTCGTGCCGGTCCTGGTGGCCGTGGTGATGACCTTCGTGCTCAACCTCATCGCCGGGCAGTTCGTCGCGTGGCTGAACGGCCACGGGGCGCAGGCCGGCATCAACACGGCGTTCATCCTGCAGAACCGGGGCGAGTTCGCGCTCATCCTCGCGACCCTGTCGCTCTCGGCGGGGCTCGACGAGCGCATCCAGCCGTTCGCCGGCCTGTACGTGCTCGTCATGGCGATCATGGGCCCGCTCCTCGCCGCCAACTCGGTGCGCATCGGCACGGCCGTGCTCCCCACCCGCTACCGGTCCGCGACCCGGCGCGCCGCGGAGAAGGCCGAGCGCGACGCGGAGCGCGCCGGGGCGCTCGCGCTGTTCGAGGCCGCCGAGCGCGGCGACGCCCCCGCCGCCGCGACGTCCGCGTACGACGACGGGCTCGCGGTCGCCGGATCCCGTCCCGGCGCACCGGGACGCGGCACGACGCCGGGTACCGGACCCGAGGCGGAGGGCGCGCGCGGTGCCACGGGGTCCGCGGGCCCGGCCTCGGACGACGGGGAGGCGGACGCGCATCCTGCGCCCGACCGACGCCGCGCCGAGCAGGCCGGACAGCAGTCCGACCACGACACCTGGACACCGCCCACCCGCGAACGGGAACCCGACTACTGATGACGCACGCACCCGACCACCGCATCCCCGCCTCCGACCGGCCGGCCTCCGGATCCGCTGGCTCCGGCGGACTTGGCGGCCCCGCATCCGAGGCTCCCGGTCCCACCGTCGGCCAGGTCGCCCGGCGCCCCCGCTCGGTGGCGCTCCTGGCGCTCGCCCTGGTCATCGCCGCCGGCTTCGCCGCCCTCGGCCAGTGGCAGCTGGCTCGCGCGGTCGAGTCCGGCGTCGTCATCGAGCGCGACACGGAGACGGCGCTCCCGCTCGGGACCCTCGTCGAGCCGCAGGGCTACGTCACGGACCGGTCCGCGGGCCACATGGTCACGGTGTCCGGCACCCTCGTCCCCGGCGACCTCGTCGTCGTCGCCGACCGCCGGAACGGCGACCGCACCGGTGCCTGGGTCGTGGGGCACCTCGCCATCACGGACGCCGGCGTCCCCGCGGATCCCGACTCCGACGCCCTGCCGGACAGCGTTCCCGTGGCGCTCGGCTGGGCCGCGACGGACGAGGAGGCCGCGCGCGTGGCCGCCGCCATGGACGCGGGCGACGGGACGCCCACCGGGGTCGTCGAGGTCGTCGGCCGCTTCCTGCCCAGCGAGCAGCCGGAGCCGCCGGGCTCGGGCCAGGACCCCGAGCGCATGACGCGGCTCAGCACCGCGGCGCTCGTGAACCTCTGGCCGGGCGATGTCGGCGCCGTCTACAACGGGTTCATCGTCGCCTCCGCGCCCGTCGCGGGTCTCGAGGCCATCGACTCCCCGCCGCCGAGCGAGGCGGTGCAGCTCAACTGGCTCAACATCTTCTACGCGGCGGAGTGGGCGGTCTTCGCGATCTTCGCGATCGTCATCTGGTATCGCACCGTCCGCGACACGTGGGCGCGGGAGCAGCCCGGCTACCGCGAGGACGAGGACGAGGACGAGGAGGACGACGACGCGTCCCCCGGCGACGACCTCGACGCCCCCGTCGGGTCCGCCCTCCCGGGGGCCGCCCGCCCCGGGGGCCGCGCAGACGCCGACCGGTAGGATCGCCCCATGGCCTACGGACTCAAGCGCTCCGACGTCCCGCAGATCCGGAGGGTCCTCGCCTTCTACCGCGTCATGGCGTTCATCACCGGCGCGTTCCTCCTGCTCCTCGTCGTGGAGATGGGCTTCAAGTACCTGCCCGGCTTCCAGTTCGTGGACGGCTCGCTGCAGTACCTCGCGGGCGCGGGCTACGAGCTGGAGCTGAACGGACCGTCCGGCTTCCTGGCGCTGTCGCCCGCCGACACGCTCACGGGCACCAACCTGAGCCTCATCATCCAGATCGTCCACGGCAACATCTACGTGGTCTACCTCATCAGCGACTTCCTGCTGTGGCAGAGGATGCGCTGGTCGTTCACGCGCTTCATCCTCATCGCGGCGGGCGGCGTCGTGCCGTTCCTCTCCTTCGTGGTGGAGGCGCGCATCGCCCGCCAGGTGCGGGAGACCATCGCGAGGCTCGAGGCGCCCCGCCGCGCGGCCCCGACCGGCGGCGCCGACGATCCCGATCCCCGACCCATCGACCCGACCACCACCACGGAGGCCACCACTTGAGCGTCGACAACCCCACGAACCAGCGCCCCGTCCTCGTCGTCGACTTCGGCGCCCAGTACGCGCAGCTGATCGCCCGCCGCGTCCGCGAGGCCAACGTGTACTCGGAGATCGTGCCGTCCACGATCACCGCGGAGGAGATCCGCGCGAAGGACCCCTCGGGCATCGTGCTGAGCGGCGGCCCGTCCAGCGTCTACGAGGAGGGGTCGCCCGGCCTCGACGAGGGCATCCTCGAACTCGGGGTCCCGGTGCTCGGCATCTGCTACGGCTTCCAGGTGATGGCCCGCGCGCTCGGCGGCGAGGTGGCGCACACCGGCCAGCGCGAGTACGGATCCACCGCGGTCACGCTCACGCCCGGAAGCACCCTCCTCGACGGCCAGCCCGACGACCAGACCGTGTGGATGAGCCACGGCGACTCGGTGTCGAAGGCCCCCGAGGGCTTCGAGGTCCTCGCATCCAGCGCCTCGACGCCCGTCGCCGCCTTCGCGAGCGACGAGCGCCGCCTGTACGGCGTGCAGTGGCACCCCGAGGTCAAGCACAGCGCGCACGGCCAGGCCGTGCTCGAGAACTTCCTGCACCGCGCCGCGGGCATCCCCGGCGACTGGAACAGCGGCAACGTCATCGCCGAGCAGGTCGAGCGCATCCGCGCCCAGGTCGGCGACGCCCGCGTCATCTGCGGCCTCTCCGGCGGCGTCGACTCGGCCGTGGCCGCGGCGATCGTGCACCGCGCGGTCGGCGACCAGCTCACCTGCGTGTTCGTCGACCACGGCCTCCTCCGCCAGGACGAGCGCCGCCAGGTCGAGGAGGACTACGTGGCCGCCACGGGCGTCCGCCTCGTCACCGTCGACGCGGCCGAGCAGTTCCTCGACGGCCTCGCAGGCGTCACGGACCCCGAGGCGAAGCGCAAGATCATCGGCCGCGAGTTCATCCGGTCGTTCGAGGGCGCCGCGGAGGCGCTCGTGCTCGAGGCGAAGGCCGACGGCGAGCCGATCCGCTTCCTCGTGCAGGGCACGCTGTACCCGGACGTCGTGGAGTCCGGCGGCGGCACGGGCACCGCGAACATCAAGAGCCACCACAACGTCGGCGGGCTCCCCGAGGACCTCAAGTTCGAGCTCGTCGAGCCGCTCCGCACGCTGTTCAAGGACGAGGTGCGCGCCATCGGCCGTGAGCTCGGCCTCCCCGAGGTCATCGTGGGACGCCAGCCGTTCCCCGGCCCCGGCCTCGGCATCCGCATCGTCGGCGAGGTCACGGCCGAGCGCCTCGAGCTGCTCCGCAAGGCCGACGCCATCGCGCGGGCCGAGCTCAGCGCGGCCGGCCTCGACCAGGAGATCTGGCAGTGCCCGGTCGTGCTCCTCGCGGACGTCCGCTCCGTCGGCGTGCAGGGCGACGGCCGTACGTACGGCCACCCCATCGTGCTGCGCCCCGTCTCCAGCGAGGACGCCATGACCGCGGACTGGACCCGCCTGCCGTACGACGTGCTGGCGCGCATCTCCAACCGCATCACGAACGAGGTCGACGGCGTGAACCGCGTCGTGCTCGACGTCACGTCGAAGCCGCCGGGCACCATCGAGTGGGAGTGATCCTCCCGCTCCGGCCCTGACGCCGGCGCTGGACGACGAAGGCCGCTCCCCGAGGGGAGCGGCCTTCGTCGTTCTGCCGGTCCGCGGTGCTGCGCCGCGGACCGGCGGTGGTGCTAGTTGTTGCCGCGCAGGATGGCGAACAGGCGGAGCAGCTCGACGTACAGCCACACGATGGTGACGACGAGGCCGAAGGCCGCGGTCCACCCGTACCGGCGGGGAGCGCCCGAGCGGACGCCGCGCTGGATGAAGTCGAAGTCGAGGACCAGCGAGTACGAGGCCAGGAGCACGACGAAGATGCCGAGGATCACGCCGAGCGGGATGCCGAACACCGTCTCGCTGCGGAGGCCGAACGGGCTGTCCAGGACGCCGAACGCCGTGAGGGCGAAGTTGACGACCGAGAAGAGCAGGTAGCCGACCATGGCGACCATGAAGATCTTCGTGGCCTTCTTGGAGGCGCGGATCTTGCCGCTGCGGAAGAGCAGCAGGACCGTCGCGAAGACGGCCGCCGTGCCGAGGACCGCCTGCGTCGCGACACCCGGATAGATGTTGTCGAAGACGCGGGAGATGCCACCCACGAAGAGTCCCTCGAACGCCGCGTAGGCGACGATGAGCGGGACCGACGGCTCCTTCTTGAAGGAGTTGACGAGGCCGAGGACGAGACCGCCGATGGCGCCGAGCATGGCGAGGGGGAGCGCGAGCGGACCCGAGATCCATGCGACGGCGCCGAGCACCACGACGATGGCGAGCAGGCTGACCGTCTTCACGGTCGTGTCCTCGAAGGTCATCCGGTCGGTCTGGACCGAGGTCGCCGAGGGGCGGTTGTAGAGCTCGTCGAGGCTCTCCGGGGTCACCTCCCTCGTCGGCTGCGCACCCCGGCCGTTGAAGACCGGGTTGTTGGAGAACGTGGGGTTGGCCATGGTCCTTCTACTCTCAGTGGTGGATGAACGTGATTGCCGACGAATTTAGCCGACCAGCCTGGGAAACCACTCGCGCGGCCTCCGCATTTCCTCGGATGGGCACGCGCTCTCCGTCCACCTGGCGCCTGTAGCGTCCCCCGCGTGGATCACGCCCGTCGCCCCCGTCCCCTCGTCATCGCCCATCGCGGCGCCAGCGGCCACCGTCCGGAGCACTCGGCCGCGGCCGTGCGGCTCGGCTTCGCCCAGGGGGCGGACGCCGTCGAGCCGGACCTCGTGGCGTCGTCCGACGGGGTGCTCGTCATCCGGCACGAGAACGAGCTGTCGGGCACGACCGACGTCGCCGACCGCCCGGAGCTCGCGGACCGGCGGACGACGCGCCTCGTCGACGGCGTCGAGCGCACCGGCTGGTTCACCGAGGACATGACGTGGGCCGAGATCCGCACGCTCCGCTGCCGGGAGCGGATCCCCGCGGTGCGCCCGGCCAGCGCGGCCCACGACGACGAGGAGACCGTGCTGTCGCTGCCGGACCTGCTGCGGATCATCGACCAGGAGTCCGCGCGCCACGGCCGCCCGCTCGGCATGGTCGCGGAGATCAAGCACGCCACGCACTTCCAGGCGCTCGGCCTGCCGCTCGACGAGCTGCTCGCCCGCGACCTCGGCGCGCACGGCTGGGCGGAGGACGCGTCCCGGCTCACGGTCGAGGCCTTCGAGCGCGACGTGCTGCTGCGCGTCCGCGCGCGCGGCGTCGCCGCACGGCTCGTCTACCTGCTCGAGGGGCGCGGCCGACCCGCGGACGAGGTCGCCCGGGTCGGCGACCGCGCGGTCACCTTCGACGAGCAGCTGACCGACGCGGGGCTGGCCGCGCTCGCCGCGGAGGTCGACGGGATCAGCGTCGGCATGGAGCGCATCGTGGCCGCTGCCGCGTTCGGTGCGGCATCCGCGGCGGCATCCGCGGGGGCATCCGCCGGGGCGGGGGCGGCGGCTCGGGGGACGAACGTGACGACACCCGTGACGGCACCGGGGGTGCAGGTGGCCGGCGTGGTCGGTGGCGGCGACCCCGGCGTCGCACCCGTCTCCGACCTCGTCGAGCGCGCGCACCGAGCGGGTCTTTCGGTCCTCACGTGGACGCTGCGGCCGGAGAACGCGTTCCTGCCCCGGCCGCTCCGGAGCGCCGGGCCGCGTTCGGCGCACGGCGACCACCGCACCCACTGGGGGCGGCTCCTGGACGCGGGGGTCGACGGCGTCTTCGCCGACCACCCGGACCTCGCGGTGCGCCTGGTCGCGGAGCTGGCGGCCGCGGCGGGGCGCTGACGCGGGACCGGGCCCGGCCGGGCGTCGGGGGCAGCGCCTAGGATCGAAGCCGACATGAGTGCCGACCCCGCCGCCCTTCGCCCCTCCAGCACGCCGATCATCCTGGACGGCCGTGCGGGCGCCGACGGCGGAGCGGGCGCCCCCGCGGATCCGCTCCTCGAGGGCCTCAACCCCGAGCAGCGCGAGGCCGTCGTCTACCGCGGTCCGGCGCTCCTCATCGTCGCCGGCGCCGGTTCCGGCAAGACGCGCGTGCTCACGCACCGCATCGCGAGCCTCATCGAATCCCGGGAGGCGTGGCCGAGCCAGATCCTCGCCATCACCTTCACGAACAAGGCCGCCGCCGAGATGCGCGAGCGCGTCGAGTCGCTGCTCGGCCAGGCCTCCGAGGGCATGTGGATCTCGACGTTCCACTCCGCGTGCGTGCGCATCCTGCGGCGCGAGGCGGAGGCCTTCGGCTTCACCCAGAACTTCACGATCTACGACTCGGCCGACTCGCGGGTGCTCATCAAGCGGGTCATCAAGCAGCTCGACGCGGACACGCTGGGCTTCACGGTCTCGTCCGTCTCGGGTCGCATCTCGAAGCTCAAGAACGAGCTGTCGGACGCGGACACGTTCGCGCGGACGGCGAACTTCCAGGATCCGGCCGAGGCCATGTTCGTGGAGATCTTCCGCCAGTACACGCGCTCCCTCGCCGCGGCGAACGCGTTCGACTTCGACGACCTCATCGGCCAGACCGTCTTCCTCTTCCGTGCGTTCCCGAAGGTCGCGGCGCTGTACCAGCGCCGCTTCCGTCACGTCCTGGTGGACGAGTACCAGGACACGAACCACGCGCAGTACTCGCTCATCCGGGAGCTGACGCGCGCGGTGTCGCCGGACGACGTCCCCGTCGACACCCGCATGTCCACCAACGGCATGGGCGGCATCGACGGCGCGTCGCTCACCGTGGTGGGCGACAGCGACCAGTCCATCTACGCGTTCCGCGGCGCCGACATCCGCAACATCACGGAGTTCGAGCGCGACTTCCCGCAGTCGAAGGTCGTGCTCCTCGAGCAGAACTACCGGTCCACGCAGAACATCCTCACCGCGGCCAACGCCGTCATCTCGAACAACTTCGACCGCAAGGACAAGAAGCTCTGGACCTCCATCGGCGATGGCGACAGGATCGTGGGCTTCACGGGGTACTCGGGGCACGACGAGGCGCAGTTCGTCGCCGACGAGATCCAGAAGCTGCACGAGGAGGGCACCGCCTACTCGGAGATCGCCGTCTTCTACCGCACGAACGCGCAGACGCGCGCCCTCGAGGAGATCCTCATCCGCTCGGCGGTGCCCTACCGGATCATGGGCGGCACCAAGTTCTACGAGCGCGCCGAGATCAAGGACGCCATGGCGTACCTCATCGCGGTCGCCAACCCGGCCGACGTGCTGGCGCTCCGGCGCATCCTCAACACCCCCAAGCGCGGCATCGGGCCCGCCACGGAGACCGCGCTGGCGAACTTCGCCGAGGCGCACGGGGTGACCTTCCGCGAGTCCATGCGCCGGGCGTCGGAGCTCGGGCTGGGGCCCAAGGTGACCCAGGCCATCCTCACGCTCTCCCGGATGCTCGACGAGGTCGCCCTGCTGCTCGACCCCGACCGGCCGGAGGGCCGCACGACCGTCGGCGACCTCGTCACGACCCTCCTCGACCGGAGCGGCCTGGTGCAGGCGCTCCGCGCGAGCCGAGACGCGCAGGACGAGGCGCGCGCGGAGAACGTGGAGGAGCTCGTCGCGGTGACGAAGGAGTTCTCGCGGAACAACCCCGAGGGCCAGCTCGTCGACTTCCTCACCGAGGTGTCGCTGGTCGCCGCCGCCGACGAGCTCGACGACTCGAGCGGCACCGTGTCGCTCATGACGCTGCACACCGCGAAGGGCCTCGAGTACGACTCGGTGTTCCTCACGGGCGTGGAGGAGGACCTGCTCCCGCACCGCATGTCGGCCAACGAGCCGGGCGGTCCCGCGGAGGAGCGTCGGCTGTTCTACGTGGGCATCACGCGCGCACGCCGACGCCTCTTCATCTCGCTGGCGATGACCCGGGCCCAGTTCGGCGAGGTCAACGTCGCCATGCCGAGCCGGTACCTGCAGGAGATCCCGGCGGAGCTCATCGACTGGAAGCAGTCCCCGGGCATGGCCACCTCCCGGGGCGGCACCCAGCCCCGTGCCCTGAACGCCCGACGGGAAGGCGGGGGATACGGGGGCCGCTCCCGATCCTCGAGCGGCTTCGAGGATCCCGCCCTGCCGCCTCCGCCGCGACCCAAGACCCAGTGGGCGAACACCGTCACCGGGCAGGTGCGCGACAACGGCGACCTCGAGCTCGCCTTCGGCGACCGGATCCGCCACACCGACTTCGGGGACGGCCGCGTGACGGGCGTCACCGGCGAGGGCCGGAAGCGCATCGCGGAGGTGCAGTTCGACGGACCCGCCGGCCGGAAGCGGCTCCTCATCAAGATCGCGCCCATAGAGAAGCTCTGACGCGCGGGCGCGCCCGGCGGGCCCGGCGGGCGCTGACGCCCGCCGCCCCCAGGACGCCGAGGGCGGCGGCGGCGATCGCCAGCGTCCCCGGGCCCGCATGCGCCGATGCTCCCGGCCACGGCACGTCGATGCCGGGAGCGCCGCCCGTCATGGCCAGCTCGAGCCGCGGCGGGACGTCCGACCCGGTCGGCGGCGGTCCCGCGTGGAAGGTCTCGGTCACGTGGGCGACGTGATCCGCGAACGGCGCGATCGCCGCCCCGTCCGCGTCCCCGGAGGGTCGGCCGACGCTGTCGAGCACGGCCACGTACCACCCCGGTGAGGCGACGCTCATGCACGGCGTGGTCACCTCCCCCTCGCCCGTGAGCTCGACCTCGGACGAGGACCCGTCCGCTGCGGGGCCGGCGGACAGGTCGACGGCCTCGCCCTCGGCCGGCGCGGCCGCGAACGGGCCGGCGAGGCGCACCCGCACCGGCACGGCGCCGACCCCGACGAACGAGGACGTGCGCAGCGTGTCGGTCTGGCATCCGCCGGTCGTGATCTCGCGCTCGCCGATGGTCGTCGTGATGGTCGGGGGCTGCGGGACCTGCGTGGTCTCCGTCGCCGCGCCGAACGTCGATCGCCAGGGCAGCACCCGATCGCGCCCGCGGTCCGCCGGGGTGTCCGCCGGCGAGATGGAGTCGACCCAGGTGTAGAAGCCCCCGGCGGGGAGTCGGCAGGCGGGCGAGGCGTAGTCGCCGGCGCCGCGGTCCACCAGGGTGAGGACCTCGCAGACCTGCGGCGCGCGCTCGGGAGCGGCGTCGCGCTCCGGTCCGACCTGCTCGGGGAACGGGCCGAGGAGCCGGCTGCGCACGGTGACGGGTATCGGGGACAGCCCTCCGTCGGAGGCGCGGACGAGCCCCCAGCCGCCGGCCGTCGCGGGACGGTCGCCGTCCGCGGGTGCGGCGGGATCCGCGGACACGCGCAGCGCATCCGTCAGCTCGTCGCCTGCGGCCGCGACCGGCAGCGAGGTGCGCGTGACGACCCGGGGTGCGAAGGGGAGGGGGCTCGGTGCTCGGGCCTCCGCCCGCGCATCGGCCCGCGCATCGGACGGACGCGCCAGGATCATCCCCTGCGACGCGCCGCCGTCGCCGACGACGTCGAGGGCGTCCCCGTACGGCAGGGACGCGAAGGCCGCGCTCGCCGCGACCTGCACGGACGGTCCCGACCCGGTCGCCCGGATCGGCACCGCCGTGCCGTTCGGGAGAGCCGCGCTCGCCGTCCCGTCGTCGAAGACGGCGCCGTCGAGGGAGACGGTCGCGGTCTCGGAGCCGGTCGGGACGTCGGTCGGCCCGCCGGCGATGAGGTCGGCGCGCAGGTCGACGCGGACGCTGCCGCGCCCGTCGTCCCCGAGCACGACGGCCGCGGACGCCGCCACCGAGCGCGAGGCCCCGGATGCCGCCTCGGCGAGCATTTCCCGGGCGCGCGACTCGACGGAGGCGGCGCGATCGCCGGCGCGGGCCGCGTACCAGGAGAGGTCGTGACCACCGAGGCCGGTGATGCTCCACGTGGCGAGCTGCCCGGCCGCGGCGGTGTCGGGATCCTCGGACCCGGCCCACCGGCGGGAGATGTAGGCGAGCCGCGCGCGGTCCTCGGGAGACCGGCCCGCGTCGTCGGACGGGGCGTACTCGTGTCCGGGCGGGGCGGCGAGCCCGACGTCGATGCAGAATCCGAGCCGGCCGTCGTCCAGGCGGTAGGACCCCAGCCATCGGCCGTCGTGGCGGGAGTCGTACCCGACGCCGTGGGAGACGGCGCTCAGCGCGTGCGCGGCGGGGACGGCGCCTGCCGCGAGCCCCAGCCCGAGCGCGAGGCCGATGCCGACGAGGACCGATGCTCCCCGGGTGGTGCGGCGGGCTGCGGGCGGGCGGTCGAGGCGGGCGCCCGGCGAGGCGGAGAGGCGGGGATGCGAGGGGTGGGGTGTCATGCCCGCACGATGGGGGGCGCCGGGCGGTCCGCCTGTCGGGCGAGCCGGCGGAGGGGACGGCCTGCGCCCGGCCGCGCCTGTGCAGGGGCGGCCGCGGCGGCCGTCAGCCGAGGTCGCGTCGGCGGTACCGGTACGAGATCACCGATCGCGGAGCCTCGCGGACGATGCGCGGCAGCACCCGGTAGACGGCGAGGAGGCACCCGAGCCGGCGGTCGAACCGGCGCTCGAGCCGGGCATCCCACCGCAGGCCGAAGCCGGGCCGGAGGCGGGGCGGGAGCAGCCCGGCGGTGAGGAGGGCGACGAGCGGCATCACGGAGCGGACGGCGGGCGATCCGACGCGCCCGCTGAGCAGGGTCCGCGCGACGCGCCGCGCGTCCGCCGTCGGCTCCAGGGCCGCGATGCGGACATCCCAGTACGCGCGGAAGGCCGCGCGGTCCGCCGGCCAGAGCCCCGCCGGCACCTGCAGGGCGGTGCCGAGCACCGCGTACTCCCGGTAGAGCCGGTCGGCGGCCTCCTCGGGGAGCGGTCCGAAGCACCGCTCGAACATGGTGATCGCGGAGTCGTAGAGCGTCGCGGCCACCCAGAGCTGCAGGTCGGGGTCGTACGCGCTGTACGCGGGTGCCGAGCCGTCCGCCGCGGCGTGCGGCGACCGCACGGCCCCGTGCGCCCGGCCGACGATGCGCCGAGCTCGCGCGACCTCGGCGGGGGAGCCGAAGACGACGGCGTAGACGTAGCCGAGGGTCCCCTCGAGGCGGTCGAGGGGGCGCGCGGCGAAGTCGCTGTGCTCCGCGACGCCGCGGGCGACCGACGGGTCGGCGATCTGCAGCAGGATCGCCCGTCCTCCCGCCGCGAGGAGGATCCCCTCCCCGGCCAGGTCGCGGATGGACCCCTCCCGTCGTCGTGCGGGATGCGCGCTCGGCCTCATCCGACCAGTCTCCCTCCCCGGACGCGGAACCCCGCCCCGTGCACGGGCCCCCGCGCTCCCGGGCTCGCCGACCCCGGACCCGGTAGGCTCTCCACGGTCGTCGACGCGGCGTGCCGGTCCACCTCGGTGGCGGTGCGCGGGTCGAGCAGCCGCAACACACCGGGTGCCGCCACCAGACGGTCGTGGCACCGCAGCCTCGAACGACGCACGTACCGCCTGGCGCGGGTGCGGATGGGATGACACGCGTGGATCTTTTCGAATACCAGGCCAGGGACCTCTTCGAGTCCTACGGCGTCCCGGTCCTCCCGGGGATCGTCGCCGACACCGCCGAGGAGGTGCGCGCCGCGGCCGAGAAGCTGGGCGGCACCGTGGTGGTGAAGGCGCAGGTGAAGACCGGCGGCCGCGGCAAGGCGGGCGGCGTGAAGGTCGCCCAGAGCGCCGACGCGGCGTTCGAGGCGGCCCAGGGCATCCTCGGGCTCGACATCAAGGGCCACACCGTCCACCGCGTCATGGTCGCGGCCGGCGCGCGCATCGAGCAGGAGTTCTACTTCTCCATCCTCCTCGACCGCGCCGAGCGCTCCTACCTGTGCCTCGCGAGCTACGAGGGCGGCATGGAGATCGAGGAGCTCGCGGTCACGCGGCCCGAGGCGCTCGCCCGCATCGAGATCGACCCGGTCGCCGGCATCGATGCCGCGAAGGCCGAGGAGATCGCCCGTGCCGCCTCGTTCCCCGAGGAGCTCATCGCCAAGGTCGCGCCCGTGTTCGAGCGCCTCTGGTGGGTGTACCGGGACGAGGACGCGACGCTCGTCGAGGTCAACCCGCTGGTCCTCACCGAGTCGGGCGACATCATCGCGCTCGACGGCAAGGTGACCCTCGACGAGAACGCGGGCTTCCGCCACGAGGGCCACGCCGCCCTCGAGGACGCGGCCGCGGCCGACCCGCTCGAGGCCAAGGCCAAGGAGTCCGACCTCAACTACGTCAAGCTCGACGGCCAGGTCGGCATCATCGGCAACGGCGCGGGCCTCGTCATGTCGACGCTCGACGTCGTCAGCTACGCCGGCGAGTCGCACGGCGGCGTCCGCCCGGCGAACTTCCTCGACATCGGCGGCGGAGCGTCGGCCGAGGTCATGGCGGCGGGTCTCGACGTCATCCTCGGTGACGAGCAGGTCACCAGCGTCTTCGTCAACGTCTTCGGCGGCATCACCTCGTGCGACGCCGTCGCCAACGGCATCGTCGGCGCGCTCGACAAGCTGGGCGACGCCGCCACCAAGCCGCTCGTCGTCCGGCTGGACGGCAACAACGTCGAGGAGGGCCGTCGCATCCTCGAGGAGCGTGCGCACCCCCTCGTCACCGTCGTGGGCACCATGGACGAGGCGGCCGACAAGGCCGCCGAGCTGGCCGCCGCTTAACTCCCGAGAGAGAACAGGAACAGGTAGATGTCGATTCTTCTCGACGAGAACAGCAGGATCATCGTCCAGGGCCTCACCGGGTCCGAGGGCACCAAGCACGCGGGCCGCATGCTCGCGTCCGGCAGCAAGGTCGTCGGCGGCGTCAACCCGCGGAAGGCGGGCAGCACGGTCACGATCGAGGGCGTCGAGCTCCCGATCTTCGGGTCCGTCGCCGAGGCGATGGCCCAGACGGGGGCCGACGTGTCGGTCATCTTCGTGCCTCCGGCGTTCGCCAAGAGCGCGGTGGTCGAGGCCATCGACGCCGCCATCCCGCTCGCGGTGGTCATCACCGAGGGCATCCCGGTCAAGGACTCGGCCGAGTTCTGGTCGCACGCCAAGAGCACCGGCGGAAAGACGCGCATCGTCGGCCCGAACTGCCCCGGCATCATCAGCCCCGGCAAGTCGAACGCCGGCATCATCCCGGCGACCATCACCGAGGCCGGCCCCATCGGCCTCGTGTCGAAGTCGGGCACGCTCACGTACCAGATGATGTTCGAGCTGCGCGACCTGGGCATCTCGACGGCCATCGGCATCGGCGGAGACCCCATCATCGGGACCACGCACATCGACGCCCTCGAGGCGTTCGAGGCCGACCCCGAGACGCGCGCCATCGTCATGATCGGCGAGATCGGCGGCGACGCCGAGGAGCGCGCGGCCGAGTACATCAAGGCCCACGTCACGAAGCCGGTCGTCGCGTACGTCGCGGGCTTCACTGCTCCCGAGGGCAAGACCATGGGCCACGCGGGCGCCATCGTCTCCGGCGGCAGCGGTACGGCGCAGGGCAAGAAGGAGGCCCTCGAGGCGTCCGGCGTCAAGGTCGGCAAGACCCCGACCGAGACCGCGAACCTCCTGCGCGAGGTCTTCGCCGCCCTGTAGCGGGACGCGCTCCGGCGCCGACCTCGACGGCCCGCATCCCCCGTGGATGCGGGCCGTCGTCGCGCCCGCCCGCTCCCGCGCCGATCGCGGCGCCGATGCTCCGCCGCGCCCGCCGGGGAGCCGGCCCGCCGGGGCGCGGCCGGTAGGGTCGTCGAGGCATGAACCGACACGCAACCGCCCTGTTCGCGGCACTCGAGGCGCTCCTGGTGGTGGGGGTCGGCGTCGCCCTGCCGCTCGTGCCCCTCACCGCGCTGTGGGCCGGCCAGTACGACCTGCAGGTCGACTGGGGCGTGTTCGCGCGGACGGCCGTCGACCTCTGGCTCCTCGGTCACGGCGTGCCGCTCACCGCGTCCCTCGATCCGTCGCTCGCCACCGCGCTCGGCCTCCCCGGCGTCGACGGCCCGTTCGCGCTCTCCCTCGCGCCCCTCGGCTTCGCCCTCCTGACGCTCCTCCTGGGGATGCGCGCGGGCCGTCGCATCGTGGAGACCGACCACCCGGGAGTCGGGGCCGCCGCGGCGGTGGCGACGACCGCCGTGCTGTCGCTCGGCCTGACGCTCGCGGTGCAGCACGAGGGCATCGCGCCCGCCGTCGCCCGCGGCGCGATCCTCCCGACCCTCGTCCTCGCGCTGGGGCTCCTCATCGGCGGCGTCGCGCGGGCGGATCGCGCGCGCGCCGCACGGTGGTGGGCGTCCCTGACGTCCGGGCGGGCTGCCCGGACGATCCGGGGAGCGCGCGACGCGCTCGACCGGCTGCCCGAGGGCGCGCTCTCCGCCACCGCCACGGCCGTCCGCGGGGGCGCCGCCGCCGCGTTCGCGGTCGTCGCGGTCTCCGCCGTGGTGGTCGCGGTGCTGCTCGGTCTCCAGTACGCCACCGTCATCACGCTCTACGAGACGCTCCAGACGGGCGTCGTCGGCGGCATCGCCCTCACGCTCGCGCAGCTGGCCCTGCTGCCCAACCTCGTGCTGTGGGCGGCGTCGTGGCTCGTGGGCCCGGGCTTCGCGCTCGGCACGGGGTCGTCGGTGTCCCCGCTCGGTACGTCCGTGGGCCCGCTGCCGTCCGTGCCCGTGCTGGGCATCGTCCCGCAGGGCACTCTCGACCTCGGCTACCTGGGCATCCTCGTGCCGGTCGTCGTCTCCTTCGTCGCGGCGGTCGCGCTGTCCCCCCGGGTGGCCCGCATCCCGGAGCCCGAGGCGCGACGCTGGCCGTGGTTCCTGGCGGCGGGGCTCGGGATGGGCGTGGTCGGATCGGTCGCGCTCGCGCTGCTCGCGGTCCTCTCCGGCGGTGCCGCGGGTCCGGGCCGCCTGGCGGACGTCGGTCCGGCCGCCGGGTGGATCCTCCTCGCGGCGTTCCTCGAGATCGGCGTCGCGTCGGTCGCCGGCATGTTCGTCTCCGGGCTGATGGCCCCGTTGGTCCGGCGCAGCCCGGAAGGACGCGGATAGGCTGTGCGGGTGCTCAACGTGGTCGTCCTCATCTCCGGCAGCGGGACCAACCTCCACGCCCTCCTCCAGGCGGCCGAGCACGCGGACTACCCCGCCCGCGTCATCGCGGTCGGCGCGGATCGCGACGCGGACGGCCTGCTCTTCGCGGAGGAGCGGGGGATCCCCACCTTCACGGTGCCGTTCGGGAGCTTCCCCGACCGCGCGGCGTGGGGGGACGAGCTCGCCGCCGCCGTCGCCGCGTGGGAGCCGGACCTGGTGGTGCTCAGCGGCTTCATGCGCCTGCTCCCGCCGAGGGCCGTGCAGGCGTTCGCCCCGCGCATCGTGAACACGCATCCCGCCTACCTGCCGGAGTTCCCCGGCGCGCACGCCGTCCGCGACGCCATCGCCGCCGGGGCCACGAGCTCCGGGGCCTCCATCATCGTCGTCGACACCGGCGTCGACACCGGTCCCGTGCTCGCGCAGGAGCGGGTGCCCGTGGAGCCGGGCGACACCGAGCACACCCTGCACGAGCGCATCAAGGTCGTGGAGCGCAGGCTCCTCGTCGACACCGTGCGCGCGATATCCCTCGGCACCATCGACCTCAAGGAGCTGTCCCCGGCATGAGCGGACCCCGTCACGACCCGTCCCTGTTCCGCGACCGCGACGGCATCGAGGTGGCACGCGCCCTCGTCTCCGTCAGCGACAAGACCGGTCTCGTCGACCTGGCCGCGGCCCTCGCGGGAGCGGGCGTCGAGATCGTCTCCACCGGATCCACGGCGAGCACCATCGCGGAGGCGGGCTTCCCCGTGACGCAGGTGCAGGACGTCACCGGGTTCCCGGAGTCGCTCGACGGGCGGGTGAAGACGCTGCATCCCGCCGTGCACGCGGGTCTGCTGGCCGACCTGCGGCTCGAGTCCCACGAGGTCCAGCTCGCGGAGCTCGGCATCTCGCCGTTCCAGCTCGTGGTGGTGAACCTCTATCCGTTCGTGGAGACGGTGGCGTCGGGAGCCCCGGCGTCGGAGGTGATCGAGCAGATCGACATCGGCGGGCCCGCGATGGTGCGCGCGTCGGCCAAGAACCACGCGAACGTGGCCATCGTCGTGTCGCCCTCGTCCTACCCGGAGGTGATCGCCGCGGTCGGATCGGGGGGGACGACCCTCGAGCAGCGGCGCCGGCTCGCAGCGTCCGCCTTCGCGCACACCGCCGACTACGACCGCGCGGTCGCCGACTACTTCCGGTCGACGGTCGTCGGCGCGGAGGCGGCGACGCCGAAAACGACGGGGAGCGCCTGGCCCGATGGCTGGGAGGTGACGGGCGAGCTCGCGCAGGTGCTGCGGTACGGGGAGAACTCCCACCAGGACGCCGCCCTCTACCGGCGCCCGGACGGCGCGGGCATCGCGCAGGCCGTCCAGCTCCACGGCAAGGAGATGTCCTACAACAACTTCGTCGACGCGGATGCCGCGGTGCGGGCCGCCTACGACTTCGCCGAGCCGGCGGTCGCCATCATCAAGCACGCCAACCCCTGCGGCATCGCCGTGGCGGCGCCACGTGCGGTGGACGCGATCGCCGCGGCGCACCGCAGCGCCCACGACTGCGACCCGGTGTCGGCGTTCGGCGGCGTCATCGCCGCCAACCGGACGGTCACGCTGGGGATGGCCGAGACGGTGAAGGAGATATTCACCGAGGTGCTCGTGGCCCCCGGGTTCGACGACGACGCCCTCACGCTGCTGAGGACCAAGAGGAACCTGCGCCTGCTCACCCTGCCGGAGGGATACCACCGCGAGGAGCTCGAGGCCCGCCAGATCTCGGGCGGCTACCTCGTGCAGTCCGGGGATGCGTTCCCGACCGACGGGTCGCGTCTGTCGGCGTCGTGGACCCTGGCGGCCGGCGACCCCGTGGACGAGCAGACCCTCGCGGACCTCGAGTTCGCGTGGAAGGCGTGCCGCGCGGTCAAGTCGAACGCGATCCTCCTGGCGCACCACGGCGCCTCGGTCGGTGTGGGCATGGGCCAGGTGAACCGCGTGGACTCGTGCCAGCTGGCAGTGCGGCGCGCCGGTGATCGGGCGGCCGGATCGGTGGCGGCGTCCGACGCGTTCTTCCCGTTCGCGGACGGACTGCAGGTGCTGCTCGACGCCGGGGTCCGCGCGGTGGTCCAGCCCGGGGGATCGGTCCGCGACGAGGAGGTCGTCGACGCCGCCCGTGCGGCCGGCGTCGCCATGTACTTCACGGGCGAGCGCCACTTCTTCCACTGAGCAGGAGGGCGGGTGGCGCCGGAGCGGCCACCCGCCCGCCTCCGCGGGGCTGTCGCGACACGCCCGGGATGCGGGTTGTTTTGCGGGGGTGGGGTGGTCCGCGTAATGTCTCCTCTTGTCGCCGGAACGGGCGGGAAGCGAAATGCTTCCGGAGCTGTTCTGGCGGGTGATGATCCTGGTGAAACAGAAGTTGCCGCGGCTTACGGGTTGCGTGTGTACCACCAACTGAGCTAGGGTCTGAATCTGCTTCCGACGTGAGTGCTGGGCTTTCGGCCTGGATCACTCCCACGGGGAGCAATGGAGTGTGAGCTCCGATGGCTGGCTGTGATGGTCGGTGTCGGGAGCGTCCGTTCCTTGAGAACTCAACAGCGTGCACAATGTCAAATGCCAAATACCCGTGGCATCGTCCTTCGGATGGTGTCTCGGATTCCTTTGGAAAACATTTAAACAAACAAGCAAGTCAGTAATGATTTGTTCTGTCGGTTTCAAACTTGCTGGTTCGTGTTCGATTCCCGTTCACGTCTGGCTTTAGATGTGCCGGCTGCCTTCGGGTGGTCGTGCGTTTAAGCATTTATGGAGAGTTTGATCCTGGCTCAGGACGAACGCTGGCGGCGTGCTTAACACATGCAAGTCGAACGGTGAAGTCAGAGCTTGCTCTGGCGGATCAGTGGCGAACGGGTGAGTAACACGTGAGTAACCTGCCCCCGACTCTGGGATAACTGCTAGAAA